>NZ_JBFRFI010000003.1:0-329481 GCF_052114745.1 Brevundimonas sp. 2YAF1 | reverse complement strand
CGCCCCGTCGCTAGGCCCCAGCGGCGTCTTGATTGAGGTGTGGTCTATCGCCCTTCGGGCTACTTGAGACCACAAGAGCAACGCGTGTTCGCGAGCCGCTCCCTTCACCTCTGAACCGCCCGCCTGATCCATCGCCGCCTTCCGCTGGGTGCTCCCTTGCCCGGTGCGCGCGACGAGAGGCTGACGGTCCGACAAGACCCCCGTTCTCTCCGCTCCCGCCGCCGCTTCGGTTCGCCGGCCGAGCGAGCCCTCCCTTGCGACGGGACGAGGGGGAGCATGGGGCAGTTGGCGGGTGGGGCGGGCTGTTTGGCGTGAGCGGCGGGCAGTTGCGGGAAATCGTGGGGATTGGCGCGGCGGACTGCGATGGCGCACGCTTTTTCCTTCTCCCCTTGTGGGAGAAGGTGGCCGAGCAGCGCGAGGTCGGATGAGGGGTCTCGCGACGGCGGGCGACGGGTGCGGATTTCGAGGGCGGCGAGACCCCTCATCCGTCAGCCCCCGATCAAGTCGAGAGCCGCCACCTTCTCCCGCAAGGGGAGAAGGACGATCGAAGGCGCGCTTTTCGGTTGAGGGGAGAAGGGCTAGGTTTTCGCCATGCCTGAATTACCCGAAGTCGAAACCGTGCGTCGCGGCCTGGAGCCGGTGCTGGAGGGGGCGCGGCTGACGGCGGCGCGTCAGAACCGGCCGGATCTGCGCTTTCCCTTTCCCGAGCGGTTCGTCGAGCGGCTGAACGGGGCGACGGTGCTGCGGCTGGACCGGCGGGCCAAGTATCTGCTGTTTCCGCTGTCGACCGGCGAGACCTGGGTGACGCATCTGGGCATGACCGGGCGGTTCACTCTGGAGGGTGTCGCGCCGGGGGCCTTCGAGACGGAGGCGCCGCTGATCGGCAAGCACGAACATATGAGCCTGACGGCCCAGCGGGGCGGGGTGCTGACGCGGCTGGGCTATGCCGACGCGCGGCGCTTCGGCTTCATGGGGCTGATCCCGACGGAGGCGGTCGAGGGTCATGCTTGGTTTTCGGGGTTGGGGCCCGAGCCGCTGGGCAACGGCTTTTCGGCGGCCCATCTGGCCGAGGTCTTCGCGGGCAAGGCGCAGAACATCAAGGTCAGCCTGCTGGACCAGAGGATCGTGGCCGGTCTGGGCAACATCTATGTCTGCGAGGCCCTGTACCGCGCCCGCATCTCGCCCCTGACCCCGGCGGGCAAGGTCAGCCGGCCCCGGCTGGAGCGGCTGGCGACCGAGGTGAGGCACGTCCTGGCCGACGCCATCGCGGCGGGCGGCTCGACCCTGAAGGACTTCGCCAACGTCGAGGGCGGTCAGGGCTATTTCCAGCACCGCTTCGACGTCTATGGCCGCGAGGGCCAGCCGTGCCGGACGGAGGGATGCTCCGGCCTGGTGGCGCGCGTGGTCCAGGGCGGGCGCTCGACCTTCTTCTGTCCGGTCTGTCAGAAGCGATAGGGGGCAAGGTGTTCCAGTGGGCGGGCTGAGGCGCTAGACCTGCCGGCGAACGATAATATGAGGAGCGCCCTGATGGCTGACGCCTATTCCACCCTGCTGATCGAACGCTGCGCCGACGGCTATGCAGTCGTCACCCTGAACCGGCCCGAGGCGTTGAACGCGCTCAACACCGCGCTGACCGGCGAGCTGGGCGACTTCCTGGAGAGCGTGGCCGACGACGACAGCGTGCGTTGCGTGGTCCTGACCGGCTCGGTGAAAGCCTTCGCCGCCGGCGCCGACATCAAGGAGATGGCGGATCAGGCCTACGCCGACATGTATCGCGGCAACTTCTTCGCTCGCGCCCACGACCGGGTGGCCAGCTTCCGCAAGCCGATCATCGCGGCGGTGTCGGGCTACGCCCTGGGCGGCGGCTGCGAACTGGCCATGCTGTGCGACTTCATCATCGCCTCGGAGACGGCCAGGTTCGGCCAGCCCGAGATCAACCTGGGCGTGGCCCCCGGCATCGGCGGCTCGCAGCGTCTGACCCGCGCCGTGGGCAAGGCCAAGGCGATGGACATGTGCCTGACGGGGCGGATGATGGACGCGGCCGAGGCCGAGCGCGCCGGCCTGGTGTCGCGCGTGGTGGCGTCTGACGCCCTGCTGGACGAGGCCCGCGCCGTCGCCGCCAAGATCGCCTCCCAGTCGCTGCTGGCCGTCATGGCCAACAAGGAACTGGTCAACGCCGCCTTCGAGACGACCCTGACACAAGGGGTGGTGTTCGAGCGCCGCCTGTTCCACAGCCTGTTCGCCTTCGAGGACCAGAAGGAGGGGATGGCCGCCTTCGTCGAGAAGCGGAAACCCGTTTTCAAGGGACGCTGAAGCCCGCCCAAATCCTTTGCCTGACTCAATTCCGGCCGGGTGCGCGTTGACCGGTCGGAGCCTTTCCGCTATAGCCGCCCGCTCTTGAGATTTCCTCGCCGTGGACGTGGGTCTGCGGCGTTTTCGTTCGAAGGTTTTACCCGATGGCCAACAATGCAGGCGCCCGCAAGGCGATCCGCAAGATCGAAGCGCGGACCGAAGTAAACAAGGCCCGCCGTACCCGCGTCCGCACCTATCTGCGTAAGTTCCAGGAAGCCCTGACGGGTGGCGACGCCGCCTCCGCCAAGGCCGCTTTCATCACCGCTCAGTCGGAACTGATGCGCGCCGTGTCCAAGGGCGTGGTTCACAAGAACACCGGCTCGCGCAAGGTTTCGCGCCTGGCCGCCCAGCTGAAGAAGCTGTCGGCCGCCTGATCCAGAGGGCGTCGCGGACGGGGTTTCACGACTTCGTCAAACGACGTCATCTGACGCGTTCGGACGACCCGTAACAGGGTTGTCGCAAGAAAATCTAACGATTTCAACGGCGAGGAAGCGCAAGCTCCCTCGCCGTCTTGCTGTCTGGCGCTAAGTCGCCGAGAGAATCCAGCGTTCGAAATTGCGGCGAAATCGCCATTTTCCCAAGCGCTGCCGGGGTTTGCCGGAGTCAAACAATTTAAGTGCGAATCTCGACTCGAATCAGCGTTGATCTCCGGCGTGCGGCGCGTAAGTTTTGGCCTGTAACGCACTTCCATCCCAATCCGGATGAAGACGGGGGAAATCAATGGTTTCCGCCGGCGGGAGACGTCTGTCCGTGAGTACGACCCCACCTGCAAAGCCTTGGCTTCGCGGGGCAGGAGAAGTCGTCCCGGCGGTCGCCTTCGACGTGCGTTCGTTCGGTGGTTCTAACTCTTGGCGGGTGTGCTTTGACGATTTTGGGGGGCGCGGCGATGACGGGCATGACGGATCCTGACCGTATCTGGACTGAGGCGGCGGGCCGCCTGAAGACCGAGATCGGCGATGGGCCGTTCAGCAGCTACATCGCGCCGTCGGCCGTGCGGCTGGACGGATCGGGCAATCTGATCCTGGTGACGCCGACCGCCTATGCGCGGGACTGGGTGCGCAAGAACGCCCTGCGTCGCATGAACGAGCTGTGGCTGGGCCTGGACGGCCTGTCGCGCCGTCTGGACGTTCGTTGCCGCGCCGAGGTGGGCTCGCCCGCCCCGGCGACCGCCTTCCCCGCCGGCGAGGCCCCGCGCCTGGCCTCGGTGGGCGGCGTGGTCGCCCCGGCTTCGGCTATGGCTCCGGCCTCGGCCATGGCCGCCTCCGCCTTCGCCCCCTCGACCGACGGCGCCCGCGCCGTCCGCGCCGCCGGCCTGCAGGAGCGCCTGACCTTCGACAGCTTCGTCGAAGGCCAGGGCAACGCCTTCGCCCTCGCCATCGCCAAGCAGGTCGCCAGCTGGGCGGACGGCCACTTCAACCCGGTCTTCTTCTGCGGCCCTTACGGCTACGGCAAGACCCACCTGCTGAACGCCATCGCCTGGGAGGCGCAGCGTCTGCGCCCGGACGCCAAGGTGGTCTATCTGACCGCCGAACGCTTCCTGTCGACCTTCGTGCGCGCCATGCAGGACCGCTCGACCGCGGCCTTCAAGGAAAGCCTGCGCTCGGCCGACATGCTGCTGCTGGACGACGTCCAGTTCGTCGGCGGCAAGACGAGCACCCAGGAAGAGCTGCTGAACACGCTGACGGCCCTGATCGAGGACGGCAAACGCATCGTCCTGTCGGCCGACCGCGCCCCGACCGCCCTGACCGACGTCGAGCCGCGTCTGCGCAGCCACCTGGCCGCCGGCCTGACCTGCCCGGTCGAGGCCGCCGACCGCAGCCTGAAGATCGCCGTGGCGCAGTCGCGCCTGAGCGCCCTGGCCAAGCTGGGCGTCGTCTCGGGCCAGGCCCGCACCGACGTTCTGGAACATCTGGTGGACCGCACCCCCGGCTCGATGCGTGAGCTGGAAGGCGCCGTGAACACCCTGGCCGCCGTGGCCGGCGCCCGCCTGGCCTCGCTGGGCGTGGACGAGGCCCAGAGCCTGCTGGGCGTCGCCCTGCGCGGCGGACCCGAGCGCCGCATCACCGTCGACGAGATCCAGAAGACGGTGGCCGACCACTTCAACCTGAAGCAGGCCGATCTGCTGAGCGAGCGCCGCACCCGCGCCATCGCCCGCCCGCGCCAGATCGCCATGTACCTGTGCAAGCAGCACACGACCCGCTCCTATCCCGACATCGGCCGTCGCTTCGGCGGACGCGATCACACGACCGTCCTGCACGGCGTGCGCAAGATCGAGGAGCTGATGCCCAAGGAAGAACAGATCGCCCGCGACGTCGAGGCCCTGACGCGCAAGCTGCGCGGATAAAAGGGAAGTGCCGCGCAAGCTGCGCGGCTAAGGTTCTTCCACGGGCGGCCTGTGGATAGCGGGGGCAGTCGTTTCATGACGACGGCCCCCCGTTGCCCCCGCCGCTCAATGCGCTAGTGTTCCAGCCCATCCTTACGGCGACGCTGATGAAGGCGTCGCGCCCGGGCGAGACCACATGCAGCTGACCATCGAACGTTCCGCGCTCCTGAAGGCCCTCGGGCACGTTCAGAGCGTGGTCGAGCGCCGCAACACCATTCCGATCCTGTCGAACGTGCTGTTGAGCGCCGGGCGCGACCGCCTGGCCTTCGCCGCCACCGACCTCGACATGGAGATGGTCGACGAGGCCGAGGCCCAGGTGAACGTCGAGGGCCAGATCACGGCCCCGGCCCACACCCTGTACGAAATCGTCAAGAAGCTGCCGGACGGCGCCGAGGTCTCCCTGACCTATTCGGGCGATGATCCGCGGCTGGTGATCTCGGCGGGCCGGTCCAAGTTCAACCTGCCGGTCCTGCCGGCCGGCGACTTCCCCGTCATGTCGACGGAATCCACGGGCGCCCGCTACACCCTGCCCAAGGAAGATCTGGCGCGCCTGATCGACAAGACCCGTTTCGCCGTCTCGACCGAAGAGACGCGCTATTATCTGAACGGCCTCTATCTGCACACGGTGGCCGAGGGCGGCATTCCGCTGCTGCGCGCCGTGGCCACCGACGGCCACCGTCTGGCGCTGGCCGAGACCCCGGCGCCGGAAGGCGCGGCGGGCGGTCCCGGCGTCATCGTGCCGCGCAAGACGGTCGATCAGGTCCGCCGCCTGCTGGACGACGGCAACGGCCCGGTCCAGGTCCAGGTCTCGGCCCAGAAGATCCGCTTCGAGTTCGGCCAGGCCAGCCTGACCTCCAAGGTCATCGACGGCGCCTTCCCCGACTATCTGCGCGTCATCCCCAAGGGGAACGACAAGCAGGCCGACATCGACAACGCCCTGTTCGCCAAGGCCGTCGACCGCGTCGCCACCATCTCGGCGGAAAAGAGCCGCTCGGTGAAGCTGGCCTTCGACAACGACCGGGTCAAGCTGACCGTCCGCAACATGGAAGCCGGCCAGGCCGAGGAAGAGGTCGAGATCGGCTATTCCGAAGAGCCGTTCGAAATCGGCTTCAACGCCCGCTACCTGCTGGACGTCGCCGGCCAGATCACCGGCGAGACCGCCCACTTCAAATTCGCCGACCCAGCCAGCCCGACCCTGGTCCTCGATCCGGCCGATCCGGGCGTGCAGTACGTGCTGATGCCGCTGCGGGTGTAGGCGCTACACAACCCGCTCACCCCGGCGGACGCCGGGGTCCAGTGCGAGCCGCGCCGGGAGGTTGGATGTATTTTTACACCTACATCCTGGCCGGTCGTCGCAACGGCGTCCTCTATACCGGCTCGACCGATGACCTGTTGAAGCGGGTCGTCGAACATCGCGAGAAGCTGCGCGGCGGGTTCACGGCCAGGTATGGGGTTTCCCGTCTGGTCTGGTATGAGCACCACGGAACGCGCGACGAGGCCTTTCGCCGTGAGCGCCAGATCAAGGAATGGCGGCGCGAATGGAAGCTCGACCTGATCGAACGGATGAACCCAGGCTGGGATGATCTGCTTCCGACCTTGCTTTGAGGACGTGGTCTGAACCTCCGCTCATCCCGGCGGACGCCGGGATCCAGTCCTTTGGCTTTAAGCATCGAGCATGTGGGCTCTTACTGGACCCCGGCGTCCGCCGGGGTGAGCGGTTTCTTGGTGAGCCTCAGTCCACCAAATCGGTGTATCTGCTGATCGACGCATGATCACCTCCCTCGCCCTCACCGACTTCCGTTCCTATGCGAGCGCCAGCCTGCCGGTTTCCGGCGGGGCCGTGGTGCTGCATGGGCCGAACGGGGCGGGCAAGACCAACCTGCTGGAGGCGATCAGTCTGCTGACCCCCGGCAAGGGTCTGCGCGGGGCGACGGCGCAGGAGATGGGGCGGCGCGAGCCGGGCGAGGCCACAGGCCGGGCCTGGGCCGTCATGGTCACCCTGGACGAGCAGGGCGAAGAGGTCCGTCTCGGCACCGGCGTGCAGGCGCCGGGGGCTGCAAGGCGCATCGTCCGCATCGACGGCGAGACGGCGCCGCCGGGGCGGCTGCTGGATCACTTACGCCCCGTCTGGGCCACGCCCGAGCAGGACCGGCTGTTTTCCGACGCGCGGGCGGCGCGGTTGCGGTTCTTCGACCGGCTGGTGTTCGCGGCTGATCCCGATCATGCGGCGACGGTCTCGACCTATGAAAAGGCCCTGCGCGAGCGGCTGCGGCTGCTGACCGACGGGGCGGAAGGTCGGCCCGCCGATCCCCTGTGGCTGGATGCGCTGGAAGCGCGGCTGTCCGAGGCCGGGGCGCGGGCGGCGATGGCGCGGACCCGGGCGCTGACCGCGCTGCAGGTCGGCATTGACGCGCGCGGCGACCGGCCCTTCCCTCAGGCCGATCTGGGTCTGACCGGCGAGGCCGAGGCGATGGCGGCGGCGGGCGCGGACGAGGCCGATATCGTCGGCATGCTGGGCGAGGGTCTGGTGCGGGCGCGGGCGCGCGACGCCGCCGCCGGACGCTCGCTGTTCGGGCCGCATCGCTCGGACCTGACGGCCATCCACCGCGAGAAGAACCGGCCCGCCGCCGAAGGGTCTTCGGGTGAACAGAAGGCGCTCGTGCTGAACCTGATCCTGGCCCAGGTGGGGCGGTTGGCGGGGCAGAGCGCGCAGCCCGTCCTGCTGCTGGACGAGGCCCCGGCCCACCTCGACGAGGTTCGTCGCGCCGCCTTGTTCGACGAGATCGAGGCCCTGCGGCTGCAGGCCTTCATGACAGGGACGGAGCGCAGTCTGTTCGCCGCGCTGGAAGGCCGGGCGCAGTTCGTTTCGGTGGAAGGCGGGGCGCTCCTTTCTCCTTCTCCCCTTGCGGGAGAAGGTGGCTCGCGCAGCGAGACGGATGAGGGGTAGCGCCGCGTTCGGAGGTCCTCAGAGCGCGTCGTTCAGCCGCCTGGAATATCGCGGGGCGAGACCCCTCATCCGAGCGCCTTCGGCGCCCACCTTCTCCCGCAAGGGGAGAAGGACAAAAGGTGGCTTTTCCCGTCAAATTTCCTATATGTTATCGTCATCGGGGCGCGTTGAATCGCGACCTGATGCGGGCGGCTGAGAGGCCGTCTTTTCCCTGTCCGTTCGCGGACCCTGAGCCGACGTTTTCATGACCGACCAGACTGACGCCTCGCCGGAATACGGCGCTGATTCCATCAAGGTTCTCAAAGGCCTGGACGCGGTGCGCAAGCGCCCCGGCATGTATATCGGCGACACCGACGACGGCTCCGGCCTGCACCACATGGTCTATGAGGTGGTCGACAACGCCATCGACGAGGCCCTGGCTGGTCACGCCGACCTGGTCCAGGTCATCCTGAACGAGGACGGCTCGGTCACCGTGACCGACAACGGTCGCGGCATTCCGACCGGCATCCACGAGGGCGAAGGCGTCTCGGCGGCCGAGGTCATCATGACCCAGCTGCACGCCGGCGGTAAGTTCGACCAGAACTCCTACAAGGTGTCGGGCGGTCTGCATGGCGTGGGCGTCTCGGTCGTCAACGCCCTGTCCGACTGGCTGGAACTGAAGATCTATCGCGACGGCAAGGCGCACCAGATGCGCTTCGAGCGCGGCGACACGGTCAAGTCGCTGGTCGTCACCGGCGACGCGCCGATCCGCACCGACGGCGACAAGGCCGGTCAGCCGCTGAGCGGCACCGAGGTCACCTTCTATCCATCGGTCACCACCTTCAGCCACATCGACTTCGACCTGAAGACGCTGGAACACCGGCTGCGCGAGCTGGCCTTCCTGAACTCGGGCGTGGTCATCAAGCTGGCCGATCATCGCGGCGCCGAGCCGGTCGAGATCATGCTGCACTATGAGGGCGGCGTCGAAGCCTTCGTGCGCCACCTCGACAAGTCCAAGACGCCGATCCTGAAGGACGTCATCGTCATTCGCGGCAAGAAGGAAGGGATCGAGCTGGATCTCGCCCTGTGGTGGAACGACAGCTACCACGAGACCATGTTGTGCTTCACCAACAACATCCCGCAGCGGGACGGGGGCACTCACCTGTCGGCCTTCCGCGCCAGCCTGACCCGCGTCATGGGCGCCTATATCGAGAGCTCGGGCGCCGGCAAGAAGGAGAAGGTCTCCGTCTCTGGCGAAGACGCCCGCGAAGGCCTGACCTGCGTTCTGTCGGTCAAGGTGCCGGATCCCAAATTCTCCAGCCAGACCAAGGACAAGCTGGTCTCGTCCGAGGTGCGCCCGGCGGTCGAGAACCTGTGTTCGGAAGGCCTGGCCCAATGGTTCGAGGAACACCCGGTCGAGGCCAAGGTGGTCGTCGGCAAGATCATCGAAGCCGCCTCGGCGCGTGAGGCCGCCCGCAAGGCGCGCGACCTGACGCGGCGCAAGTCGGCCCTGGAGATCTCGAGCCTGCCGGGCAAGCTGGCCGACTGTCAGGAACGCGATCCGGCCAAGTCCGAATTGTTCATCGTCGAGGGCGACAGCGCCGGCGGCTCGGCCAAACAGGCGCGCAACCGCGAGAACCAGGCCGTCCTGCCCCTGCGCGGCAAGATCCTGAACGTCGAGCGCGCGCGCTTTGACCGGATGCTGTCGTCGGAGACGATCGGCACTCTGATCCTGGCCCTGGGCACCGGCATCGGCCGCGACGACTTCAACGCCGACAAGCTGCGCTATCACAAGATCATCCTGATGGCCGACGCCGACGTCGACGGCGCCCACATCCGCACCCTGCTGTTGACCTTCTTCTATCGGCAGATGCCCGAGCTGATCGAGCGCGGCCACGTCTACATCGCCCAGCCGCCGCTCTATAAGGTCTCCAAGGGCAAGCAGAGCCGCTACATCAAGGACCAGTCCGAGATGGACGCCTACCTCATCGAGGAAGGCTGCGCCGACGCCGAGCTGGACCTGGCGTCGGGCGAGCGCCGCATGGGGCTGGACCTCCAGGCCCTGGTGCGCGAGGCCAAGGCCTTCAAGGGTCTGGTCGACCGGCTGTCGCCGCGCGCCCCCGCCTTCGCTATCGAGCAGGGCGCCCTGGCGGGTCTGTTCACCGAGAGCGCGGGCGAACTGGAAGCGCGCGCCGCCGAGACCGCCGAGCGTCTGAATCTCTACGCCGAGGAAGGCGACGGCCCCTGGTCGGGCGGTCGCGCCGAGCAGGGCGGGGTGGTCTTCAGCCGCGTCCGTCGCGCCGTCAGCGAGACGATCGTTCTGGACGAACAACTGGGCCGCTCGCTGGACGCGCGTCGCCTGGCCGAGCGCGCGGCGGCCTTCGACGGCCTGTTCGACAAGCCCGCCGTCTATCGCCGCAAGGACAAATCCATCACCATCCGCGGTCCGCTGGACCTGCTGACCGCCGTGCTGGACGCGGGCAAGAAGGGCATCGCCATCCAGCGCTACAAGGGCCTGGGCGAGATGAACCCCGAACAGCTGTGGGAGACGACGCTGGACGTCAACGCCCGCACCCTGCTGCAGGTCAAGGTCGACCACGCCGACGACGCCGACGACCTGTTCGCCAAGCTGATGGGCGACGTGGTCGAACCGCGCCGCGAATTCATCCAGGAAAACGCCCTGGACGCCGCCGTCGACGTCTGACGGCGGCGCCCGACAGGCCGGCTGCGAAGCCGGCCTGTTTCCGCGCGCACCGGGCGCGGCGGCCCCGACGCGGCGTCAATCCGGGCTAAAATATGACTTTTCCGTGTTCGGTTAGCGGCGTCTTGACGGTTAACGGGGCGCGGCGCAGCAGTGGCGCCGTGGAGCCCGGCCTGGCCGGGACGGGAGAAGGTCATGAGAAACCTGCTGTTCGCGGGCGCGGCCGGGCTCGCGCTTATGTCCGCCTCGCCGGGCGCTGCGCCTCAGGATTCCAGCAAGACCGCCGCCTATGGCGAGATCGTCCTGCGGGTCGGGTTCACCCCGGATCCCTACCGCGTCGCGGTGACGGCGGGGGGCGCGATCGACGCCTATGCGGATACGCCGCTGCCGGCGACCTGCGTCGGCGATGTCGCGGACGCGCCGGATTTCGAAGTGACCTATGAGGCGGGGCGGCGGCCGCTGGTGTTCCGCACCCTGTCGTCGGTGGACACGACCCTGATCGTCAACGGGCCGGATGGAAACTGGTTCTGCGACGACGACAGCTATGGCGACGGCGACGCCCAGGTGCGTTTCGACAAGCCGCGCAGCGGCGCCTACGACATCTGGATCGGCACCTTCGGCGGCGGCACGGCCAACGCGACCCTGCTGATCACCGAGACGCCCTGAAACCGCGAGCCGGAGCCCTTGATCGGGGCTACTGGTCCTCGTCGAAGCGGCGGGCGACCAGGTCGCTGAGCGCTTCGAGGGCTTCGGCCGCGTCGGGACCCTCGGCCTCGATCTCGACGCCGCAGCCGATGCCGGCGCCCAGCATCAGCAGGCCCATGATCGAGCGGGCGTCGACGGTGACGCCGTCGCGCGTGACACGGATTTCGGATTCGAAGCCCGAGGCCAGCTTGACGAACTTGGCCGAGGCGCGGGCGTGCAGGCCGCGCTGGTTGCAGATGTTGACCGTGGCCCGAACGGGGGTCTGGACCGGGGCGTCGCTCATTTTTCGCCCGCCAGCACCCACGACGCCACGGAGATGTATTTGCGTCCCGCGTCCTGGGCATGGGCGACGCAGGTCTCCAGGCTTTCGCGCCCGCGCACGCTGGCCAGCTTGATCAGCATGGGCAGGTTCAGCCCGGCGATGACCTCGGCGTGGGTCTGCTCCATCACCGAAATGGCCAGGTTGGAGGGCGTGCCGCCGAACATGTCCGTCAGCAGGATGACGCCGTCGCCGTCGTTCACGGCGGCGGCTGCGTCGACGATGTCGCGGCGGCGCCGCTCCATGTCGTCCTCGGGGCCGATGCAGATCGCGGCCACGCCCCTTTGCGGGCCGACCACGTGCTCCATCGCCGCCAGAAATTCAGAGGCCAGGCCCCCGTGGGTGACGATCACCAGCCCGATCATGAAGGCTTCACCAAGACAATCCGCCCCGCGCTGCTGTCCTCAGCGAACGCCCTTGGGCGCCCGGACTGATCTGCAAGCCGGCCTTCATAGGCCAATCGCGCGCCGGTTCAAAGGGCGGCGAGCGCGGTTGCGACGACCTGACCCGCAGAAGCCGGGCGGGGGTCGAGGCGCAGTTGCGGAATCGCCACGCCCCCCCAGGTCCAGGCGGCGGGCTCGGGCAGGCGCTCGACGGCCTCGTGGACGCAGGCCACGGCCAGGACGATGCGGGCCAGGGGGCGTAGGGGGGCGGCGACGATGCCCAGGCCGCGCACCTCGATCCGGCCGGCGATCGTGGCCGGCGCCGTGGCGTAGAGCGCGCCGTCGGAGGCCCAGAGATGCGTCCAGTCGTCGGCGATCAGACGCCAGCCCTGGCCGATCAGGCGCAGGGCCAGATCGCTCTTGCCGACGCCGGACGGCCCCTGGATCAGCACACCGCGCCAGCCGTGGGGCGTCATGCGGGCCACGGCGGTGGCGTGGATCGGCTGCAAGGGCGCGCTCATGGGCGCCGTCCAGCCAGGGGGAGGAGGATTTCGAAGCGCGCGCCGACGACGGCTCCGCTTTCATCCACGCGGTTCTCGGCGCGGACCCGACCGCCGTGGGCGTCGACGATCTGGCGCACGATGGACAGGCCCAGGCCCGAGTTGGCGCCGAAGGCCGTGCCCTTGGGCCGCGAGGTGTAGAAGCGTTCGAACACCGTCTCGAGGTTTTCGGGCGGGATGCCGGGGCCGTCGTCCTCGACCCGGATGCGCAGCGGCAGGTCGGGGTGACTGTCGTCGCGCTCCAGCCGCACGCGGACCTCGCCGTCGGCCGGGCTGAACGAGCGGGCGTTGTCGATCAGGTTGCGGAACACCTGGCCCAGGGGAATGTCGCGGCCCATCACCCGCGCGGCCTCGGCGGTGGAGGCGAAGCGCACGTTGGCTTCGCCGGGCTTGTGGCCGCCTTGATAGACGGCGACGATGTCGCCCAGCAGTTCGTTGAGGTCGATGAGACGGGGCCGGTCGCGCGACAGTTCGGCGTCCAGACGCGAGGCGTTGGCGATGTCGGTGATCAGCCGGTCCAGACGACGCACGTCCTGTTGCAGCAGATTGGTCAGCCGCTGCCGCTGCTCGTCGGTCTTGACCAGGGGCAGGGTCTCCAGCGCCGAGCGGATCGATGTCAGGGGGTTCTTGATCTCGTGGCTGACGTCGGCGGCGAAGCGTTCGATGGCGTCCATGCGCGTCGACAGGGTGTCGGTCATGGATTCCAGGGCGCGGGCCAGGTCGCCGATCTCGTCCTTGCGGTCTTCGAGGTCGGGCAGGGAGATGGCGCGGGCGCGCTGCAGACGCACCTGATCCGCCGCCGCCGACAGGCGCATCACCGGACGGGCCACGAACAGATGCAGCACCAGCGAGGCCAGCAGGTTCACCGCCAGGGCCACCAGGGCGAAGGGGGTCAGGGCCCGGCGCTGGGCGGCCAGGGTCTGATCCACGTCGCCGGCCTCCAGGGTCAGCACGCCCAGCACCTGCTGAACGTGGCGGACGGGCAGGGAGACGGAGACGACCCGGTCGCCGTTCTCGTTGCGGCGCACACCGGCCTGAGGCGCGCCCTGCAGGGCGCGTTCGACCTCGGCTGACAGTTCGGCGTTGGCGCGGGTCAGGCGGGTTTCCTCGCGCCGCGTCGGTTCGCTGGATTCGACCGGCGTTCCGGCGGGGTGGGCGGGCGGCAAGGGCTGGCCCGGAATGGCGTCGGTGACGGCGAAGCTGTCGGACACCAGCAGGCCGTCCTGATCATACAGGCGCGCGCGCTGACCCTCGGGAATGAAGTTGTCGCGCAGCCACAGGCCCGCCGCGCCGGGGTCCAGCGCCGGATAGGGCTCGCCGCGGGTGATGCCCAGTTCGCCCAGCACATTGGCCAGAAGCTCGGCCTGGACCGACAGGGATTCCTGGCGCGCCTCGATCAGGCCGCGTCGCCATTCGTTCAGCAACAGCGCCCCGCCGAACAGGATCAGCAGGCTGAGAAGATTGAGCGCGAGAATGAAGCCGCCCAGACGCGATCCGCCGAAGCGGAACCGACGCCGCGCCGGGGCGTCCTCGATCTCAGCTTTCGCGGTAGCGGTAACCGACGCCATACAGGGTCTCGATCGCGTCGAACTCGGGATCGACCACCCGGAACTTCTTTCGCATCCGTTTGACGTGGCTGTCGATGGTGCGATCGTCGACATAGACCTGATCGTCGTAGGCGGCGTCCATCAGACTGTCGCGGCTCTTCACGAAACCGGGGCGCTGGGCCAGGGCCTGGAGCAGCAGGAACTCTGTGACCGTCAGCTTGACCGGCCGGCCCTCCCAGGTGCTCTCGTGGCGCGCCGGGTCCATCGACAGCTTGCCGCGCTTGATCGCCTTGCCGGCGGCCTCCGCTGCGGTTTCCATCTCGCCGCCGTCGGCGCCGGTGCGGCGCAGCAGGGCCTTGACCCGTTCGATCAGCAGGCGCTGGCTGAAGGGCTTGTGGATATAGTCGTCGGCGCCGAGGTTGAAGCCGAGAATCTCGTCGATCTCCTCGTCCTTGGACGTCAGCATAATGACCGGAATCTGCGAGGTCTGGCGCAGGCGGCGCAGCACCTCCATGCCGTCCATGCGCGGCATCTTCACGTCCAGGATCGCCAGATCCGGCGGCGTGCTCTCCAGCGCCTCCAGGCCCGAGGCGCCGTCGTGATAGGCCGTGACCTTGTGGCCATGGCTTTCCAGGGCCAGGGAGACGGAGGCGACGATGTTTTCGTCGTCGTCGACCAGGGTGATGTTGGCCAAGGGCTTCTCCTAAGTGCGGGCGGCGGCGGACGTCTCGATCGCCCGTCGCGGGTCGATGGCTCAACGCGCGACAAGCGTAACCGTTCTATTCTATCGTGGTGACATTACGGCCACAGCAAATGGTTCGCCAGAGCCTGTCTTGCAACCTTGGCCGCGAAAGGGCGAAACCTCGCCTTAAATCCTCATGGCGCAGGGTGGCGGGTCAATCCGCCTGAAAGACGCCATGGCCGGTCCGGTTCACTACGAAATCTACATCCGCAAGACGCCGCCCGCGTCCTGGGCGCTGGCGATGGCGACCGAGGACCGCAAGCAGGCGGTCGAAACGGCCGAAGACCTGCTCAGGGACGGCCGCGCCTGCGCCGTGCGCGTGACCAAGGAGACGCTGGACCCGGACACGATGGAATTCGCCAGCGTGGTCGTCCTGAACCGCGGCGCGCCCGAGGTGAAGCGCAAGCGTCCGGTCAGCGAGGAGCAGGCCGGCCCCAACTGCCGCGGCGTTCAGGATCTCTACGCCCCCCACGCCCGCGACCTGATCGGCCGGGTCCTGGAGGACTGGCTGAACCGACAGGGGGCGACGGCTTTCGAACTGCTGCACCGGCCTGATCTGGCCGAACGGCTGGAGGCCTCGGGCGTTGAACTGCAGCACGCGATCCAGAAGGTCGCCGTGCCCGAAAGCCAGAACACCGGCCAGGCCGTCCACGACCTGGTGCGCCACTATCAGCGGCTCAGCGAACAGGCGATCGAGCGGCTGCTTCAGGCCGGGCGACGCAATCAGTTTCCCAGCCTGGCCGAACGGTCGGTCGCCGACGTGGCCCATCGGCTGAACGGGTCGCCGGACCGCGCCTTCATCATGGGCGGGGTGGTCGCCGGGGCGCTGAAGGGCGTCAAGGGCGCGCGGGCGCGGCTGGACCGGCTGATGGACCTGTGCGACCGGGCTCCGATGGACGGGCCGCCGCGCGCCCTGGTCCTGGTGCCCGTCGAACAATTGCTGTGCGAGCTGCTGGGCGCGCGCGCCAGTCTGGCCCAGATCGTCGGCCCGGCGCTGGATCAGGGGTCCAGCCTGGCGGCCGTGGTGCGGATGGTCGCCCCGCGCGAGATCGGCGCCCTGATCGCGCGCGATCCCAAATTGGCGGTCCTGGTCCCGCCGGTCGAAGGCGGCCCGGCGCGTCTGGGCGAGCGGCTGGCGGCGGGCGAGTTTCCGCTGCTGGCGGCGTCTCTGGCGCGGATGGTGGTGCGCGAACTGATGAGCCAGCGCCGCCTGCGGCCCGGCGACCCCGAGGGCGAGATCGACATCCTGCGCGCCCTGGCCATGACCCTGACCGCCACGGCCGGACGACTGCTGACGCTGGAGGAGGTGCAAACCGCCTTCGTCGAGCGTTCGAAAAGCCTGGTCACCGCCGATTTCGTCGCCGCCTACGTCAAGGACTGCGCCAATGTGCTGTGCGAGGTCGAACGGCTGACGCGGCTGTGCGAAAACGTCACCGGCGGGGGCAACAAGCGCTCGGCGGCGCGCTGGCTGGACGCCTGCGTCACCTCGCTGCGGTTCGAAACCGAGATGCGGGCCTCGGGCCAGACCCCGGGCCAGAAGCTGCTGGCGCTGGCGACCTTGCAGCGCGCGGTGCGCAACGCCGCCCTGTCCGAGCGGGATCGCGATGCGGTGGTCGCCGCCCTGGGCGTGGTCGGCGGTTCGGTCGAGGCGGACGCCAAACTGACCGCCCAGATCGTTCGCGCGCCCGCGCCGGCGCCGCAGAAGCTGGCCGCCCTGCTGCGGCTGGCCGCCGGCGAGACCGGACCGACCGGCCCCGTGGCCGATCGCGCCAGGGCGGAGGCGGTCAAACTGTTCCGCGCGCCCGAGGTTCGCACCGCCCTGAGCGCGGCGCCCGAGGCGGTGCAGACGCTGCGTCCGCTGATGAAGGCGGTCGGCCTCGCCGCCTAGATCGCGTTCAAGGCGTCAGTCGAAGATGTCGAAGATGTCCATCCGCTTCTTTTTCTTGCGGTAGCCGTCGTCGCGATGACGATCGTCCTGGTAGCGGGGCGGCTCGCGATAGACCCGCGGCTGTGCGCCCCAGGGCTGCGGGGTCGACGGCGGATAAGTCGGCGGCGCGGCGGGCGCGGCTTGAGGAGCCGAGGCGCGGCCTTCGTCGGCGGCCACGGCCATCAGCTTTTCCAGCTCGCCGCGATCCAGCCAGACGCCGCGGCAGGTCGGGCACATGTCGAACTGGACGCCGTGGCGGTCCAGCGTCTGCATGGCGGCGTTGTCGTTGGGGCACATCAATAGGGGCATGGAATCCTCAGGGTCGAAGAATGCGGTCCGACATCACGCCGCTTTCGCCGCGCCAGAGGGGCCCGTCCCGCTGAGGAAAGGGTTAGGGCGCTGTCCCCGGCCCCACAACGTGCGCAGACGCCGCAGGGACAGGCGAGCTCGGCCTTAGCAGCTCTGTCCCGCCGCCCAGCCCGACGACCAGGCCCACTGGAAATTATAGCCGCCCAGCCAGCCGGTCACATCGACCACCTCGCCGATGAAGAAGAGGCCGGGGACCGATTTGGCCTCCATCGTCTGCTGGTCCAGAGCGGCGGTGTCGACCCCGCCCAGGGTCACCTCGGCGGTGCGATAGCCCTCCGAGCCGACCGGCTTGACGGTCCAGGCGTTGACCGCCTCGGCCAAGGCCCGCAGCTTCTTGTCGCCGACCTCGGCCAGCTTGCCGGCCAGGCCCTCGCGGGCGCAGATGACCTCGGCCAGACGGCGCGGGATGATATGGCCCAGCGCCGTATGCACCGCCTGCTTGCCGTTCTCGGTCTTGGCGGCCAGCAGACGCGCGGCGACGTCTTCGCCGGGGGCCATGTTGACGGTGATGGCTTCGCCCTCGCGCCAGTAGGAACTGATCTGCAGGATCGACGGCCCCGACAGGCCGCGATGGGTGAACAACATGGCTTCTTCGAAGCTTGTTTCCTTGGGCCTATCGCCCTTCGGGCTGCTTGAGGCCGTCTTGACGACCGCATTGACGGCGACTCCCGCCAAGGGCGTCAACTGCTCCAGCAGGTTGGGTTCGAAGGTCAGCGGCACCAGCGCGGGCCGCGTCTCCGTCAGCCGCAGGTCGAACTGACGCGCCACCTCATAGCCCCAGCCGGTCGCGCCCATCTTGGGGATGGACTTGCCGCCGGTGGCCACCACCAGAGAGGCCGCCGAGACGCGTGCGCCGTCGTCCAGCTCGACCTCGAAGCGGTCGCCGCTGCGGGCGATCGAGGTGACGCCGAGACCCAGCGACAGGGTCACGCCGGCCGCCTTCATCTCGTCCGTCAGCATGCGGATGATCTGTTTGGCGCTGTCGTCGCAGAACAGCTGGCCCAGGGTCTTCTCGTGCCAGGCGATGCCGTGGCGCTCGACCATCTTGAGGAAGTCGTGCTGGGTGAAGCGCTTCAGCGCCGACAGGGCGAAGCGCGGGTTCTCGCTGAGGAAATTGGCGCCGCTGGTCCCCAGGTTGGTGAAGTTGCAGCGCCCGCCGCCCGAGATGCGGATCTTCTCGCCCGGCGCGCGGGCATGGTCGATGATGCGCACGCGGCGGCCGCGCTTGCCCGCTTCGATGGCGCACATCATGCCGGCCGCGCCGGCGCCGACGATCAGGACGTCGATGTCTGGGTTCTTCATCGCCTCGCCCTAGCAGGGCCGGGCGTCCGAGGCGACCTTGCAGGCCCCCTTACAAACCCAGCGCGGTCCGATAGGCCGGATGCACGAGGTCGCCGTATTCGGGATGCTTCTTCAGATAGCCGGCGAAGAAGGGGCAGGTCGGCAGGATCACCCGGCCGCGTTGCTTCAGGTCGGCCAGCACATGCCTCGCCATCCGGCTGGCGAGGCCGCGCCCCTCCAGCGGGACCGGCACGAGGGTCTCGGTGACCAGCAACCCGCCCGCCACGGGGTTGTAGAGGACCACGGCGGTCTCGCCGTCGACCGTCAGCTCGTAGCGTCGGGCCTCGGCGTTGTCGTGGATGTCGGGGTCCAGGTTCATGTCGGTCTTCATCAGTGCGCCTCGTCCCAGTTGGCGGCGGCCTTGGCCTCGACCACCAGGGGGACGGTCAGGGCCACGGCGGGGTCGGCGGCGCCTTCCATGATCTGGCGCACCACGGCCAGGGCGCGTTCGGCCTCGGCCTCGGGGGCTTCGAAGATCAGTTCATCGTGGACCTGCAGCAGCATGCGGGTCTTGAGGCCCGCCTCGGTCAGGGCGGCGGGCATGCGGATCATGGCGCGGCGGATGATGTCGGCGGCGGCGCCCTGGATCGGGGCGTTGATGGCGGCGCGCTCGCCGAACTGACGCTCGGCGCCTGACTTGGAATGGATGGCCGGGATGTGGATGCGACGGCCGAAGACGGTGGTGACGAAGCCGTGCTCCTTCACGAAGGTCTTGGTCTTGTCCATGTAGGCGCGGATGCCGGGGAAACGCTCGAAATAGGTCTTGATATAGGCCCCGGCCTCGCCCTGATCGATGCCCAGCTGGGCCGCCAGACCGAAGGCCGAGATGCCATAGACGATGCCGAAGTTGATGGCCTTGGCGCGGCGGCGGGTCTCGGACGGCATGCCCTCGACCGGCACGCCGAACATCTCCGACGCCGTGGCGGCGTGAATGTCGAGGCCCGCCTTGAAGGCGCGCTTCAGCTCGGGAATGTCGCCGATATGGGCCAGCAGCCGCAGTTCGATCTGGCTGTAGTCGGCGCTGATCAGCACATGGCCCGGCGAGGCGATGAAGGCCTGGCGGATCAGGCGGCCGGTCTCGGTGCGGATCGGGATGTTCTGCAGGTTGGGGTCGGATGAGGCCAGCCTGCCGGTCGTCGCCGCCGCCAGCTGGTAGGAGGTGTGCACCCGGTGGGTCGTCGGGTCCGAGGCCGCGACCAGGGCGTCGGTATAGGTGCCCTTCAGCTTGGACAGCTGGCGCCAGTCCAGAATGGCGCGCGGCAGGTCATGCGTCAGCGCCAGTTCTTCCAGCACGCTGGCCTCGGTGCCCCATTGGCCGCTGGCGGTCTTCTTGCCGCCGGGCAGGCTCATTTCGCCGAACAGAATCTCGCCGATCTGACGCGGACTGCCGATGTTGAAGGGGCGACCGGCCAGCTTGTGCGCCTGCTCCTCCAGCTCGGCCATGCGCTGGCCGAAGGTCGAGGACAGGGAGCGCAGGCGGTCGGGATCGACCCGCACCCCGTTCAGCTCCATGTCGGCCAGGACGGCGGGCATGCCGCGCTCCAGCGTCTCATAGACGGTGGTCAGGCGCTCGGTCGCCAGACGCGGTTTCAGCAGCTTGTAGAGGCGCAGGGTCACGTCCGCGTCCTCGGCGGCGTAGCAGGTCGCCGGCTTCAGCTCGACGTGCTTGAAGCTTTTCTGGCTCTTGCCGACGCCCGCCACGCTCTTGAACGGGATGGGCTCGTGGCCGAGGTGCAGCCGCGCCAGTTCGTCCATGCCGTGCCCGTGCAGGCCGCCCTCGAGGACGTAAGAGATCAGCATGGTGTCCTCGATCGGGGCCACGCGGATGCCGCGACGGGCCATGACGGCGAGGTCGTATTTGATGTTCTGGCCGACCTTCAGCACCGCGGGGTCTTCCAGCAGGGCCTTCAGCCGCTCCAGCGCGGTCGGCTTGTGAATCTGGGTCAGCGGCTCGCGCGTCTCCCCCTGGGCCGGTTCCAGACCGAAGTCGAAACCGCCGCTGAGCGACGCGTCGCCGGTCGGCTCATGATCGTGGGTCAGGGGGACGTAGCAGGCCTCGTTCGGCCCGACCGCGATGGAGACGCCGCACAGCCCGGCGTGGGTGGACGACAGGGCGTCCGTCTCGGTGTCGAAGCCGATGACGCCGACGGCGCGGGCGCGGGCGATCCAGCGGTCCAGGTCCTCCAGCGACTGCACGCACTCATACTTGTCGCGGTCGAACTCGTGGGCCTCGGCGGGCGTCGCGACCTCGGTCTGGCCATAGCGCGGCGTGGCCACCGGCGCCGTCGGCTGGCGGGCGAAGGTCGAGCCTTCCTTTTGCGGCGCCTTGCCGTCGCCGACGCGACGCAGCAGCGAGCGGAACTCCATCCGCTCCAGGAACTCCGACAGCACCGCCGGGTCGGGATCGCGGATCAGGAAGTCGTCGATCGCCTCGGGCGCCGGGGCGTCGCAGGTCAGGGTCACAAGCTCTCGCGACAGGCGGATCTGGTCGGCGAAGGCGATCAGGGTCTCGCGCCGCTTGGGCTGCTTGATCTCGCCCGCGCGGGCCAGAAGCGTGTCGAGGTCGCCGTATTCGTGGATCAGCTGGGCCGCCGTCTTCGGCCCGATGCCGGGGGCGCCGGGGACGTTGTCGACGCTGTCGCCGATCAGGGCCTGAACCTCGACCACCTTGTCGGGCGTGACGCCGAACTTCTCGAACACGGCCTCTTCGTCCAGCCGCCGGTCCTTCATCGGGTCGTACATGACCACGCCGTCGCCGATCAGCTGCATCAGGTCCTTGTCGGAGGAGACGATGACCGCCTCGCCGCCCAGGTCGCGGACCTTGCAGGCATAGGTGGCGATCAGGTCGTCGGCCTCATAGCCGGCCAGTTCGATGCCGTGCACGCCGAAGGCGGCGGTGGCCTCGCGCACCAGGGGGAACTGCGGCACCAGATCCTCGGGCGCCGGGGGGCGGTGGGCCTTGTACTGATCGTAGAGATCGTTGCGGAAGGTCTTGTCCGAGTGGTCGAAGACGGCGACCAGATGGGTCGGGCCATCCTCGCCCTTCATGTCGCGGATCAGCTTCCACAACATGTTGCAGTAGCCCTGCACCGCGCCGACGGGCAGGCCGTCCGACTTGCGGGTGAGGGGCGGCAGGGCGTGATAGGCGCGGAAGATATAGGCCGAGGCGTCGATCAGCCACAGCCGGGGCGGCGGTCCGTCCTGGGTCAGGGGGCGGGCGGCGGATTCGATGGGCGCGTCGGTCATGGCGCGAACATAGGGGGGCCGAGGCCCCCCGTCATCCATGTGATTCCTGTTCCGCTCATCCCGGCGGACGCCGGGATCCAGTTCTTTGGCGCTCGGCGCCGCGATCAGGAATTCTGACGGCGGTGCAGGCGGTTCTCACTGGTTCCCGGCGTCCGCCGGGATGAGCGGGAAGTGAGGTGTCGCCCTACGGCTGCCAGCCGCCTGGCGTCTCGGGGATGACAGCCGCGCCCTCGACCGTGATCTCGCCGCGGGTCTTGCGAACCTCGGCCCAGGCGGCGCGCAGCAGTTCCGGCACGCCTTCGCCCGACACGCCCGAGACCAGCATCGGACGCTTGCCCGCGGCGGCCTCCAGCTCGGCGATCTTCTCCTCGCGGACTTCGGGCGTCAGGGCGTCGATCTTGTTCAGGGCCAGGATTTCGACCTTGTCGGCCAGACCTTCGCCATAGGCGTCCAACTCGCCGCGAATGATGCGGTAGGCCTCGGCCACGTCGTCCTGCGTGCCGTCCACCAGATGGATCAGACTGGCCGAACGCTCGACGTGGCCCAGGAAGCGGGTGCCCAGACCCGCGCCCTCGTGGGCGCCTTCGATCAGGCCGGGGATGTCGGCGATGACGAAGCGCTCGGACGGGCTCAGGTCCACCATGCCGAGGTTGGGCGTCAGGGTGGTGAAGGGATAGTCGGCCACCTTGGGCTTGGCCGCCGAGACGGCCGCCAGGAAGGTCGACTTGCCGGCGTTGGGCAGGCCCGCCAGACCGATGTCGGCGATCAGTTTGAGTCGCAGCCAGATCCAGCGTTCCTGGAACTCTTGCCCCGGGTTGGCGTGGGTCGGGGCCTGATTGGTCGGGCCCTTGAACCGGGTGTTGCCCCAGCCGCCGTTGCCGCCGGACAGCAGTTTCACCCGCTGACCCGCCTTGTCCATGTCGACCAGGACCGTTTCCTTGTCCTCGTCCAGCACCTGGGTGCCGACGGGAACGCGCAGGACCACGTCCTCGCCCTTGCCGCCATGCATCTGGCGGCCCTGGCCGTGGTGGCCGGTCTGGGCCTTGAAATGCTGCTGATAGCGGAAGTCGATCAGGGTGTTCAGCCCGTCCGCCGCCTCGACCCAGATGTCGCCGCCCTTGCCGCCGTCGCCGCCGTCGGGGCCGCCGTTGGGGATGAATTTCTCGCGGCGGAACGAGACGGCGCCGGCGCCGCCAGCGCCCGAACGGATGTAGATCTTGGCCTGGTCGAGGAACTTCATTTCGGCCTTATGGCCGAAGAGAGCGGCGATTTACAGGCCAGTGAAAAGCCAAGCGCAATTCTAGCCCCGCGCCCACACCCCGAACGGATCGCTCCACGGCAGGCCCAGGGCCTCGGCCACGGCGGGATAGGTGATCTCGCCCTTCAGCACGTTGAGGCCGTGCGCCAGATGCGGGTCCTGCTTCAGGGCCTCCAGACCCTTGTCCGCCAGGGCCAGGCCGAAGGGCAGGGTGGCGTTGTTCAGGGCTTCGGAACTGGTGCGCGGCGCAGCCCCCGGCATGTTGGCGACGCAGTAGTGGACGACCCCGTCGACGACATAGGTCGGATCCTCGTGGGTGGTCGGCCGGGAGGTCTCGAAACAGCCGCCCTGGTCGATGGCGACGTCGATCAGGACGCTGCCCGGCTTCATCGACTTCAGCTGGTCGCGCCGGACCAGGGTGGGGGCCTCGGCGCCGGGGACCAAGACGGCCCCGATCACCACGTCGGCCTTGACCAGTTCCTCCTCGATGGCCCCGATGGAGGAATAGCGGGTGATGACCCGCCCGCCGGTCAGTTCGTCGATCTCGCGCATCCGGGGAATGGAGCGCTCCAGCACCACCACCTCGGCCCCCAGCCCCATGGCCATGCGCGCGGCGTTCAGCCCCACGACCCCGCCGCCCAGCACCAGAACCCTTGCCGGCGCCACGCCCGGCACGCCGGAGAACAGCAGACCCATGCCGCCGTTGTGCTTCAACAGGGTCTCGGCCGCCGAGAAGACGGCGATGCGCCCGGCCACCTCGGACATGGGCGCCAGCAGCGGCAGGCCGCCGTTCCTGTCGGTCACCGTCTCATAGGCGATGGCGGCGCAGTTCGAGGCCAGCAGCCCCTGGGTCTGTTCGGGATCAGGCGCCAGGTGCAGGTAGGTGAAGAGGATGTGGTCGGGCCGCAGCCGCGCCCATTCGACCGGCTGCGGCTCCTTGACCTTCACGATCATCTGGCTGTCGGCGAAGACCGTTTCGGCGTCGGCGACGATGCTGGCGCCGGCCCTGACGTAGTCGGCGTCGGTGAAGCCCGCGCCCAGTCCGGCGTCGGTCTCGATGCGGACCTCATGGCCGTGGGCCACGTACTCGCGCACCGCCGTGGGCGTCAGCCCGACCCGGTGTTCGTTGGTCTTGATCTCGCGGGGCACGCCGACGCGCATGGATTTCGTCCCTGAGTTCTCGCCCTCCCGGCGGGGCCCGCGAACGCTAAACCCGCGCCGTCGAAACGACCAGCGGCGTGACGCTGTTCCGCCAGGGTCTTGCCGCGCGCGCCGGCCGTCCCATTTTGAATGGCCAAGCTTGGGGGTGCGGAATGTTCGATGATCAGGCGGATCGGCTGTGGCTCAGCCTGGCCCTGCTGGCGGCTCTGACCGCCGCGCCGGGCCTGTCGGCGGGCGGGGTTCCGCTTTTGCCCCTGTTTCTGGCGCTGGCGGGTCTGGCCTGCGCGGGGCATCGGCCCAGCAGGGCTTTTGTTCTGGAGAAGACCGGCGTGGCGTTCGGCGGGTCGGCGTTGCGGGCCGTTGCGGTTCTGGCGGGGGCGCTGTTGATGATCCAGTTGATGCCGCTCGAACTGGCGCTGCTGATGGCCGGCGACGTCCTGGCCTATGTCGAGGTGGTCGTCGCCGTCAGCCTGATCGCCGGCCATGCGCGCCTGCCGCTGGTCAAGACTCGGCTGCGTCGCGGCGTCGAGGCGGCGGTCCGTTTCTGGCGGCGTCCCGGGACCCGACGGCGCCGATCCGCGCGGCCTCCGCGCCAGCCGGCTTCCCCTGCTGGCGATGAAGACGGCGAGGCCGCGCCCTGGAGCGCGGCGTTCGCCTGAGGCGTTAATGCTTGGCGGCGTCTTCGACGGCCCGGCCGGCGGCCTGAGTGTCCTTACCCGCGCCGGCGACGGTGTTGCAGGCGGCGATGGCGAGAAGGGCGGCGGCGGCGACGAGAATGAACGATTTGCGCATGGTCGGCTCCTGAAAAGGGGCAAAAAGCCCATCGCCGGATCAACGCGACCAGAGCGGGGCGGTTCCTCTCAAGCTGGCCGCGGCGACGGGGCCTGGGCGTCGGGCGTCGCGAAGGTGAGGCGGGCGATGGAGCCGCCGCCCGGGGCCTCGACCATCTCCGCCTGGCCGCGCAGCTGTTTGGCGAAGGCGCTCATCAGGGTCCGCCCGACCCCTGCGCCGATGATCGCGTCGCCCATGCCGGGGCCGTCGTCCTGAACCTCCAGCACGCTGGTGTCGCCGTGGACGCGGAAGCGGACCTGCAGGTCGCCGCCGCGCCCGGCGAAGGCGTGCTTCTGGGCGTTGGAGACGGCTTCGACCAGCCACAGGGCCATGGGCGCCAGCTTGTCGGGGTCGATCACCAGGGGGTCGGCCTGGACCGAACTGGTGACCAGGGGGCCGCGCATGGCCTCGCCGGCCACCAGTTGTCCGACCAACTCGGTCAGGAAGGTGCGCGCGTCGGCCTCGCGGATGTCGTCGCTCTGGTAGAGGGTGCGGTAGATCAGGGCCAGGGCGGTGATCCGCTGGCGGGTGTCGCCCAGGGCCGAGCGGGCCGCCAGGTCGGTCACCGCCCGCTGCTGCATCGACAGCAGCGACGAGATGATCTGAAGGTTGTTCTTCACCCGGTGGTGGATCTCGCGCATCAGCACGTCCTTCTCGTCCAGCGAGTCGAGCAGGGCCTTGTCGCGGCGGGTGATGGTGTCGCCCAGCGTCCCGAGGGTGCGGGCCAGGACGCGGATCTCGGCCGGGGCGTGCTCGGCCTGGATCGGACGCACCGAGAACCGGCCCCGGGCGTAGATGGCGGCGACGCGTTCCAGATAGCCGAGCCAGCGGATCACGATCCGCTCGGACAGCAGCATGACGGCGGCGAAGGCCAGGGCCCAGGCCCCGAGCGGCAGCAGGAGGGTGCCGATCGGATTGAGCCGCGCCCACGACAGAATGCCGGGCGCCGGGGCCGACAGCAGCACGAAGAGATCGCGCCCCGCCAGGGCGGTGCCGGCGTAGACATGCGAACGCCCGGCGGTATCGCGGCTTTCGAACAGCGAGGACCGCCCCTGGCGCGCCTCGGCCACCCAGTCGGTCAGGGCCCCGTCGCCCTTGTCGGTCAGGTCGAAGACGGTCGGATCGGTCGAGACGAGGATGCGCCCCTCGGCGTCGGTCAAGGCCGACTGGGCGCCCGGCGGCAGGGCTGGATCTAAGATGTCGGGCTGAAGCGCCGTCAGCGGGATCACGGCCGCGACGGCGCCCTGGAACGCGCCCAGCGGCCGTTCCGATCGGACGGCGACGATGAGCGAGTTGGGGTCGTTCGGCGCCCGCTCCATGACCACGTCTTCGCCGAGCCTGAGGCGCTGGTACCAGTCCTGCGGGCGGACGTTGTTCGGCCCGGCGGCCCGGTCGGGCGACCGTGAGGCGCACACCTCTTCGCCGGTGGCGCTGTAGCGGTGCAGGGCGGAGATGGCGTCCAGCCGGGCGACCAGCGCCGTCAGGCGCGGCTCGCAGTAAAAGCCGACCGCTTCGGGGGCCAGGGCCTGCAGCAGCACCACGGTGCTGTCGATCCTGGCCTTGGCGTCCGTGGAACTGCGCTCGGCCGACAACTGCAGGTCGATGCGGCGTTCGTCCGCCTGGCGTCGGAATTCGGCCTGGGTCTGGATCGCGCTGAGCAGCAGGATCGGCAGCAGGGCGGCGGCCATGGCCAGGCCCAGACGAAAGCGGATGCCCTGAACGCTGGGGCGACTCAGTCGGCGGGCCCAGGCGCGGCCGAACCGCAGCACCCTAGGTTCGCCCGGCGCCGCTCAACCTGTCGGCGTCCGCCAGGATGGAGCGCATGGCGTCGCCCGCGGCCTTGCCGTCGCGACCGTAACCGCCCCGCTCCAGCGTCGCCTGCAGCGCCTTGCGCGCCCGTGATACGCGACTTTTGACCGTGCCGACGGCGCACTGGCAGATCTCGGCAGCCTCCTCGTAGGCGAAGCCGCCCGCCCCGACCAGGATCAGGGCTTCCCTCTGCTCTTCGGGCAGGGTCTTCAGCGCCTGACGCAACTCGTCCAGGGCGACCGGCGCCTCGGGATCGTCGACCGCGACCAGGGTGCGTTCGGCGGCTTCCTGATCCAACTGGGTCTGGCGCCAGGAGCGGCGCTTTTCGGAGTAGAACTGGTTGCGCAGGATCATGAAGGTCCAGGCCTTCATGTTGGTGCCCATCTGATAACTGGCCCGGGCGTCCCAGGCCTTCATCATCGCTTCCTGGGCCAGGTCGTCCGCCGAAGTGGGGTCGCCGGTCAGGGTGCGCGCGAAGGCCCGCAGATGCGGGATCAGCGTCACCAATTCCTTCTTGAAGGCCGCGTCGTCGGCCGACGGCGGCTTGGGCGGCGCGCTCGAGATGCTCACTGGCCCTCCTTGGCCGACGACCGTTCGTCGGCCCGCCGCAGGATGTCCAGGAACTCGTCCGGGACCGGTTCGTTGACCACCTGGTCGAACATGTGGCGCAACTTCACGCCGATGGCCTGCTGGCGCAGACGCACCTCTTCCAGACCCTGGTCCTTCGACGCGGGCGCGTCGGGACGCGGGCTGGTGTCTTTTGAATCAATCATGGAGTTCCGGCCGCCGCCCAAGCCTTGAGGTGTCGTTCATGGAAGCGGAAAACGCCGCCTCGGTGGAAGAGTTCCTAGCGTCGCGCATTTTTATGCTCAAGCTTGCGAAAGGGGCGGGAACCGTTGCGGATTTGATACGTTGGAATGGATTGCTGCGCCTTCGTATTGAGGGCTTCAACCGTCGGGGAAATTTGTATGAGTCTTCTGGCTAGGCTTGCGCCGCATCTGCCCTACGTCCGCCGCTACGCGCGCGCCCTGACCGGCGACCAGAGCACGGGCGACAACTATGTCCGCGTCGCGCTGGAGGCGCTGGCCGCCGGCGAGCGTCAGCTGCCGACCGACATGACGCCGCGCGTCGCCCTCTATCACGTCTTCCACGCCATCTGGTCCTCGACGGGCGCCCAGCTCGAGGACGGCAGCGGCCTGGAGAGCGGCGACGACGCCTCGCGCCGTCTGATGCGGATTTCGCCGCGGTCGCGCCAGGCCTTCCTGCTGACGGCTCTGGAAGGCTTCACCCCGTCGGAAGCGGCGCAGATTCTCGGCGTCGATCCGCGCACGGTCGAACGCCTGATCGCCGAGGCCCAGACCGACATCGACGCCGAACTGGCCACCGACGTCCTGATCATCGAGGACGAGGCCATCATCTCGGCCGACATCGAAAGCCTGGTGAAGGAACTGGGCCATCGCGTCACCGGCACCGCCACCACCCATGACGAAGCGGTCGACGCCGTGACGCGGCATCGCCCCGGCCTGGTCCTGGCCGACATCCAACTGGCCGACGGCTCGTCGGGCATCGACGCGGTCAAGGACATCCTGAAACGCTTCGACGTGCCGGTCATCTTCATCACCGCCTTCCCCGAGCGGCTGCTGACCGGCGAACGGCCCGAGCCGACCTTCCTGATCACCAAGCCGTTCCAGCCCGAGACGGTGAAGGCGGCGATCAGCCAGGCGCTGTTCTTCCACCCCTCGCGCCAGAAACAGGCCGCCTGACGCTCGCCGAGGCCGTCTCCCGACCTTCGGCCCCGGTGGCGTCCATCGGGGCCCGAGGTTGTCAGGGCTGCGGCGCGGCCGGAGCCGTCGTTGGCGCTGGCGCTGGCCCTGCGGGCGGGGTCGAGGCGTGCGGCCGGCTGAAGGCGGCGGAATCCTCGCGCGTTCCGCCGGCGTCGGGGTTGACGGTCTGGAAGCCGCCGTTGCTCAGCAGCCACATGCCCAGCAACAGGACGGCCGCCGCCCCGCCGGACAGGATCAGCAGCCACAGAATGCGCACGCCGCTGCGGCCCTGACGGACATACTGGGCTTCGATTGGCGCATGGTGCTCGACGGCGTCGGCGGAATGGGAGTGGGGATCCTCATGGGTCATCGCGCTCTCCGGTTCAGAGGTCTGGTTCTGAAACGCAGGCCGCGGCGCGGCTGTTCCGGTCGGGGCGGGGCGCGGAATTATATTTGAGCGGCGCGCGGAACCCGCGACGCAAGCCGTCGTTATGTCAGCGTGGAGACGGCAAAGCCCCCCCGACTTACGACCGGTTCGCCGGTTGGCTGGCTCCACGCCTCATTCTCGATGATGCCACCTCAAGCGGATCCGAAAGGGTCCGCTTTTTTCTGGGAAGGCCCTCGACAGGGGCGCGGCGAGCCGCACTATAGGGTTCTTAAAGAAAACGCATCGGAGACGCGCCATGGCCCTTCGCAATCGTCAGTGGGTTCTTCGCCAGCGGCCCCAGGGGCTGGTCCAGGACGGTGATCTGGAGTTGATCGAGACGCCGGTCCCGGACCTCAAGGAGGCCGAGGTCCTGGTCCGCACCCTCTACCTGTCGCTGGACCCGACCAACCGCACCTGGATGAACGACGCTCAAGGCTATCTGCCGCCGGTGGGCCTGGGCGAGGTCATGCGCGGGCTGACGCTGGGCGTGGTCGAGCAGTCGAAGTCCGAACGGTTCAAGGTCGGCGACGTGGTTACGCCCCTGTCGGGCGGATGGGCCGACTATGCGGTGGTCAATGAACAGGGGCTGCGCCCGGTCCACCGCGCGCCGGGCTTGCCGCTGACGGCCAATCTGTCGGTGCTGGGGATGACCGGCCTGACCGCCTATTTCGGCGTCACCGACGTGCTGAAGGCCAAGCCGGGCGAGACCCTGGTGATCTCGGCGGCGGCGGGCGCCGTCGGCTCCATCGCCGGCCAGGTGGCCAAGCAGCGCGGCGCGCACGTCATCGGCATCGCCGGCGGACCCGACAAATGCCGCTGGCTGACCGAGGAGCTCGGCTTCGACGCCGCCGTCGACTACAAGAACGAGGACGTGGGCGCGGCGCTGGATCGGCTGGCCCCCAACGGCGTCGACCTCAATTTCGAGAACGTCGGCGGCGACATCATGATCGCGGTGTGGAACCGGCTGAACGTCCATGCGCGCATGGCGGTCTGCGGCCTGATCTCCAGCTACAACGCCACGCGGATGCCGCCCTCGCCGAACTTCAGCCGCATCATCACCCACCGCCTGAACGTCCAGGGCTTCCTGGTGCTGGACTACGCCCACCGCGCCAGGGAGATGGTCGCGGAGATGGGGCCGTGGCTGGCCGAGGGGAAGGTCAAGTGGAAGGTCCACGTCGACGACGGCCTGGAAGGAGCGGTGACGTCGCTGAACCGCTTGTTCACCGGCGACCATGACGGCAAGCTGCTGGTGCGGGTGTCGGAAGAGCCCGCCGCCTGAGCCAGGCGCCAGGACAGGAAGCCCCGGATGACCGAACCGCTGCACGTCCATTTCGAGGATCTCGAGGTCGGCCAGGTCGTTCCGCTGGGCGCCTGCGCCGTGGACGCCGAGGCGCTGGACATCTTCGCCGAACGGTTCGCGCCGGGGTGGGACGTGGCCTACGGCGCGCCCGACGCCCTGGTCTTTGCGCTGTGGAGCCGGTTGTCGGTCGAGAAGGCCGGCGGCTGGGCCGGGGCCAAGATGCTGGCGGTCGACGGCCTGCGCTTCCTGCGCAATCCGCCGCCGGGCGAACTGCTGCGCGGCCGCCTGACGGTCATGGGCAAGGATCCGGTGGGCGACGAGAAGGGCATCGTCATCGCCCAGCACGACCTGCTCGACGAAGCCGGACGGCTGGTCTTCTCCTGCCTGACCCGGGGCCTGATCGCGCGACGCTGAGAACCACTTTCCCTTCTTGCCTTGCGGGAGAAGCCGCTCAAGCAGCCCGAAGGGCGTTTGCCCCCCAAGAATCCTTCTCCCGCAAGGGGAGAAGGGATCGCTCAACGGAAAACGCCCCGCCGGAGGTCCGGCGGGGCGTCTGCTTTAGTCTTTCCGACGCCGATCAGGCGTTGGCGGCGACCGGGGTTTCGGCGGCGGCGCGCGTGAAGGCCATGGCGATCAGGCGGTCCCAGCCCAGCAGCGACACCAGGTGGGCGTAGATCTGGCCCAGGGCGCCGTTGTCGCGCAGTTCGACCAGCTTGTCGGCCGGCAGGGCCTTCAGCTTGTCTTCCGACACGGCGAAATACTCGGCCAGCTTCTGCACTTCGCCGGCCGAACCGTCCGGGTTGCGCGGGGTGAAGGAGGCTTCGCGGGTTTCGAACAGGTCCAGGTCGATCAGCAGCTTGACGAAGGATTCCGTGCGCAGGCGCTCCTGCTCGAAATTGTTGCAGAACTCCATCGCGTTGTTGACGTAGTCGCTGGGCTTGTCGCCCTCGAACAGCGGAATCTCGGCGTTCTCGCCGACGAAGGCGGCGGCGCGGTCGATGCACAGGATCATGCGGTTCTGCGTGTCGTCGTTGGCGAAGACGAACGGATAGCGGCGCGCATAGGCCGGAATGTAGGCGTCCGGGCGGAAGTCGCCGTTCTCGATGAACAGGTTGTCGTTCTGGCGCAGGCCCATGGCCACGACCGGCTGCTTCAGGTCGCCGACGAAGACGATCGGATAGGACAGGGCGGCTGGCGCGAACTCGGTCACGGTCAGCGGCACGATATTGGTCTGGGCGACGAAGGCGTAGGGCTTGTCGGCCGGCGTCACGCCCAGCTTGCCGTGGGCCTCGATCGAGATCGGCTCCGGCTGGGTGTAGAACAGGACGTTGCCGGACAGGGCGCCGGACGCTTGGGACGTGGTGTCGGTCATGATGCTTCGGATCGGCTCTGAACAGAAAGGTCGGGCCTTCTAGCCTATGGTCGGGCGCGCGGCAAACGCGGACGTTCGACGAACGCCGGCCCGCCTCGATGCGCCATGCGACGCCGAGGCCGGTTGCGGCGAGGCTGGCGAACCCTTAGCTGTGAGCCATGGGCGCCGCCTGCGATCACGATCACGCCGACAGCCGACCGGGTCCCGCCGAGGTCACGCGGGCGCTTGTCTCCGTTGAGGCGCGCTGCGTCGCCGAAGGCGAGCGCATGACCGCGCCTCGCCGACGCGTGCTGGAACTGTTGTTGGCGGCCGGAGAGCCGGTCAAGGCCTATGACCTGATCGCCCGCTTCGGCGCCGACGGCCAGGCGGCCAAGCCGCCGACGGTCTATCGCGCCCTCGAGTTTCTGGAGCGTCGGGGCGTGGTGCACCGCATCGCCTCGATCAGCGCCTATGTGGCCTGCACCGCCGACGCCGGCGACAGCCGCGTCCACGCCGCCGCCTTCCTGATCTGCGACTGCTGCGGCGCGACGGAAGAGGTCGCGGCGGCCGGCGGCGAGGCCTTCGCCGAGGCGGCGTCCCTGGCCGGCTACGCCATCGAACGCACGACGATCGAGGGCCACGGCCGCTGTCCGGCCTGCCGCGTGGCGGCCTGACGCGCATGGACGCCCTGGCCCTGTCGGCGCCGCGTCGTCTGACCGTTCCCATCGACAACCGCTGGGGCGGCGGCGAGATGGCCGTGCTCGACTTCGGCGATCCCAAGCGTCCGGTCGATCTGGTCTTCGTCCACGCCAACGGCTTCAACGCCTGGACCTATCGCGCCCTGCTGCAGCCCCTGTCCGGCGCCCTGCGCATCTGGGCGCCCGACCTGCGCGGCCATGGCCGCACCCGACTGCCCGCCCAACCGGACGGCCGGCGTAGTTGGAAGGATCACCGCGACGACCTGATCGCCCTGCTGGACGCCATCGACGGCCTGCCCGTGGCCCTGGCCGGCCATTCCATCGGCGGAACCAGCGGCCTGCTGGCCGCGGCCGGGCGGCCCGAGCGGGTGTCGCGCCTGCTGCTGTTGGACCCGGTGATCTGGCGCCGCGAGATGGTGCTGGCGATGAACCTGCCCCTGGTGGGGCGGCTGGCCGAGCGCAATCCGATCGTGGCCGGAACGCGCAAGCGACGCGCCCTGTTCGACAGCCGGAAACAGGCCCTGGCCGCCTATCGCGGGCGCGGGGCCTTCAAGGGCTGGTCGGACATGATGCTGGCCGACTACCTCGTCGACGGTCTGGGCGAGACGGATCGTGGTTTCGAACTGACCTGCACGCCGGCGTGGGAGGCCTCCAACTACGCCGCCCAGGCGCACAATCCCTGGCGCGCCCTGCGGCGCTATCCGGGCGCGGTCCGCATCCTCAAGGCCGAGACCGGCAGTCTCTGCGCCCTGACGGCCTCGAAGGGACCCCCGCTTCAGGTCGAAACCGTCGCGGGTGGCGGGCATCTGTTCCCCATGACCCATCCCGACGTCGTGCGCGACGCCCTGCTCGACCTCGCGGTCTGAGCTTGGCGCGCCGCAAGGCGCACGCTAAAAAAACAAAAAGGGAACGTTGGGGCATCGACCATCATGACGTCAGAACTCACGGTGCGCCGCGCCACGGCTGACGACGCCGCCCGGGTGCACGCCCTGATGCAGGCTCTGGCGGAGCATGAGGGCGATGCGGCCTATCTGGCGGCCACGCCCGATAGTCTGGCCCAGGCCCTTTCGGCCCAGCCGCCGCGCGCCGCCTTTCTGCTGGCGGAAATCGAAGGCCGCGCCGTGGGCTTCGTCTCCTGGACGCGGGTTTACGGCATCTGGCGCGGCGGCGACTATCTCAACCTCGACGACCTGTTCGTCGCCGCCGCCGCGCGCGGCGCAGGCGTTGGCGAGGCGCTGATGCGGACCTTCGCCGCCGAGGCGTCGGCCGAGGGGCTGGCCGCGCGCTGGGAGGTCAGGGCGGACAACCACGGGGCGCGGCGCTTCTATGCGCGCCTGGGCGCCGACCAGGAGGAAAAGGTGGTGGTGCGCTGGACGACCGAGGCCATGCGGACGGCGTTCTGATCCGAACCTGGGTTGTCGTCAGGCTGTTCGGTGCTAGGCCTGAGAGGCGATGTCGTCGTCCGCCGCCTCTTCCCACCTGCCGCGCATCCTCCTGGGATTGCTGATCGGCGCCGTGATCGGCCTGATCCTGCTGGCGCTCGGCGTGGCCGTCCTGGGAAAGGCGGCTGATCCGCGCCGGTCGATGCCCGAGAGCGAGGCGGCGGCCCTGGCGGCCGCGCCCGAAGCGGTCATTCGGTCGAGCGATGAGGCGACGTCGCCTCTGCCCTATCCGGCGGTGGGGCCGGGGTCGCCGCCGCCGCAAGCGCAGGCCGAAACCCCGGCGAGGGCCGCGACCTCGATCTGGCGCTCGATCTTCGACGACGCGGATGTGCCGGGCGAGGATGTGGTCGAACCCGCCGCCGCGCCGTCTGTCGCCGCGTCTCCGCGTCCCGCGCCGCGACCGCCCCCGCCGCGCCGCCCGCCCGAGGCGCAGCGTCAGGACGACAGCCTGTTCTTCTGAGGCGTCAGGTCAGCCGGGCGCAGGCGTGGATCAGCCGCTCCACGTCTTCCTCGCTCTGGTACAGGCCGAAGCCGAAGCGGATCACGTCGTCACGCACGTCGGTGACGATGTTCATGTGCTGCAGGTCGGCCTTCCAGCGCGAGGCCTCGTCCGAGCGCAGGGCCAGAAAGCGCGCGCGGGGGGCGTCGCCTTCGACCGGGTTCAGGATCTCGGCCTGCGACAGGGCGCCCGCCTCGCCGGCCCTGACCGCCGTCTGGAACCGGCTTTGCAGCCCGCGGGCATGGGCGGCGATGTCGGCGGTGCTCAGCCCCCGCTCGTCCAGCATCCGGCGCACGGCGTTGAAGCGATAAAGCGCGCTGACGTCGAAGGTGGCGCCCCAGAAGCGGCCGCCGTCGGTGCGGTACTGGACCCCGCCGGGCGGGCCTTCCAGATGGCCGAACTCGGCGAACCAGCCGGTGATGACCGGGCGCGGGCAGAAGCCGGGCGGGGCGTGCAGGAAACAGGCCCCTTCGCCGGCCATGGCGTATTTGTAGCCGCCCGCCAGATAGAAGACCTTGTCGGCCACGGTCGACAAATCGGTCGGGGTGGCCATGAAGCCGTGATAGCCGTCGACCACCACCCACGGACCCGCCGGATCAGCCAGAGCCGCCAGTTCGGCGACCGCGTCGAACACCTGGCCGGTGCGAAAGAAGACCTGGCTGACCAGGATCAGGTCGTGCCCGCCCGCGCGGGCCGCCGCCACGAAGCGCTCGGCGAAGGTGGCGGAGGGGTGCAGCGGCACCCGCGTGACCACGGCCTCGCCCGCCTCCTCCCAGCGTTCCGACTGGCGGCGGAAGGAGTGGAATTCGCCATCGGTGGACAGGATGCGGACCGGCTTGGTCTCGAGCCCTGAGACGATGCGCAGCAAGAAGTCATGGGTGTTGGGGGCGAAGACGAGGCTGTCGGGCGAGGGCAGGTTCAGCTCGCGCGCCACGTGACCTTGCGCCTCGGGAATGACCTCGCCGAAGATCAGGTCCCACTTGCGGTCGGCGAAGCGGTTGGCCTCGGCCCAGGCCTGGACCTGGGCGTCGAAGGAGGCGTCGGGCCACAGGTGATGGCTGTGGGCGGCGAAATGCAGCCGTTCGGGATCGAGGCCCAGCGCACGCGAGAAGAGGGGCTTGTAGCTCATGCTCCGACCTTACCCGGATCGCGCATCGGCCCAAGTGAAAAGGTAGGGATCCCTCTCGACCGCTCATCCCGGCGTCCGCCGGGATGAGCGGGAAATTTAGAGCACCCAGAAAAAAGGCGGGCCGCTTTCGCGAACCCGCCTCAGTATTTCCTAGATCAAGCTGCCGTGGCAGTGCTTGAACTTGCGGCCCGAGCCGCAGGGGCAGTCGGCGTTGCGGCTGGTGCGTTCCCAGTCGGCGGGCAGGGCCTCGACCGGCAGCTTGGAGCGGTCGTCGCCGGTCAGCATGCCTTCCGGGTTCTGGGCCATCGGGTTGAGCATTTCGTTCTCGCCCGTGCCGGGGTTCAGGTGGATTTCCTGGAACTCGGGCATCTCCATGGCTGGCGGGGCCTCGAAGCGGAACTCGACGGTCATCAGCCAGCGGGTGACGTTGTGGCGCAGGTCGTGCAGCAGCGTCTCGAACAGGTTGAAGGCTTCGGTCTTGTATTCGTTCAGCGGGTCGCGCTGGCCGTAACCACGCAGGCCGATGACGCCGCGCAGGTGGTCCAGATGGACCAGATGCTCGCGCCACTGCATGTCGATCATCTGCAGCATGAACTGCTTTTCCAGACCGCGGGTCTGGTCGGCGCCGATCATTTCCAGACGCTCGGCGGCGCGGGCCTCGGCGGCGGCCATCAGCCGCTCTTCGATTTCCTCGTTGGAGACGCCTTCCTCGGCGGCCCATTCGCGCAGCGGCAGTTCGAGGCCCAGGGTCGAGCGGACCTTCTCGTCCAGCCCTTCCATGTCCCACTGCTCGGCGTAGGCCTTGGGCGGCATGTAGCGCTCGACCAGATCGTTGATCACGTCGCTGCGGAAATCGGCCACCAGTTCCGACAGGTCCTGGGCGTCCATGAACTCCTGGCGCTGTTCGAACACGGCCTTGCGCTGGTCGTTGACGACGTCGTCGTACTTCAGCACGTTCTTGCGCATGTCGTAGTTGCGCGCCTCGACCCGCTTCTGGGCCGTCTCGACGGCGCGGTTCAGCCAGGGGTGGCTGATGGCCTCGCCCTCGGCGACGCCGAAGCTGCGCATGATCGAGTCCAGACGGTCGCCGGCGAAGATGCGCAGCAGGTCGTCTTCGCACGACAGGTAGAATTTCGAGGTGCCGGGGTCGCCCTGACGGCCGGTGCGGCCGCGCAGCTGGTTGTCGATGCGGCGGCTTTCGTGGCGCTCGGTGCCGAGCACGAACAGACCGCCGGCGGCCAGGGCCGTCTCGCGGTTCACCGCGATCTCGGACTTGTACTCGGCCTCCATCACGGCCAGCGCCTCGGGCGTGACCTCGACGCCCATGTTGCGCTGTTCCTGGGTCCAGCGCTGGATGCGCATCTCCAGGTTGCCGCCCAGCTGAATGTCGGTGCCGCGACCGGCCATGTTGGTGGCGATGGTCACCGCGCCGGGCAGGCCGGCGTCGGCGACGATATAGGCTTCCTGCTCGTGCTGGCGCGCGTTCAGGACGTTGTGCGGAATGCCGCGGCCCGTGACGAAAGTGATGTCGTAGGCGTCGTCGCCGACCTTCTGGGCGTCCTTCTCTCGGCCGGCGTATTCGGCCTTGAGGGTGCGGCCGGTCTCGACCTTGTATTCATAGGTGTTGAGGACTTCGGACAGTTCCTCGGACTTTTCGATCGACACGGTGCCGACCAGGATCGGCTGACCCTTGACGTGGCACTCGGCGATCTGGGCGGCGATGGCGGCATTCTTCTCGCCGAAGGTGCGATAGACCTCGTCGTCGTAGTCCTTGCGCAGGATCGGCCGGTTGGTCGGCACTTCCAGGACGTCCATCTTGTAGATGTCGAGGAATTCCTGGGCTTCGGTCGCCGCCGTGCCGGTCATGCCGGACAGCTTTTCGTAGAGGCGGAAATAGTTCTGGATCGTCACCGAGGCCAGGGTCTGGTTCTCGGGCATGATCTTGACGTCTTCCTTGGCCTCGATGGCCTGGTGAAGACCTTCGGACAGGCGACGGCCCGTCATCATGCGGCCAGTGTATTCGTCGATCAGGACGATCTCGCCGCCCTTGATGATGTAGTCCTTGTCGCGCTGGTACAGGGTGTTGGCGCGCAGGGCCTGATTGGTGTGGTGGACCAGGCTGACGTTGGCCGGATCGTACAGGTCGTTGGTGTTTTCGGCGAAGTGGCCGCCGGTCTCCAGCATCTCCTCGATGCGTTCCGAGCCGAGCTCGGTCAGCAGGGCCTGGCGCTGCTTCTCGTCCAGGTCGTAGGTGGCCTTGTCCTGGATCAACTCCTTCACGATCGCGTCGACGATCTTGTAGAGGTCCGAACGATCCTCGGTCGGTCCCGAGATGATCAGAGGCGTGCGCGCCTCGTCGATCAGGATGGAGTCGACCTCGTCGACGATGGCGAAATGGTGGGTCCGCTGCACCATCTCGCGCCGGTCATAGACCAGGTTGTCGCGCAGATAGTCGAAGCCGAATTCGTTGTTGGTGCCGTAGGTGATGTCGGCGTTGTAGGCCGCCTGACGCTGGCCCTGCGACAGGCCATTGACGATGACGCCGACTTCGAGGCCCAGGAAGCGATAGACGCGGCCCATGGTCTCGGCGTCGCGGCGCGCCAGATAGTCGTTGACGGTGATGACGTGGACGCCCTTGCCCGCCAGGGCGTTCAGATAGACCGGGGCCACGGCCACCAGGGTCTTGCCTTCGCCGGTCCGCATTTCGGCGATGCCGCCTTCATGCAGGATCATGCCGCCGGCCAGTTGCACGTCGTACTGACGCTGGCCCAGGACCCGCTTGGACGCCTCGCGCACCACGGCGAAGGCTTCGTTCTGGATCTTGTCCAGGCTCTCGCCGGCTTCGATCCGGTCCTTGAAGGTCTGCGTCATCATGCGCAGTTCGTCGTCCGAGAAGGCCTCGAACTTGGATTCCAGGGCGTTGATCTTCTGCGCCTGGGCCTGGAAGGCCTTGACCTTGCGGTCGTTGGAGGAGCCGAGGATTTTCTTGGCGAAGCCGAGCATGGGCGATCCGGTAAAGGCGGTCGAGCGGCTGAAGGCTCTGAAACAGGAAGCGTCGTGATCGAAGGCCCGGATCGACGCCGGTCCCGGCGACCCCCGAAATACGGGACGCGCGCAGGGGCCGCGCAGACGATCGAAAACCCCTCGACTTGGGCGCAGCCGGGACTTAAGCACCGCCCTAACCCCTGTCAACGCGAGGGGCTTTCATGGGCTTGGCGAGACAGGCCCTCCGACCTCGCTTTTCGGCCCCGTTTTCCGCCTGCCCGGAGCGCCTGATGCGTCTTTCGCGTCCCTCCTTTCGAATCCTGCGGCCTCTGCTGGCGTCGGCTCTTCTGGCCCTGACGCTGATGGCCGCCTGCGGGCGCGGCGATGTGGAAACGCCGCCCGAGAAGGACGATCTGGTCGTGGCGCGGGTTCAGGACCGTTCGGTCTGGGCCTCGGACGTGCGTCGCGAGGCGGTGGCCCAGGGCCTGATCGGCGACGATGACCCGCTGGACATCAAGTCAGAACTGTTCCGCCGCGTGCTGGACGAGGTGGTGGATCAGAAGCTGCTGGCCGCCGAGGCCCGCCGCCGCGGTCTGGACAAGAGCGCTGCGGCCCAGCGGCGGCTGGAGGCGGTGCATGAACGCATCCTCGGCGACATGCTGGTGGAATCCGTCGTCAGCGGCGCCGTGTCCGACCAGGCGGTCGAGCGGCTCTATCAGGAGCAGCAGCGCCGGGCGCAGACGACCGAAGAGGTCCGCGTCCGCCTGATCCTGTCGCACACCAAGGAACAGGCCGACGCCGTGGTCGGGGTGCTGGGCCAGGGCGCCGCCTTCGAGGCGGTGGCCGCCCAGCGGTCGGTCGACGACGCCACCCGCTATTCCGGCGGCGACCTGGGCTATTCGACGCTCGACGTCCTGCCCGACGCCTACGCCGCCGCCGTGCGCGGCCAGGCCCCGGGCGTCGTGGTCGGGCCGGTCCAGACCGAGGGCGGCTGGGCCGTTCTCCGCGTCGAGGACCGCCGCCTGGAAACGCCGCCGACGCTGGATCAGGCCCGCCCTCTTATTGTCCGCTACCTGACCTATGAGGGCGTGCGGCAACTGCTGGAGCAACTTCGCGGCAAGGCCTCGCTCGAAGTCTTCCTCAATCCCGCCAAACCGGCCGCCCAACCGGCCGCCAAGTCGGTCGCTCTTCCTCCTGTCGCTGCGGCCCCGGCCGCGCCTGTCACCCCCGCCGGAACCGTCGCCTCATGAACCGTCCGCCCGCCAAATCCGGCTCGACCGGCCAGATGATCGAATCCGCCCTCGAAAAGGCGCTGGACCCGCTGACCTCGGCCCTGAAGCGCGCCGCCCAGCCGTCGGCCGCCAAGGCTTCCCCCGGCAAGCCGGGCCTGATGATCTCGCCCCTGGCCGTGCCCTTCCCGACCATTCCGCCCATCGGCGGGGTCGAAATCGCCACCGCCCGCGCCGGATTCTACAAGCACGAGCGCGACGATCTGGTGGTCTTCCACTTCCCCGAGGGGGCGTCCTGCGCCGGCGTCTTCACCCGTCACAAGGTCGGCTCGGCCCCGGTCGACTGGTGCAAGCGCCAGCTGGAAGCCGATAGGGGCGGCGGCGAGGGGGTCAAGGCCCTGGTCGTCAACGCCGGCTGCGCCAACGCCTTCACCGGCAAGGCGGGAGCCGACGCGGCCCGCCGCACGGCTGCCGAAGTCGCCAAGCGCTTCGATTGCCGCCAACGCGACGTCATGCTGGCCTCGACCGGCGTCATCGGCGTGGTGCTGGACGAGACCAAGATCACCGCCCGCCTGGCCGACATCGAGGCGGGGCTGAAGGCCGACGCCTGGGCGCAAGCCGGGCTCGGCATCATGACCACGGACACCTTCCCCAAGGGCTCCTACGCCGAGTGCGAGATCGAGGGGGTCAAGGTCAAGATCGCCGGCATCGCCAAGGGCTCGGGCATGATCGCGCCCGACATGGCGACCATGCTGGCCTTCATCGTCACCGACGCCGATATCGCCCCGCCGGTGCTGAAAGCCCTGCTGAACCTGCACGTCCGCACCACCTTCAACAGCGTGACGGTGGATGGCGACACCTCGACCAACGACACGGCCCTGCTGTTCGCCACGGGCGCCTCGGGCGCGCCGCGCGTCGGCCGGGTCGGCGACCGCCGTCTGAAGGAATTCTCGGCGGCGCTGGACAAGGTCATGCTCGATCTGGCGCACCAACTGGTCAAGGACGGCGAGGGCGCGACCAAGTTCGTCCGCATCACCGTGGACGGCGCAGCCTCGCCCGCCTCGGCGCGCAAGCTGGCCAAGTCGATCGCCGACAGCCCCCTGGTGAAAACCGCAATCGCCGGCGAGGACGCCAACTGGGGCCGCATCGTCATGGCGGTGGGCAAGACCGAGGAGGCCGTGGACCGCGACCGTCTGGCCATCAATTTCGGCCCCCACGTCGCCGCCGTCGACGGCGCCCCGTCGCCGACCTACGACGAGGCCCAGATGAGCGCCTATATGAAGAACGCCGAGATCGACATCACGGTGCATGTGGGTTCGGGCCGGGCCTCGGCCACGGTGTGGACCTGCGACCTGACCAAGCGCTACATCGAGATCAACGGGGACTATCGCTCGTGAGCGAGGCGGCGGTTCCTACCGTTCTCGTCGTCGCCGTCGCCCTGATCGATGCCGACGGCCGGGTGCTGATCGCCAAGCGGCCCGAGGGCAAGCAGTTGGCGGGGCTGTGGGAATTCCCCGGCGGCAAGGTCGAGCCTGGCGAGCGGCCCGAGCAGGCCCTGATCCGCGAGCTGAAGGAAGAACTGGGCATCGACGTCAACGAGGCCTGCCTGGCCCCCTTCGTGTTTACCAGTCACGCTTACGATTCATTTCATCTCTTGATGCCACTGTATCTGTGTCGGCGTTGGTCCGGCGTGGTCGTCGCCCGCGAACATGCGGGTCTGGCCTGGGTGAAGCCGAACAAGCTGTCGGACTATCCCATGCCGCCGGCCGACGAACCCCTGGTCGCCTGGTTGCGCGACCTGCTCTGACCAGCCGCCGCGGGAGGGGGCCAGGATGCGACGTTTCATCGGCCGGCTCTATCGCGACGACAGCGGCGCCACCGCCATCGAGTACGGCCTGATCGCGGGCCTGGTCTTCCTGGCCATCGTCACCGCCATCGGCGCCTTCACCTCGAAGTCGGGCGCCATGTACGACTGGATCGGCGCCGTCATCACGACGGCCATCGGCTAGACCGCCTACTCGCCGGTCTGTTTCCTGACGCCCAGCGCATCGGCCAGCCGGGTTTTCGCCGAGCCGCGCCGGGCCGGCTTCTGCTGGCTGTCGTGCGGGGCCCAGCCAGCCAGATGCACCATCTCGAACGTCGCCGGAATCCGCCCGTCCGCCTCGGCGTGGCGTTCGGCGTAGAGCTGGGCGGCGCGAGCCAGAACGGCGCGGCTCAGCGGCCGAATGGGACCCGCCAGCACGTTCGTTTCGCCCATGGCCCTGAGGTCGCGCATCAGGGCGAAGGGATCGGCATAGCGCACCGTCACCCGGTCCACGTCCGTCACCGGCAGGGCGAATCCAGCCCTTTGCAGCAGAGCCGCGCCGTCGAAGCCGTCAGCGAAGGGCGAGACGCGGGCCTGGGCCCCGCCGTTCACCTCCAACTCGGCCTCGGTCAGCACGCCGCGCAGTTCCTTCAGCGTCGCCGCGCCGAACAGGCTGGCCATGAACAGACCGTCCGGCTTCAGCGCGCGGCGGATCTGGCTCAGGGCGCCCGGCAGGTCGTTGGCCCAGTGCAGGCCCAGCAGGTTGACGATCAGGTCGACCGATTGGTCCTCCAGCCCCAGAGGCCCGGCCCCCGGGGCGGCGCGCTCGGCGATCGATCCGACGGCGCGAACCTCGGCCACCTGCTGCTTCGCCGGACTGTCGGCCAGAGCGCGGGCGAAGACGCCGGGGTGGGGCGACAGGTCGACGGGCGTCTGAAACTCGCGCAGGATCACCTCCAGACTGTTGACCGCATTCTCGGCGGCGCGAACGTGCAGGAAGTCGGCGTCGGGGAAACGTCGGGCGGCGCGGCTCAGGCGCGCGGCGCGGCGGGCGGCGTCGAAGAGTATCGGGGGACCGGAGGAGGGGGCGCTCATGTCCGTTCAGGATGGGGGCTGGCGGGCCGGAATGAAAGACGCGACCGCACGTATATCGCTGGGCGCGCGCGGCATGGCGCGCGGCCTGCTAGACCTGCTGCTGCCGCCCATGGCTCATGACAGCCGCGAGGCCGCCGCCTCGGCCGGCCTGTCGCCGGACGCCTGGAGCCGGGTGGTCTTCCTTGAGGCGCCGGTCTGCGACGGCTGCGGCGCGGCGTTTGAATACGACGGCGGCGACTTCGCCTCGGACCGCTGCCTGGCCTGTCAGGTCCAGCCCTACGCCTTCGCCCGCGCCCGCGCGGCCTGCGTCTATGACGAGGCCTCGCGCGGCCTGATCCTCAAGTTCAAGCACGGCGACCAGCAGCAGTTCGCCCCCCTGTTCGCCCGCTGGATCGCCCGGGCAGGCGCGGACGTGACGGCCGAGGCCGACGCGGTGGTCCCCGTGCCCCTGCACCGGAGCCGCCTTCTGGCGCGGCGCTTCAATCAGGCCGCCGAGATCGCCCGGCCGCTGGCCCGCAGCGCCGGGCTCGACTACCTGCCCGACGCCCTGATCCGGGCGGCGCCGACCGCCAGCCAGGGCGGCAAGTCGGCGCGGGGCCGCCGCCTGAACGTCAAAAAGGCCTTCGCCGTCACCGAAGCGGGTCGGCGCCGGATCAAGGGTCGGCGCATCCTTCTGGTCGACGACGTGCTGACGACCGGGGCGACCGCCGAGGCCTGCGCCCGCGTCCTTTTGTCCGCCGGGGCCCGTGCGGTGGATCTGGCGGTCATCGCGAGGGTGCGAACCGCGCGCGAACCGCCTAAGTAGGGCGTTAATCTGAGTAAGGAGACTCTGAGTTGGCCGAAGTCGTCGTCTACACCAAGCCCGGTTGCCCCTATTGCACCGCGGCCATGGCCCTGCTGAAGCGCAAGGGCGTCGACTTCACCGAAATTGTCGCCTCGCGCGATCCGGAGATCAAGGCCCAGATGGTCGCCCGCGCGAACGGCGCCTCCACCTTCCCGCAGATCTTCGTTGGCGAGAAACACATCGGCGGCTCCGACGACATCCACGCCCTGGATGCGCGCGGCGGCCTCGATCCCCTGCTGGCGGCCTGATGGTCGAGCGGCTCGACGTAGCGCTGATCCAGACGCGGACGCCGGCGACGGCGGACGCAGGGCTGGCCCATGTCGAGCCGCTGATTCGCGAGGCGGCGGCGGGCGGCGCCAAACTGATCCTGACGCCCGAGGGCACGAACTTCCTCGAACAGCGCCGGGGTCTGCGCGACGCCGCCCTGTCCACCGAGGACGCCGACGCCGCCGTTCTGGGCCTGCGCCGTCTGGCGGGCGACCTGGGCGTCTGGCTGCTGATCGGCTCGGCCATCGTCCGCTCGGACGCGGCGGGCGACGACCGCGCCGCCAACCGCTCGCTGCTGATCGACCCGACCGGGGCGGTGGTGGCCCGTTACGACAAGCTGCACGTCTTCGACGTCGACCTGCCGGGCGGCGAGACCTATCGCGAGAGCGCCTCGGTTCGACCCGGCGTCGGCGCGACGGCGGCCGAAACCCCCTGGGGCCGGCTGGGCCTCAGCATCTGCTACGACGTGCGTTTCCCCCACCTGTACCGGGCCCTGGCCAAGGCGGGCGCGGCGATGATCGCCGTGCCCGCCGCCTTCACCCGCCCGACCGGCGAGGCCCACTGGGAGACCCTGGTGCGCGCCCGCGCCATCGAGACCGGCGCCTTCGTCCTGGCTCCGGCCCAGGGCGGAACCCACGAGGACGGCCGTCAGACCTGGGGCCGTTCCCTGATCGTCGGCCCATGGGGCGAGGTCATCGCCAAGGCCGAGCATGACGAGCCCGGCGTCGTCGCCGCCACCCTGGACCTGAGCGCGGTCCAGCGGGCGCGCGCTTCGATCCCTTCCCTGCTGCACGACCGCGATTTCGACTGGCCGCAATGATCCGCTACGCCCTGTCCTGCGACCGCGACCACGGCTTCGAGGCCTGGTTCGCCTCCTCGTCCGACTACGACGATCAGGCGGCGCGCGGTCTGGTCGAATGCCCCTTCTGCGGCTCGACCGCCATGCGCAAGCAGGTGATGGCCCCGGCCGTCGCCGGCACCAAGAAGGCCGCGCCTGCGCCCGACGCGATGAAGCAGATGCAAGCCATGATGCTGCAGGCGGCGCGCGAGGTGCGCGCGCACGTCGAGCAGAATTTCGACTATGTCGGCGACGCCTTCGCCCGCGAGGCCCGCGACATCCACGAAGGCCGCAGCGAAAAACGCGAAATCTACGGCGAGGCCACCCCCGCCGACGTCAGGAAGCTGAAGGACGACGGCGTGCCCTGCGCGCCCCTGCCCAGCCTGCCGCCCGATCCGTCCAAGGCCAATTAGATGGCGGAACCCAACTGGCGGCCGATGACGCCGTGGGATCTGGACGGCGTGACTGCGGTGGCCAAGCTGTCCTTCCCCGATCATCCCGAGGACTACGCCTGTTTCGCTAACCGTCTGGCCCTCAACCCCGACGGCTGTTTCGTCCTGGCGGGCGAGGCCAAGGGCGAGGATGCGCCGATTATGGGCTATCTGGTCGCCTATCCCTGGCGGCGCAACGCGGCCCCGCCGCTGAACACCCTGATCGACGCGATCCCCGAGGACGCCGACGTCGTCTATCTGCACGACCTGGCCCTGCACCCCGCTGCGCGCGGCGGCGGTCACACCCGTCCCATCGTCGAGCGTCTGGCGGAGCGGTCGAAGGCGGCGGGCTGGCGAGACATCGCCCTGGTGGCCGTCAACGAGGCGACCGCCTTTTGGGGCCGTCACGGCTTCGAGGTCCAGAACCCGCCCGGCATGGCCGAGAAGCTGGCCAGCTACGGCGCCGACGCCCGCTACATGATCCGGTCGCTCTGAAGGGCGGAGGATCAGGCGTCCCGCGTCGCCATCATCATGTAGTTGATGCCGACGTCGTCGCCCTCGCTCCAGCGGTCATTGAGCGGGTCATAGGCCAGGCCGTAGGGGCCGGTAACGGTCAGGGGCTCGCCGTCCAGCATGGCGCGCAACTCCTCGGGCTTGAGGAACTGGCGCCAGTCATGGGTGCCGGCGGGGACCCAGCGCAGCAGGTATTCGGCGGCGACCTTGCCCAGCAGCAGGCCCTTCAGGGTCCTGTTCAGGGTGGCGACGATCATCAGGCCGCCGGGCTTGATCAGCCTGGAACAGGCGCGGACGAAGGCCTCGGGATCGGCGACATGCTCGATCACCTCCATGGTCAGGATCACGTCGAAGGGCCCCGCGCCCGCTTCCACCATCTGCTCCACCGTGGCGGCGCGATAGGCGATGTCGAGGCCCATCTGTTCGGCATGGGCGCGGGCCGTGCCGATGTTCTCGGACGAGGCGTCCAGTGCTGTGACCTCGAAGCCCATGCGCCGCATCGGCTCGGCGATCAGCCCGCCGCCGCAGCCGATGTCGATCAGGCTGAGGCCCGTGAACGGCGCGCGCGCCCGAATATCGCGGCCGAAATGCTCGGCGGCGCGGTCGCGAACGAATTTCAGCCGCGCCGGGTTGAAGCGGTGCAGCGGGGCGAAGGGGCCTTTCGGGTCCCACCACTCCGCCGCCTGGGCGGAAAAGCGCGCCACGTCGGCAGGATCGATGCTGGGCCCCTCGGCACGATCGGTCACCAAGGGTGAAAAACCCTCTTCGCTTTGGGGTTTGCGCGGATCAAGGCTGTCGTTAGAAGCGGACATGGCCGCAGGCATGAACCGCCTTGGCCGCCCATGCAAGCAGGGGACGAAACGCCACGATGACGCGGCCCGAAACGACACGACTGGTGATGAAGTTCGGGGGGACCTCCATGGGAGACCTCGAGCGCATCCGCCGTGCGGCGCGGATCGTCGCCGCCGAAGCCGCCAAGGGCAAGAAGATCGCGGTCGTAGTCTCGGCCATGGCGGGCAAGACCAATGAGCTGGTGGCCTGGACCGACGGCGCGGGACCGGCCGCCGCCGGCCTGTCCCTGTCTGACGACGAATACGACGTGGTGGTCGCCTCGGGCGAGCAGGTGACGTCGGGGCTCCTGGCCCTGACCCTGCGCAACATGGGTCTGAATGCCCGCAGCTGGATGGGCTGGCAGATCCCGATCCTGACCGACGACGCCCACGGCCGCGCCCGCATCGAGGACGTGCCCGGCGAGGTCCTGGGCGCCGCCATCGACACGGGCCAGATCGCCATTGTGCCCGGCTTCCAGGGCGTGACCCGCGACGGCCGCATCACCACCCTGGGCCGCGGCGGCTCCGACACCTCGGCGGTGGCCGTGGCGGCCGCCCTGGGAGCGCCCTGCGACATCTACACCGACGTGGACGGCGTCTATACGACCGACCCGCGTATCGAGAGCCGCGCGCGGCGCCTGGAAAAGGTCTCCTACGAGGAGATGCTGGAAATGGCCTCCCTGGGGGCCAAGGTGCTGCAGACCCGCTCGGTCGAACTGGCCATGGCCAAGCAGGTCCCCGTGCGGGTCCTGTCCAGCTTCATCGAGCCGGATGAAAACGGAATTCTGCCGGAAGCCTCCGGCACCCTGATTTGCGACGAGGATGAGATCGTGGAAAAGCGCATCGTTTCCGGCGTGACCATGAGCCGGGACGAAGCCCGGATCACGCTGTTGGGCCTGTCGGACCGCACCGACGCCCCCGCCGACGTCTTCACGCGTCTGGCCGAGGCCAACGTCAATGTCGACATGATCGTGCAAAGCCAGGCCCGCACCGAGGGCGCGGTCAACCTGACCTTCACCACGGGACGCCGCGACGCCCAGCGCACGGCCGAGATGATGACCGCCGCCAAGGCCGAGATCGGCTTCGAGGAGCTTCGCATCGACGACGACGTGGCCAAGATCTCGGTCATCGGCGTGGGCATGCGCAGCCATGCCGGCGTGGCCCAGACCATGTTCCGGGCCCTGGCCGACAAGGGCGTCAAGTTCCAGGCCATCTCGACGTCGGAGATCAAGATCAGCGTGCTGATCGACGACGCCTACGCCGAACTGGCGGTGCGGGCGCTGCATTCGGCCTACGGGCTCGACGCGCTAGGATGAACGGCAACGCCGCCCTATCTGGTGAGGCCAGACGGGCGGCCAAGCGGGCGGCAAGGCGGGAGCGATCATGGTGAAGGGCGGATTGACGACGAGGGGGCCGCGCAACCTCCTGCGCCAGATCCGCGAAGCCATGGCCGGCGGCGGCCCGGCGCAGGACCGGCTGGACATGGTGGTGCGCACCATCGCCCAGTCGATGGTCGCCGAAGTCTGCTCCATCTATCTGCGGCGCGCCTCGGGCGAGCTGGAGCTGTTCGCCACGCAAGGGTTGAACCCCGAGGCCGTGCACACCACCCGCCTGCGTCCCGGCGAGGGCCTGGTCGGCGAGGTGGCCCGGCTGGCCCAGCCGATCAGCCTGTCGGACGCCCCGTCCCACCCCAGCTTCTCCTATCGTCCGGAAACCGGCGAAGATCCCTTCCACGCCTTCCTCGGCGCGCCCCTGCTGCGCGGCGGTCGGGCCATCGGCGTGCTGGTCGTCCAGAACCGCGCCGCCCGTCGCTATGACGAGGAAGAGGTCGAGGACATCCAGACCATCGCCATGGTCCTGGCCGAGACGGTCGCCTCTGGCGAGCTTCTGGCCCAGGACGAACTGCGCGACGTCGAGGTGGCCCCTCACCGGCCCGAGCGGCTGAAGGGGCAGAAGTTCGCCGAGGGCCTGGCCTATGGCGTCGTCGTCCAGCACGAGGCGCCCCTGGCCCCCGAACAACTGCTGTCCGACGATCCCGCCGCCGAGGAAAAGCGTCTGGCCGAGGCCCTGCGGGCGCTCAAGGCCGGCATCGACCTGATGCTGGAGGGCGGGCAGACCAAGCTGGGCGGCGTCTCGTTCGAGGTGCTGGAAACCTATCGCATGTTCGCCGACGACCGGGGCTGGAACCGGTCGCTGGAGGAGGCGGTGCGCTCGGGCCTGACCGCCGAGGCCGCCGTCGACCGGGTGCGCAACGAGCACCGCGCCCGCTTCGCCAACGCCCGCGATCCCTATATCCGCGAGCGGCTGCACGACTTCGAGGACCTGGCCAACCGGCTGCTGCGGGTGCTGGCGGGCGACAACCCCGGCCATCGCGACCTGCCCGACGACGCCATCCTGGTGGCCAGAAACCTCGGCCCCGCCGACCTGCTGGAATATCCGCGCCACAAGCTGCGCGGACTGCTGCTGGAAGAGGGCTCGGCCGCCAGCCACGCCGCCATCGTCGCCCGCGCGCTGCAGATTCCCTGCGTCGGTCGTCTTCAGGGTCTGCGCGACCGCCTGTCCGAGGGCGATCAGGTCATCGTCGACGGCGAGACGGGCGAAGCCTATCTGCGCCCGCGTCCCGACATGCTGGCGGCGGTCCAGACCCGCATGGCCGTGCGCGCGCAGCGCCGGGCCGAGTTCGACCTGCTGCGCGACACGCCCGCCGTCACCAGGGACGGCACGCGGATCACCGTCCTGACCAACGCCGGTCTGGCGGTGGATCTGGAAAACCTGGACGCGACCGGGGCCGAGGGCATCGGCCTGTTCCGCACCGAGTTCCAGTTCATGGTCTCGGACGAGCTGCCGCGTCTGGACGCGCAGACGGCGCTCTACAAGCTGGTGCTGGACGCGGCGGGTGACCGGCCCGTCACCTTCCGCACGCTCGACATCGGCGGCGACAAGGTCCTGCCCTATCTGGACAATGAGCGCGAAGAGAACCCGGCGCTGGGGCGTCGCGCCATCCGTCTGGGCCTGGACCGGCCGGCCCTGCTGCGGATGCAGATCCGCGCCCTGCTGACCGCCGCCGCCGGGCGCGAACTGCGCGTCATGTTCCCCATGATCGCCACGGTGGACGAGTTCCGCGCCGCGCGTGAACTGGTCGATGTCGAGTGCGACTGGGCGCGGCGCCGCGGGCGGCCTCTGCCGTCGCTGCTGCGCGTCGGGGCCATGGTCGAATGCCCCAGCCTGCTTTGGCACCTCGACGCCCTCTTGCCGCTGACCGACTTCGTCTCGATCGGCACCAACGACCTGCTGCAGTACATGTTCGCCGCCGACCGGACCAATCCGCTGGTGTCGGACCGCTATGATCCGCTGTCGCCGCCCGCCCTGCGGGCTCTGGCCGAGATCCAGCAGAAATGCGCCGACAGCGCCACGCCGGTCTCGGTCTGCGGCGAACTGGCCGGTCGTCCGCTGGAGGCCTTCGCCCTCATCACCCTGGGCTATACTCGGCTGTCGGCGCCGGCCGGCGGGGTGGGGCCGGTCAAGCGGATGATCCTGTCGGCCGACCTGCCCGCCGCCCGCCGGGGCATGAACGTCCTGTTGGGCTCCTCGGCCGGATCGGTGCGCGGCGAGATCGAGTCCCTGGCGCGCAAGCTCAACGTCATCGTCTGACGGCGGTCCGATCCAAGCGGAGCCGCTTTCCCGCGTTGCCCGCAGGACAGGCCTCGTCTAAGCGAAAGGGAGGGCGCATCTGCGTCCGCACGAACGGAACCCCGGCTGCATGGATCAGGATCGGCACGACGCGCCGTCCCTCGAGGACGCCGAGACGCTGGGCGCGGCCCTGCGCGCGGCGCGTCTCGCCTCAGGCCGTTCCATGGCCCAACTGTCGACCATGACGCGGGTGCATTCGCGCTATCTGACGGCGCTGGAGCAGGGCGAGTTCGCCGTCTTGCCGTCGCGCATCTTCTCCATGGGCTATGTCCGCGCCTACGCCGGCGCCCTAGGTCTGGACGAACTGACGGCGGTCGAGCGGTTCAAGCGCGAATTCCCCGAGGCGGCCGTGCCGCTTCAGGCCCCGACCGGCGCCGCCGTCCAGCAGATGCGCCGCAGCTCGCCCAAAATTCTGGCCGTGGTCGCGGCGGTGGTCCTGGCCGTGATCGGCTGGAACGTCTTCCAGCGCGTCGTCCGCATCGAGCCGCCGCATCCGTCCGACCTGGCGGGCGTGCCCAAGAACTGGGCGGTCGAGGCCGACGCCGAGGCCGAACGGCCCCTCTATCTGGGGGCGCCGCGCGACGCCCCGCCGGACCAGACCACCCCGGCACTCTATGTCACCCCGGGGCTGGAGGCCCAGCTGACCGGGATCGATCCCGCCGACCCCAACGCCGCGCCGCCGCCTGCGCTGCCGGTCCAGGCCGCCTTCAACCCGCGCGGCGCCATCTACGGCGCCTCGGCCACCGCCTCCCAGGTCATCCTGCAGGCGCGCAAGGCCGCCAGCCTGGTGATCCGTCAGGGCGACGGCCGGGTCCTGTTCGCGCGCCAACTGGCGGCGGGCGAGGCCTGGCGCGCCCCGCCCAATCTGTCGGCCACGGTCGACGTGTCCGACCCCGCCGTCATCGACGTCTATCTGAACGGCGAGCACAGCGGCGTCCTGCCGGCCAAGGAGACGCCGCTGGGCCAGTTGAACGTCCGGGCCCAGACCCTGGAGCGCCAGTCCGAGGCGCGCGCCGCCGCCGCCGTCGAAGCCCAGACCCGCGCCCGCGCCGCCCAGGCGGCTGCGGCGCTGGCCGCCGCCCCTGCGCCGGTCGCGCCGACGTCGCCCGCTCCGCCGCCCGCGAGGTGAATCGTCGCGGACGCCGCCGGATGTCGTGGTTTTGCCGTCGTTCCTCGCCTATGGTCCGTGCGACATGAGCGACCATAGTTCCGAACTCGGCCACGTCCGTCCCTGGCGCCACATTGAGCGCCGCAAGAGCCGCCAGATCATGGTCGGCTCGGTGCCTGTCGGCGGCGACGCCCCGATCACCGTCCAGTCGATGACCAACACCCTGACCTCGGACGCCGCGGCGACCCTGGAGCAGATCCGTCAGCTGGAGGAGGCCGGGGCCGACATCGTCCGCGTCTCCTGCCCCGACGAGGACTCGACCGCCGCCTTCAGGACCATCGCCCGCGAAGCGCGCGTGCCGCTCGTGGCCGACATCCACTTCCACTACAAGCGCGGCATCGAGGCCGCCGAGGCCGGCGCCGCCTGCCTGCGCATCAATCCGGGCAACATCGGCTCGATGGAGCGGGTGAAAGAGGTCGTCCAGGCCGCCCGCGACCACGGCTGCTCCATGCGCATCGGCGTCAACGCCGGCTCGCTGGAAAAGGAGCTGCTCGAGAAGTACGGCGAGCCCTGTCCCGACGCCATGGTCGAGAGCGCGCTGAACCACGCCCGCATCCTTCAGGACCTCGACTTCCACGAGTTCAAGATCTCGGTGAAGGCGTCCGACCCCTTCCTGACCGTCGCCGCCTATCAGCAGCTGGCCGAGGCCATCGACTGCCCGCTGCATCTGGGCGTGACCGAGGCGGGGCCGCTGCGCACCGGCACGATCAAGTCGGCCATCGGCATGGGCAACATGCTGTGGGCCGGCATCGGCGACACCATCCGCGTCTCGCTGGCCGCCGACCCGGTCGAGGAGATCAAGGTCGGCTTCGACATCCTCAAGTCGCTGGGCCTGCGCCACCGGGGGGTGAACATCATCGCCTGCCCGTCGTGCGCGCGTCAGGGCTTCAACGTCATCGAGACGGTGGGCATCCTTGAGGAAAAGCTGGCCCATGTGACCACGCCGATGTCGCTGTCGATCATCGGCTGCGTCGTCAACGGCCCGGGCGAGGCCCTCTACACCGACGTCGGCTTCACCGGCGGCGGCAAGGGCGCCGGCATGGTCTATCTGAACGGCAAGATCGCCGGCAAACAGGCCAATGACGGCATGATCGACCACATCGTCGAACTGGTCGAAGCCAAGGCCGCCGAACTGGACGCCGCCCGCAAAGCCGCCGAGTGAACATGAAGCTCTACATCACCACCCCGTCGCCCTTCGCGCGCAAGGTCCGCATCGTCGCCCGTGAGAAAGGCCTGTCCGAGCGGATCGAGGAGGTCGCGGTCGACCCTTACGCCAACGCGCCCGAACTGCTGGCGACCAATCCGGTGGTGCAGGTCCCGACCCTGGTGGCCGAGGACGGTCTGCCGCTGACCGACAGCCCGGTCATCGCCGAGTATCTGGACGCGATCGGTTCCGGCCCGCGCCTGCTGCCCGCCGAAGGGCCTGAGCGTCTGCGCGTGCGGCGTCTGGAAACCCTGGGCAATGCGGCGCTGGAGATGGGCGTCAAGCTGGTGCTGGAGAAGCGCCGCCCCGAGCAGGAGCGTTCGCCGACCTGGATTTCTCGCTGGACCGTCAACATGGGGCGCGCGCTGGACGCCCTGGAATCCGCCGCCCCGGACGCGGGCCGCTTCGACATGGGCGTTCTGACGGCGGGCGTCGCCGTCAGCTGGCTCGATTTCCGTCATCCCGACTACGACTGGAAGACCGGTCGCCCCCATCTGGTCGCCCTGCAAGCCGCGTTGGAGCAACGCCCCAGCTTCGCCGCGACCGCCCCGGTCTGATCCATCTCGGGATCAAGGCACAGGGGCGGGACGGGCGCAGGCCGGTCCCGCCCTTGTTCTATCGACCGATCAATCCGGCCAGTTGCAGGCCCTGGAACCCGGCCAGGAACAGCAGCAGGACGCCGACTGCATAGGTCAGCACCCGGCGCGAGATCTTCTTGACGATCAGGCCCGCGAACGGCGCGGCGATCAGGCCGCCGACCACCAGGCCCCCGACGGCGGCGGCGTGGCTCTGGAGCGCGGCGGCGTCTTTCCAGTGGCCGCTGACCAGCGCCCAGACGAAGGTGGCCGAGACGGCGACGGTCAGGAAGAATTCGGCGGTGTTGACCGTGCCGATGGCCTTGCGCGGGTCGTGGCCGGCCCCGACCATGGTCGAGGAGACCGTCGGTCCCCAGCCGCCGCCGCCGACCGCGTCCAGGAAGCCGCCGACGAGGCCGAGAGGCGCGGTGAACCAGGTGGGCAGGCAGCGCGGCTTGATGTCATGACCCGCCCGCCACAGGATCCACACCCCGATCAGCGCCAGATAGCCGATGATGAAGGGCTTGATGACCTTGCCGTCGATCCCCGTCAGCACATAGGCGCCGACCACGCCGCCGATGACGCCCGCGACCGCCAGCGGCAGGAACAGCCGCCACTCGACGTTGCGGTGCCAGGCGTGGCTGCCGGCCGAGGCGGCGGTGGTGAAGACCTCGGCGGCATGGACGCTGGCCGAGGCGGTCGCCGGCGGCACCCCCAGCGCCAGCAGCACCGAGGACGAGATGACGCCGTAGGCCATGCCCAGGGCGCCGTCGACCGCCTGGGCCAGCAGGCCGACGACCAGGAAGAGAAGAAAGGTCTCAATACTGTCCACGTGCGCCCCGTCTCCTGCCCAGATCGCAACGCCGCCGACGCTGGAAATGTTGCCGAACCTTAACTGGAGCGTTTTGCGGGCTGCGGTCTAGGGTCTCAGTCCCGATCAGCCGCAGGAGGCCCGCTTGCCGCCGCTCCTTTCGCGCCGCGCCCTTGTCGGCGCCTTCGCCTCGGTCCCCGGGGTCGCCGCCGCCGGACGCGCCCTGGCCGCAGAGCCGCAGCGGCTGGCGGTCGGTCAGCCTCTGGCGCGGTTCGACTGGCTGAAGCCCGGCGTGCGGACCTATCTGCGTTCGCGCGAGAAGGACGGCCGCCATACGGCGATCGACATCTGGCGTCGCGAGACACGGTTCGAGACCATCGACGGCCAGCCCCGGCTGCGCATCGTCCAGCGCTGGGACAGCGCGGGCACGCCGGTCGGCCTGGTCGAGCGGGATTCCCTGTTCGAGGTCGGCAGTTTCCGTCCTCTGACCCATGTGCGCGTCAGCACGCGCGAAGAGGCGCGCCTGGTCGAAGGGTTCCGTTTCGCGCCCGATCGGATCAGCGGCCTGGAAGGTCTGGCCGACAACAGCCAGGCGGCCCTCTCCTTCGCCTTTCCCGAGCCCATGTATAATTTCGAGACCGACATGGAGATGCTCCAGACCCTGCCCCTGGCCGAGGGCTACGCCGTCTCCATCCCCTTCCACCATCCGGGCAGCCAGACGGCGGCGCGCTATCTGTGGCGGGTCACGGGCGTCGAGGCCCTGGCCGCCCCGGACGGCCGGTCGATCGACTGCTGGGTGGTCGAGACGGATTACAACACCGACAAGACGCCGCCCGCCCGCTTCTGGCTGGCCCGCGAGACCCAGGTTCTGGTGCGCACGGAGAGCCGCGCGGCCGACGGCGCCGTGCTGCGCAAGACGCTGCTGATCTGAGCCTGTCAGCGGACGGCCGCGCCGGGCGATCCGATGCGGGCGATGGCGTCCAGCACGTCGCGGCCGGTATAGGGCTTGATAACCATGGCGGCGGCCAGTTCGGCGTTCCGGGCTGCCGCGGTCACATCGCCGGACAGGAAGATGACCGGCACGCCCCAGCGCGCCTTCAGGCTTCGGGCCAGATCGACGCCGGTGGCTTCGCCCGAGAGGTTGATGTCCAGCAGCGCCAGATCGATGGGATAGAGGGCGGTGGCCGCCTCGGCCGCCTCGGCGCTGTGGAAGGGGCCGACCACCCGATGGCCGGCGTCGCCCAGGGCCGCGGTCAGGTCGGCCGCTGCGATGGCGTCGTCCTCGACCAGCAGGATGGTCATCGGCTCGAACGCGGGGGCGGCTGCCGGGTCCGCGCCGGGCGCTGCGGCGGGGGTCTGGCGCACCAGCACGGCGCGCACGGAAGGCCACAGCTCGCCGGCCGGCCGGTCGGCGTCCAGATCGAAGATGCGGGCCAGGGCCCTCAGTTCCTGCTCGGCCTCGGCTGAGACGGCGCCGCTCGGCTCCAGGAGGCAGTCGTAAGCGGCGCACAGCCGCTCCACATGGGCGCCCGACACGCCGCCAGACGTGCCTTGAGCCGCGGCGTCATAAGCCATGTCGTGTTCCCGATGTTGTTTCAGCCGCTGTCGAGCTACGGCTTTTGCGGGTGCGACGTAACCGTGCTGACGGCATTGTTAGAACCGCTCACAATCGCGATAGCGCTCCCTTTTCGTCCTCGCATGACGCCGCTATCCTGAATGCGGCATAATTATGGGAGGGGTTCGACGTGATCATGAGTTCCTTGCGCGCGCTCGGTCTGGCCGGCGCACTGGCGGGCGTAGCGGCCTGCGTCCCGGCGGGCGACGGCCAGGCGCTCGCCGCTTCGCCTGACACGGCCTGCGGGGCCGGCGTCTCGCGGCTGGCCGACGGCCGCGTCGTCTCGGTCTGGGGCACGGTCAGCGGCAAGCTGCGCTGGCGCACCGTCGACGGGCGCACGGCGCTGATCAGCGGCGCGGGCGCCGAGGCGCGCGCCACGCGCGGCTGGACCCAGGAGCCGGACCCCACGCCCTTCCAGCTCGGCGACTGCGCCCAGGGGCTGACGTCCTTCGACGGCCAGGCCGCCCAGCAGCTCAGCTTTGACGTGATTGAAACGCGCTTCCAGGGGGCGGGCGAAACCCTGGCCGGGCGGTTGATCCTGCCTCAGGGCGTCGATCCCGCGCCCATTTTGGTCGAGGTGCATGGCTCGGGCGACTACAGCGCGCTCGACTTCAACGCCATGCAGCACCTGGACCCGGCCTCGGGTGTCGGCCTGTTCGTCTACGACAAGCGCGGCACGGGGGCGTCGACCGGGACCTACACCCAGGACTTCGCCCTGCTGGCCGCCGACGCCGCCGCGGCCGTGCGCGAGGCCCGCCGCCTGGCCGGCGACCGGGCCGGGCGCGTCGGCCTGCGCGGCATCAGCCAGGGCGGCTGGGTCGCGCCCCTGGCCGCGGCCCAGGCACCGGTAGACTTTATCATCGTCGGCTATGGCCTGGCGGTCAGCCCGCTGGAGGAAAACCGCGCCCAGACGGTGCTGAACGTCGCCGAGGCCGGCTTCGACGCCGAGGCCCAGCGCAAGGCGGGCCTGCTGGCCGATGCCGCGGGCGAGGTGATCGCTTCGGGCTTCCGCTCGGGCTTCGCCGAGCTGAACGACCTCAAGCGCCAGTGGCGCAAGGAGCCCTGGTTCGCCCACGCCAAGGGGGAGTTCACCGGCGACCTGGCCCGATACCCCGAAGCGGCGCTGAGGCTCATGGGGCCGCGGCGCGACAAGGGCACCACCTGGCGCCACGACCCGCTGCCGCCGCTGCGCGCGCTCGACGTGCCGGTCCTGTGGGTCCTCGCCGGGGCCGACCGCGACGCGCCGCCGGAGGCCACGCGCGCCCTTTTGACAACGCTCCAGGCCGAGGGCGAGGCCATCACCCTGGCCGAATTCCCCGACACCGACCACGGCATGGCCGAGTTCATTCAGACTGCGGACGGCACGCGCACCGAGACCCGGCAGACCGAGGGCTACTACGCCCTGATGTCGGATTTCGCGCTCGGCCGGCCGCTGGGCCAGGGGCGCTACGGCCGCGCCGTCGTCGCCTTTCCCGGGGCCGCGCCCTAGGCGATCGACGATGGACTTGGGTCGGCTCTCTGCCGTAGAGAAGCCGACCTTCCTTCGGAGACTGTCGTTTGCGACTGCCCCAGGCCCGGCTCGATCAGGTACTTGACCGCTTCCACCAGGTGGAGGCGCGCATGGGCGCGGCTTCGGACGGGGCCGAGATCGTGCGCCTGTCGAAGGAGCACGCCGAGATGAAGCCGGTGGCCGACGCGGTGCAGGCCCTGGCCCGCGCCCGCGTCGAGGTCGAGGACCTGCAGTCCATGGCCGCCGATCCCGAAATGGCCGCCATGGTCGCCGACGAACTGGACGTCCTGAACGCGCGCCTGCCCGAGCTGGAGCGCGAGGTCGCCCTGCTGCTGGCCCCGCGCGACGCCGACGAGAACGCCTCGGCCGTGCTGGAAGTCCGCGCCGGCACGGGCGGGGACGAGGCGGCCCTGTTCGCCGGCGACCTGTTCCGCATGTATTCGCGCTACGCCTCCACGCGCGGCTGGCGCGTCGAGATCGACAGCACGACCGAGGGCGAGGCCGGCGGCTACAAGGAAATCATCGCCACCGTCACCGGGGAGGGCGTCTTTGGTCGGCTGAAGTTCGAGTCGGGCGTCCACCGCGTCCAGCGGGTGCCGACCACCGAGACGCAGGGCCGTATCCACACCTCGGCCGCCACCGTCGCTGTCCTGCCCGAGGTCGAGGATGTCGAGATCGACATTCAGGACAAGGACATCCGCATCGACACCTTCCGCGCCTCCGGTTCGGGCGGCCAGCACGTCAACAAGACCGACTCGGCCGTGCGCATCACCCACTTCCCCTCGGGCATCGTGGTGACGTCGTCGGAGAAGTCGCAGCACGTCAACCGCGACAAGGCGATGAAGAATCTGCGCGTCCGCCTCTACGACATGCAGCGCCAGATGAAGGACAACGCCCGCTCGGACGCGCGCAAGTCGCAGGTCGGCTCGGGCGACCGGTCCGAACGCATCCGCACCTACAACTTCCCGCAAGGTCGCGTGACCGACCACCGCATCGGCCTGACCCTGCACAGCCTGCCGCAGATCCTCGAGGGCGACCTCGACCCCATGCTGAACGCCCTGATCGCCGAGGACCAGGCCGCCCGCCTGGCCGACCTGGAAGCGGAGTTCGGCTGATTTTCCCTTCTCCCTCAAGGGGAGAAGGATACTATTTTCGCCGTCTCAGCACCTTGTCCCCCAGCGCCTCGGCGTATTTCAGCGTAAACGCCAGAGCCGCCGGATTGCCCCGGCGCGGCCCGACGGAATCGGCCATCACCGCGCCGCGCTCGCCGATCGGCCGGGGCGCGCCGATGGTGGTGTCGATGGCCGTCTGATGCTCGATCTCGGCGTTCAGCCGCGCGCCCATCAGGATCACCTGCACTGAAAACCAGGTCCACAGCAGGAAGCCCATGGCCGCCGCCAGCGGACCATAGGAGTCGGTGCGGACGAAATGGCTCAGGAACCAGCTGAACAGGAAGGAGACCAGCAGACTGAGGCTGGCCGCGAACAGGGCGCCCGGCGTCAGCCAGCGCCAGCGCGCCCGCGCCCGGCACGGCCCGTGGCGATAGATGACCGCCAGCGCCCCGACATAGCCCAGGAACAGCAGCGGCCAGCGCAGCGGCGCCAGATGGGCCCATTCCTGCTCGAGGCCGAGCAGCTTCAGCACGACAGGGACGCCCACCACCAGGGCCGCGCTGATCAGCACCGCCGCCATCGCCGTGACGGTGAAGCCCATGCACAGCAGGTTGTAGGTGATGATGTTGCGTCGCTCGACCTCGTGATAGGCGAGATTCAGGCCGTAGAAGAGGGTCTTCACCCCGCCGTTGGCCGCCAGCAGCGACAGGGCCAGGGTCCAGACCAGGGTGAAGGTCAGTTGGCCGGTGGAATCGCCGGCCAGCCGCGACATCTCGGCGCCGAGGAACTGGGCCACGTTGGACGGCAGCACCGCATAGAGGAAGCTCAGGCGCCCCCAGGCGTCGGCGGGATCGGCGAACAGGCCATAAATGGTGACGAAGGCGGCCAGCGTCGGGAACAGGGCCAGCAGCATGAAGAAGGTCACGCCCCCGGCGACGAAGCCGACCCGGTCGCCGAAATAGCCCATGCCCGTGCGCCAGATGATGTCGATCCAGCCCTTGCGCGGGATATGGGCCGGGTGCTGGGCCAGTCGTCCGCGCCCAGGCTCCTTGGCGTCATAGTCTTCGGGCGTCGGCTCGCGCGGCGGCAGGGGCTCGGGCCGCTTGGGGCGCAGTTCGAGACCGAAGCGGTGCCCTTGAGTGTAGAGCAGATGCGCCGCCGTGGCGCCGGCCGCCAGCCCGCCCGCCGCCGCGCCCAGAAAACGCCAGACGGCGCCGCCTTTGGCGGGCGTCCGCCCCGCCGGTTTCAGAAGGTTCCGCATCCCCATCCGTCCCTCAACGGCCACGCTCGCTCTGCGTTCCGTCTTGAAATCGCCCGCAGCAAGCGCCAATCAGCGGTCATGTCCGATAACGTCCCCGCCGCCCCGACCCTGCTCACCGCCTGGAAGGGCGCGCAAGCCCGTCTGAAAGCCGCCGGCATCGACAGCCCGTCGATCGACGCCCGCCTGCTGCTGGAGGCCGCGACCGGCGCGGGCCGCGTCGATATCCTGACCGATCCCTACCGAGTCATCGACGCCGACAAGGCTGCGGCCCTGGACGCCATGGTCGAGCGCCGCCTGAAGCGCGAACCCGTGTCTCGCATCCTGGGCAAGAAGGGCTTCTGGAAGATCATGCTGAACGTCACGCCCGACGTGCTCAGCCCGCGCCCCGACACCGAGACCCTGCTGGACGTCATCGTCCGCGCCTTTGCCCCGCAGCGCGCCTTCGACTTCATCGATCTGGGCACCGGCTCGGGCGCCATCCTGCTGGCCACTTTGGTCGAGCGTCCCAACGCGCGTGGCGTGGGCGCCGACATCTCGACCGAGGCCATCGCCGTGGCGCGCGAGAACGCCGCAAACCTGGACCTGGACGGTCGTTGCACCTTCATCCGCACTGAATGGGCGACCGGCTTCGCCGACGACAGCTTCGACCTGGTGGTGTCCAACCCGCCCTATATCCCGACGGCGGACATCGCCGGTCTGGACCCGGAGGTGCGCGAGCACGATCCGCATCTGGCGCTGGACGGCGGCCCGGACGGGCTGCAACCCTATCGCGACCTGGCCCCCGAGATCGCCCGCATCCTGCGCCCCGAAGGCGTTTTCGCCGTCGAGATCGGCTGGGACCAGGGCGCGCAGGTCAAGGCCCTGTTCGAGGCGGCCGGTTTCACCGGGGTCAAGGTGGTCAAGGACCTGGGCGACCGCGACCGTGTCGTCACCAACGGGCCGGACCCGCGCGTCGATCCCATCCCGGAAGCGTGACCGGAAGGCGGATGCAGCCGCGCAACAAAAGCCTTGGAAACCGCGTCATCGCGCGCTAAGTCGTTTCTTGTCTCCCACTCATACGCATCCTTTTCGGGCAGGTTTGCTCGCTCAAGCGCGTCGGGGCCAGTGACGGTCGGGCCTAGTTGGTCTGGCGGACCACAGGGCGGCAAACGGTTTTCCGAGCACATCGATACGGGGATTGGCCCCGACCGAACGGAACGACGAACTGGGTCCTGCCCGTCCTCACCCGACGGCGGCCCGCACCAGCACGGTAAGCTCCGATGAGAGATTTCAAGGGCATGAAGCGTCAGCGCGGACGCAACCGGAAGCCCGGTAGCGGCGGCGGCAACAACGCCAACGCCACCAATCCGAACCGGTCGTGGGATTCGCAGGGCCCTGAGAACATCAAGGTCCGCGGCAACGCCCAGACGGTCTATGAGCGCTATATGCAGCTGGCGCGCGACGCCTCGGCCGCCGGCGACCGGGTGCTGGCCGAGAACTACACCCAGCACGCCGAACACTATTTCCGCGTCCTGCGCGCCCTGCAGCCGCAGCGTCCGGTTTCGGAGATCGCCCAGCGCGAACTGGCCGGCCAGGGCTTCGACATCGACTTCGAGGACGAGTCGGGCGCTCAGGCCGCCGCCATCATCGCCGCCGCTCAGGCCGAACAGCAGAAGATCGACGATGAGGCCCGCCGTCAGGCCGAGCGCGCCGAACGCGAGCAGAACCGCGACCGCGACTACAACAACCGCGACAACAATCGGGATCGCGACAACAACCGCGACCGGGATCGGGAACCGCGCGAACCCCGCGCCGAGCGCGAACCGCGTGAGCCTCGCGCTGACGACCGCGAACCGCGCGCTGAAGGCGAGACCCGCGAGGGCGGCCGTCGCGAAACCCGCCGCGAGCGCTGGGAGCGTCGCCGCGAGGAACGCAACCGTCGCTTCGAGGCCGGCGAGGCCACGCCCGAGGACGAAGCCCGCGCCCTGGCCGAGGCTGAATATGTTCCCGAAGCCGGTTCGGACGACGCCGCCGCCAGCCCGGCGCCGGTCGAGGCCGAAGAACACGACGCTCGTCCCGCCCGCGCGCCGCGCCGTCCGCGCGCCGAGCGCAGCGTGCCCGCCGAGGCCGACGCCAACGTCAGCGACGGCATGGGCCTGCCCGGCTTCCTGACGCGTCCGTCCGCCCCGTCGGCGGACGAAGCGGCGTCGGATGAGGCGCCCGCGCCCAAGCGTCGCGCTCCGCGTCGCAAGGTGGAACCCGCCGCCGACGAAGGTTGATCGGGGGCTTCGCCGACGCGCGACGCCTGCGGCGCGCGCCGCCTGACCCCGTCAGGGGAAGGGGCGGTCTTCGCCCGGGGTTGACGCGGCGCGCCGGGAGGGCTTCCTAGCAAGGGGGGCTTTTCGACCCTGTGCGAGGGAAAGCCCATGTCACGTTCGTCGGCCTGCAATTCGCGTTTTATGGCGGCGGCTTCCCGCATCCTGATTCCGAGCGCGCCCATTCTGAGCGTGTTGGCGACCGCCCTGCTGACGGCGTGCGCGACCACGCCGCCGCCCCCTCCGCCTCCGCCGCCTTCGACCGTCGCCGGCGCGCCCGGCGGCGCGGTGCTCAGCGACTGGCGCCGTGTCATCACCGCCGTCGACCGTGATCGCTATCAGCGCCGCGACGCCGCCTGGACCCTGGCCCTGCAGCAGGCGAAGCGCCAACCGGGATCGGGCGACCTGGCTTCGTTGGGCGACCTGATCGACCCCGGCGCGGCGCGTTCCTCGGTCACGCCGCCGGTAGGAAACTATCGCTGCCGCACCGTCAAGCTGGGATCACAGGGCGGCGAGGGCGGGCTCGGCTATGTCGTCTACGGCTGGTTCGCCTGCCGCATCGAACAGACGCCTGCGGGCCTGAAATTCTCCAAACTGACCGGATCGCAACGGCCCGCCGGCCTGCTGTTCCCCGAGAACGACCGCCAGATGGTGTTTCTCGGCTCGATGTCGCTGGCCTCCGAACCCGCTGCCCGCTCGTATGGCCAGCGCTCCGACCGCGACATGGTGGCCGTGGTCGAGCGGATCGGCGAGCGTCGCTGGCGGCTGGCGGTTCCCTGGCCGGCGACCGAGTCCAACCTCGACCTGATCGAACTAGTCCCGGCCTCGCGCTGACCCAGGCTTGACCGGGTGCCCTTGACCGGCGGCGTGGGCGGCGTCCACCCTGACGGCTGTTCATTCAGGGGAGGCGCATATGCGCAGCGTGGGTTTCACTATCAGTTCGGTCATCGCCATCGGCGTTCTGATCGCCGTCGTCCTGGTCGGCCTCCCGACCTACAACGTCTATTCCAAGCAGATGGCGGGCAAGGCGGCCTTCGAAGAAGCAGTGCAGAACCGCCGCATCCGCGTGCTGGAGGCCCAGGCCGCGCTGGATTCCGCCAAGCTGACCGCCCAGGCCGAGATCGAACGCGCCAAGGGCACCAACGAGGCCAACCGCATCATGGCCCAGTCGCTGGGCGGTCCCGAAAACTACCTGCGCTGGTCCTATATCAACATGCTGCAGGAAACCGCCGGCAAGGGCGACCGCCAGGTCATCTACCTGCCGACCGAGGCCGGGATGCCGATCCTGGAAGCCGGTCGGGGCCAGGCGGCGCGCTAATCCAAGCCCTTCTCCCCTTGTGGGAGAAGGTGGCCCGTCAGGGCCGGATGAGGGGTCTTGCGAGTGAGGATGAAGGAGAGCTGGATAAGCTGCCAGAAACCCCTCATCCGTCTCGCTTCGCGAGCCACCTTCTCCCACAAGGGGAGAAGGAATTAAGCGAGCTTTCAGACCCGCGTCAGCCGCAGGTCCTGATAGTCGTAGGAGAAGTCGATGTCGGGCGAGACGCCCTTGAGCGTGGCGGTCGCAGGCTTGGCGGTCAGGATGCTGAAGGTGACGAAGGCGTCCTCTTCCCGTTTGTCGGGGAAGCGGGTGCGGAAGGTCTCGCCGTCATAGGGCTCCAGCCAGCCCTTCAGCGCGGGGGTGTGGGTGAAGGCCAGCCACAGGCCGGTCTTCCGGTTGCGGCCGCGCCCTTCGGTCTTCTGCTCGATGACGATGTCGCCGTACCAGGGATCGCGCCAGGTGCCGGCATAGGCATCCAGCGGCATGGAGGGCGCAGCCCCCGCCGCCTGCTTGGCGTCGATCGCGACGGCGGCCTTCAGCGACTTCTCGGTCCCTTCGGCTTCGCGCTTCTTGGAATCGGCGATCCAGTCGACGTCGACCTTGCCCATGACGATGTCCGACAGGCCCGAGCGCAGGGCGCGCAGCAGGAAGCTCTCCTCGGCGTTGGTGAAGACGCTGAACCCCGCCTTGCGGCCGGGGATGAGGACCGTGGCCGAGATGCCGCCCGGCGAGCCGCCGCCGTGGGTGATCAGCCGCTCGCCGCGATAGTCCTGAACCTGCAGCCCCATGGCGTAGGTCGAGGCCACGGCCCGGTTGGGCAATTCCGCCGTCGGCCCGCCCGAGGAAGAGACGATGATGTTCGGCTTGTACATCTCGCGCGCCGCGGCCTCGGAATAGAGGCGCGTGCCGTCCGTCAGCTTGCCGTCGTTCAGGCGCACGGCGATCCATTTGGCCCAGTCCGTGGCGCTGGCGCAGATGCCGCCGGCCGCCGCCGCCGAATCCCAGTTCCACACCTCGACGATGGAGTGGGCGATCTGGGTCATCGGCCCCTTGCCGCGCAGGGGCGGTCCGACGCGGGCGTGGGGCAGGGCGGACTTCTTCGGGTCGGCCAGACGCGCCAGCGGCACGCTCTCGCTCATGCCCACGCGGTCGAAGATGCGGGTCTGGACGAAGTCTTCCCAGGCGAGGCCCGAGACCTTTTCGATCACGGCGCCGGCCACCACGAACATCAGGTTGCAGTAGTGGTAGTCGGCGCGGAAGCCGTCCTCGATCGGCACGAAGGCGGCCTGGGCCAGCACCTCGGCGCGGGTCCGGTCGCTGTTGGGCCAGAACAGCAGGTCCCCGGCGCCCAAGCCGAAGCCGGCGCGGTGGCTCAGCGTGTCGCGGACCGTGATGCGCGCGCCGATCACCGGGTCGGACAGGGTGAAGCCCGGCAGATAGGTCTTGATCGGCGCGTCCCACTTCACCTTGCCCTCGTCGACCAGAATGGCCAGGCAGGCGGCGGTGACGTTCTTGGAGTTGGAGGCGATGGCGAACAGGGTGTGTTCGTCCGCCGGCTCGGCCTTGCCCTGACGGCGCACGCCATAGCCCTTGGTCAGCACCGGCTTGCCGTCGCGCACCAGGGCCAGGGAGACGGCGGGCTGCTCCGGCCAGGACGCCATGCAGCGCTGCACCCAGGCGTCAGCGGCGGCGGCGATCTCCTCGTCGCTGCGCGTATCGGAACTGGTCTGGGCCCAGCCGGTCGTGGGCAGGGCGACGCCCGAGGCGGCGACGGCGGACGAAAACAGCGCCGCGCGGCGCGACAGGCGGATGGACATGGGCACGCTCCGGAAAACAGAACGGCGACGCTAGCGCCGCCCGCCTCCCGGGCCAAGGCGGCGGCGCGCGCCGCCCTGTAAATTCCGGACGTATGACGAAGATGTAACTGTGGCCGGCCGCGACGGACTGTTAGGCGCAGGCCCGCTCGGGAGGCGATGAGGCCCTCCGCTTGGGGAGGGCAGGCCATGCTGAAATCCACACTCGTTCCGCTGATGGGCTCGGTGCTGGCGCTGCCGGGGGCGAGCACGCTGGCGCAGACGCCGCCGTCGGCCCCGCCGGCGGCCAGCCAGGATCAGCGCCCGGCCCCGGCGCCTGAACAGGACCAGACCGCCAAGATCGGGGATGTGGTCGTCACGGCGCGCGCCAACGCCGTGCGCACCTCGATCGACGCCGTCAGCTACAGCCTGGCCAATGATCTGCAGGCGGCCACGGGAACCCTGGCCGAGGCCCTGCGCAACGTCCCGTCGGTAGATGTCGACCCCAACGGCAACGTCAGCCTGCGCGGCGATCCGGGCGTGACCATCCTGGTCGACGGCCGCCCATCGGCCCTGCTGTCGGGCGAAAGCCGCGCCCAGGCGGTGCAGAGCCTGCCCGCGGCCGCTTACAGCCGCATCGAGGTCATGACCAATCCATCGGCGGCCTACAGCCCCGAAGGCTCGGGCGGGGTGATCAACCTGATCACCAAGCCGGTTCAGGCGCAGCCGGGCGCGACCACGACCGCGACCACGACCGGCTCGGTCCAGGCCAATGTCGGGGACAGCGGGCGCTACAGCCTGGGCGTCAACCTCGCCCGCACGCGCGACCGTCTCACCCTGACCGCCGACGCCGGCCTGCGCCATGATCCCTTCGACCAGACGGTGGATCGTCTTCGCGCGCGCTTGGACGCCCCGTCCCGTCGTTTCCTGGAGGCGCGCCAGACCCAGGCCATCGAGGGGGCCGCCGACCACGCCTATCTGCGTCTGGGCGCCGAATACCGCGTCGACGCCAAGACCCAGTTGACCGGCGAGCTGCGCTACACCGACATCGACGTCGATACCGACGCGCTGAACCTCTATGAGGCCGACGCCCCGTCCGGCGGCCTGAGTTCGGCCTGGCGGCGCCGGACCAGCGGCGGCTATTCCGGCGAGTTCGTCGGCGCGACGGGCCGCGTGCTGCGCCGCTTCAACGATCAGGGCCACGAATGGTCGAACGAGCTGCGCCTGGACCGCGTGCGGGCCGGCTTCGCCAACGACGCCTTCACCGAGACGCTCGCGCCGGTCCTTCCGCCCGCCTTTGAGACGGTCGAGCTGATCAACAACGTCGACCAGTTGGGCCTGACCAGCGCCTATACGCGTCCGATGGCGGACGGCGGAAAGCTGCGCGCCGGCTATGACCTGCGGCTGGTGTCGCTGGAACTCGACAACCGGGTGCGCCGTGGCCCCTCGCCCTCGACGCTGGTTCAGGATTCCCGGGTTTCCAACGACTTCCACGTCGACGAGGCGGTCCACGCCCTCTACGCCACCTGGGAGCGTCCGTTCGGGGCCAAGCTGTCGGCCCAGGCCGGCCTACGGCTGGAGCAGGTGGAGCGGGACCTGGATCAGACGACTTCGGGCATGAAGCGCTCGACCAGCGACTTCAACGCCTATCCGACGATGCACGTCTCCTACGCCCTGTCCGACGGCCAGTCGGTGCGCGCCAGCTATGGCCGGCGGGTGCAACGGCCGCGTCCCTCGGAGTTGAATCCCTTCCTGACCTATCAGGACCCGCTCAATTACAGTTCGGGCAACCCGGACCTGAAGCAGCAGGAGACGGACAGCTTCGAGCTGATGTGGCAGCGTCGGGTCCAGCAGACCTTCTATCAGGCCACCCTCTATTATCGGGACACCTCCAGGGCCTTCACCCCGGTGACGACCGATCTGGGCGGCGGCGTCCTGCTGACCCGGCCCGAGAACCTGGGCGCCCGCACCGATCTGGGGCTGGAGCTGGTCGCCAACGGGCGGCTGCATCCGACCCTGCGCTACAACGCCAGCGTCAACCTGTTCCGCCAGGAGATCGACGCCTCGAACATTCCGGGCGGAACCAACCGGTCAAGCGACGTGGCCAGCGGCCGTCTGAGCCTGAACTGGCAGCCGACCAGCGCCGACTTCATCCAGGTGTCGACCGTCTGGACCGGCGAGCAGCTTCTGGCCCAGGGCACGCGGGATTCGACCACCCTGGTCAACCTGGGCTATCGCCGCAAGCTGACCGAGAGCCTGTCGCTGCAGGCCACCGTGCGCGATGTCTTCGACAACTTCCGCGACGTGGTCACGCTGGACACGCCGGAGTTCCGCGACCGGACCGAGCGCTGGATGGGCGGCCGCACCGGGCTGATCGGCCTGACCTGGACCTTCGGCAGGCGGCAGCGTCCCCAGGACCCGAGCTTCGATTTCTCGGCTCCGCAGACCGGGGGCTGACGGCGGGCGCGAGCGCACGCCTCAGGTCCGCGTCTCCCAGGCCGTCCAGGCGGCGATGGCGACCAGCCCCAGGGCCATGGCGGCGCGCAGGGTTGGTCCTTGGGCGCGCGTCAGTAGGGCGCCTCCGGCGCGCGCTGCCGTGAGGACGATGGTCGAGTGGACGGCGATGCTGACCAGGACATGCAACGTCCCCAGCGTCAGCGCCTGAACCAGGGTGGAGCCGTGCTCGGGTCGGATGAAACCCGGCAGCAGGACGATGTAGAGCAGGGCCGCCTTGGGGTTCAGCAGATTGGCGATCAGCCCGCGCTGGAACAGGGCGCGTCGCCGCGTCCCGGCCGGCATCGCGGCGGCGCCGTCCCCGGTGCTGCGCCAGGCGTCCCAGGCCAGCCACAGCAGAAAGCCTACCCCCGCCCAGCGGATCGCCTGATAGAGCCCTGGCCACAGCAGCACTACCTCGGTCAGACCGAAGGCGGCAGCGGTCATCCACAGCGTCAGGCCGAGTGTGATCCCCGCCACGGCCGTCAATCCCGCCGTCCGTCCCTGCGACAGAGAGAGGATCGCCAGCCAGCCCATGTTCGGCCCCGGCGTCAGCTCCATCAGCGCCACGGCGGCCAGAAACGGCAGGACGACGGTCGGATCGACCGGCCCGTTTGTCAGAAACCCCATGTTCGCCTCCCGCTGACAGCCTTAGGCCCGGGAGGCCGCCCGCTTCAATCTCGGCGTGCTTGCACACGCGCCCGCCGCTGTATCGCGGCGGGCGTTCGGGGAAACGGAAAGAGACGCGCTAGAGCGTGCAGCGCGCCCTATGGCCGTGACGGGGCATGAACATGTCCGTGCGCGGATTGTAGGATTTGTAACGATGCTGGCAGGCGCGGACGTGGCGATACCAGTCGTCATGACGGGTGAAATGCGCGGGCGGGGGGGGCGGACGGTGACCCCAGCTGCTTTCCCAACGGCCGTAATTCATCTCGCCGCCGTGCATGCCGCCGCGCATGCCGCCGGGTTCCGCCTGATAGGGGCGCGGACCTGTCTCCATATGGCCGGGCATGGCCTGGGGGCGGGCGGTCGAAGGCGCCGGCGCCGGGCGCTGTTGCGGCGTCATGGTCTGGCCGGGCTGCATGGCGTGGCCAGGGGCCGGGGCCGGGGCGGGGCGCGGCGGAGGCTGCTGCGCCAGCGAGGGCGCCGCCACGATGATCAGCAGTCCGGCGGCGGCGGCGAAAACACTTCTCATGTCAGTTCTCCATTGTGCCCCGGTCACGGCAACGGACTGGGGCGAGGATGGATCGACCCTCCCCCAAAATATTCGCGCGGCCGTCCCGCCCGAGGCGGGCGCGGCCTTGCGTGGCTGATCCGCCACACCCACCTCGTTTGACACAACTCAAGGCGCCGCTTCGCAGAAGGGCGCGTTGATGTATTTCCGCCTTCCGAGGGGACTGCACACGATGAATCTCGACCTCTATTCCGACCGCGCCAAACAGGCCGTCCAATCCGCCCAGTCGCTGGCGCTCGCCCGGCGGCACCAGCAGTTCGCGCCCGAGCACCTGCTGAAGGTGCTGCTGGAGGAGCGCGATGGTCTGGCCCGCAAGCTGATCGACCAGGCGGGCGGCGATCCGTCCGCCGTCGAACTGGTGACCGAGGGCCTGTTGAAGAAGCGGCCCCAGGTCGAGGGCGGCTCGGGCCAGCTCTATCTGGACGGCGACACGGCGCGCGTCTTCAGCGCCGCCGAGGAGGCCTCGAAAAAGGGCGGCGACGCCTTCGTCACGACCGAGCGCCTGCTGGCCGCCATCGCCAAGGAGGGCGGGGCCGCCGCCGAGGCGCTGAAGTCCGCCGGCGTCACGCCCAAGAAGCTGGATGAAGCCGTCGCCGAGATGCGCAAGGGCAAGACCGCCGACAGCGCCGGCGCCGAGGACAGCTACGACGCCCTGAAACGCTACGCCCGCGACCTGACCGAGGCTGCGCGCGACGGCAAGGTCGACCCGGTCATCGGCCGCGACGAGGAAATCCGCCGCACCATCCAGGTCCTGGCCCGCCGCACCAAGAACAACCCCGTCCTGATCGGCGAACCCGGCGTCGGCAAGACCGCCATCGTCGAAGGACTCGCGTTGAGGATCGTCAACGGCGACGTGCCGGAAAGCCTGAAGGACAAGAAGGTCCTGTCGCTCGACATGGGCAGCCTGATCGCGGGGGCCAAATACCGCGGCGAGTTCGAGGAGCGGCTGAAGGCCGTGCTGAACGAGGTGGCTGCGGCCGAGGGCGGCATCGTCCTGTTCATCGACGAGATGCATACCCTGGTCGGCGCCGGCAAGGGCGACGGGGCCATGGACGCTTCCAACCTCTTGAAGCCCGCCCTGGCGCGCGGCGAATTGCACTGCGTCGGCGCCACCACGCTGGATGAATACCGCAAGCACGTCGAGAAGGACGCGGCCCTGGCCCGTCGCTTCCAGCCGGTCTTCGTCGCCGAACCCACCGTCGAGGACACGGTGTCGATCCTGCGCGGCCTCAAGGAGAAGTATGAGGTCCACCACGGGGTGCGGATCAGCGACAGCGCCATCGTCGCCGCCGCCACCCTGTCGAACCGCTACATCACCGACCGCTTCCTGCCCGACAAGGCCATCGACCTGATCGACGAGGCCGCGTCGCGCGTCCGCATGGCCGTGGATTCCAAGCCCGAGGCGCTGGACGAAATCGACCGCCGTCTGGTCCAGCTGAAGATCGAGCGCGAGGCCCTGAAGAAGGAAAGCGACAGCGCCTCGCAGCAGCGTCTGGAGAAGATCGAGGACGAGATCATCGACCTCGAAGGCCAGTCGGACGACATGACCGCCCGCTGGAAGTCGGAGAAGGACAAGGTCGGGCAGGGGGCGCAACTGCGCGAGACCCTGGACCGCCTGCGCGCCGAACTGGCCGCCGCCCAGCGCGCCGGCGACCTCGGCCGCGCCTCAGAGATCGCCTACGGCCAGATCCCGCAACTGGAACGCCAGCTGGCCGAGGCCGCCGAGAAACCAGGCCAAGAAAGCAAAAATGAAGGCCCCCTGACGCCCGAGGTCGTCGACGCCGAGCAGATCGCCGCCGTCGTCAGCCGCTGGACCGGCGTCCCCGTCGACAAGATGCTGGAAGGCGAGCGCGAGAAGCTGCTCAAGATGGAGGACGAACTGGGCCGCCGCGTCGTCGGTCAGGACGAGGCGCTGGAAGCCGTGTCCGACGCCGTGCGCCGCGCCCGCGCCGGGCTCAACGACCCCAACAAGCCGCTGGGCAGCTTCCTTTTCCTCGGCCCGACGGGCGTGGGCAAGACCGAGCTGACCAAGGCGCTCGCCGGCTATCTGTTCGACGACGACAACGCCATCACCCGCATCGACATGTCCGAATACATGGAGAAGCACAGCGTCAGCCGCTTGATCGGCGCCCCTCCCGGCTATGTCGGCTATGACGAGGGCGGCGCCCTGACCGAGGCCGTGCGTCGTCGCCCCTATCAGGTCATCCTGTTCGACGAGGTCGAAAAGGCCCACCCCGACGTCTTCAACGTCCTGCTTCAGGTGCTGGACGACGGTCGCCTGACCGATGGTCAGGGCCGCACCATCGACTTCAAGAACACCCTGATCATCATGACCTCCAACCTGGGCAGCCAGTATCTGGCCGACCAGCCCGAGGGCGAGGATGTCGAGGCCGTCCGTCCCCTGGTCATGGAACAGGTCCGCGCCCACTTCCGGCCCGAGTTCCTGAACCGCATCGACGAGATCATCCTGTTCCACCGCCTCGGCCGCGAACAGATGGGCGGCATCGTCCGCATCCAGCTGGCCCGTCTGGAGAAGCTGATGGCCGACCGCCGCCTGACGCTCGCCCTCGACGACAGCGCCCTCAACTGGCTCGCCGACAAGGGCTACGACCCCGTCTACGGCGCCCGTCCCCTGAAGCGCGTCATCCAGAAGACCCTGGTCGACCCCATGGCCAAGAAACTCCTCGCTGGCGAGATCGAGGACGGGTCGGTCGTGGCCGTGTCAGCGGGCGCGGACGGGCTGGAGATCGGGAAGGCGCGGGTGCATTAGCGGATTAGGCCGCGAACGTCGTTCGCGGCCTTCCGGAGCATTTCCTATTAGGATGTGTGGCAGGCGTTGCTGCAGTAGTAGCAACCGTTAGACTTCCAATAGGTTTTGGCTTGCCGTACCGCTGGGACGCAGGAAGTGTATTCACCTAGGTAGGTGCGATTATGCTCCGCTGGCCCATGCGTACAGGTGTACGTGTGTACCTCGTGATCCCCATTTGGTTGGGCGTTCTGGTTAACGTAGTAACGCATGGCTTTCTCCAAGCGGCTCAGCCGCAGTTGTTGAGAGGGGCGGGCGGTCGCCCTGGACCGCCCGCCGTTAGTCACCGCCCGCCCGGCCTCTGCGGGCGCGTCGGGCGATCAGGTGAGATCGGCCGTTGCGGTCGTTGCGGATAAGAAGGCCATGCCGTTGGCAAGGGGCGTTCCGGAAAAGTCGGGCCCTGAGGGAAGGTCGCCATCACGAGCTCCAGTCAGCGGTTGCTGTCTGGGGTTCGGTGGGTCGGCTTCCAAGTCGATCCCGGCGTAGTCGTCGGCGGTAGCCGATGATTGTCTGGCACCGTCGTGAAGTTGGGCCGGGCTCCGCCACGCGGGCCGATTTCCTGGAAGATGCCGCCGTTGCGGCCTGAGCTTGATCCGGGCTTGTGAGTGGTCATCGTTTTCTCCTTGAATCACATGGATTCACAGGTTCGTGGACGACGCTGTGGATAAGCGGGCTTGCGTGCTAAGCACGGCTCGCGCACTGATTCGATCAGCGTCTCTGAGGCGCGATGGAGAGGGGCTCCGGGTACTTGGCCTGAGAACTACGTTCCCCGTGTTCCTCTCCGCTCTCTCTCGCAGACGCCTACCGCTGGCTGCGCTGAGAGGCAGTTTTCCAAATATCTGGGTCGAAGTCCTCCATCGAGAATCGTCGCCTATTGCGACGTGTTAACCGTATTTATTGGTTGGCACTCGCGTCTAGGAGTGACAGCCGCTTATCCACAATATGTGGCGTGTCCGTCCACATCTGGTGTTTGCGATATGATCGACACACATCATGTTTGGTCAGTTTGCGCCAAATTGGGAGTCAAAAAGAACGAAAGGGGCACGATTCATCGCTCAGGCGAATTTCTGTCCTGAGGTGTTTCATTGCCAAAGCCGGGCGTCGCAGCTGCTGCTCCCCTTTCGTCATCCTCCGGCAAGCCGCATCGGCGGCGCAGACCGGGGGACCCAGCGGCGCGCGGGAGCGCGAACCGAAGGTCGGCGCGTAGCAGCCACCCTGTCGAGGGCTCGCGGGTTGAGCGGTTTCGCCTTCGGCGCCGCTGGGTCCCCCGGTCTCCGCTTCGCTTCGCCGGAGGATGACGAAAGAGGGGGAGCGGGTTAGCGTCGCTGTATGGGGACCCATCGCACCTTCATCGCGACCTACATCATGGCGAGCGGGCGGAACGGGACGCTCTACACCGGCTCGACCGCCAACCTCGAAAGCCGCGTGTGGAAGCACCGGACGCGGGCTTTTCCCGGCTTCACCGACGAGAACGACTGCACCCGTCTGGTCTGGTTCGAGTCGTACGTCCTGATGACCGAGGCGATCCGGCGCGAGCGGCGGATCAAGAAGTGGCTGCGCGACTGGAAGCTGGCCCTGATCGAACGGGTCAACCCGGACTGGCGCGACCTCGCGGCCGACTGGTTCCCTCCCAACTGGACGCCGCCGCCAGACGCGGACTGAGCGTCCTCACCCCAACACCGGCATCACCTCAACCCCGTCGCAGACGAAGATGGACATATGCGGGTGGCCCTCGAACAGGCGGGCCGCCGCCTCGTGGCTGTCGGCGCGCACCACCATGAAGACGGTCAGCAGGTTGACCATGTCCGTCACTTCGCCGTCGTCGCTGATGCGCTTGGTCGGGCCCAGCGGGCCGCCCTGCCAGACGATGGAGTCGCGGTGCGCCTCTTCCCAGGCGGCGACGGCGGCCACGCCGACGCGGGCCGTCTCGGCCTGCTCGGCCTCCGTCATCGCATACCAGGCCCGCCAGCGCGGGCCGGTCTTGTCGCTGGTGAAGACGGCCAGGTAATGGGTCTCGACGCTCATTGAAGCCTCCCGTTTTCGGAAGCCTCGCCCCTTTGTCCGCCTCGGGCAAGATGCGCGATACGGCCGGACGCGACGATCGACTGGCTTTCCTTCTTAGCGGCTCTTGGTGCAAACTCCCGCCATGACCGAGAACCCCTCCGCCCTGATCGACGCCCGCATCGCTTCGCTGGCTGACTGGCGCGGCGAGACCCTGGCCCGCGTCCGCGCCCTGATCCATCAAGCCTTGCCGGACGTGGTCGAGACCTGGAAATGGCGCGGCGTGCCGGTCTGGGAGCGCGGCGGCATCCTGTGCACCGGCGAGACCTACAAGACCGCCGTCAAGCTGACCTTCGCCAAGGGCGCGTCGCTGGACGATCCGGCGGGCCTGTTCAACGCCAGTCTGGAGGGCAACACGCGCCGCGCCATCGACCTGCACGAAGGCGAGGCCATCAACGAAGCGGCCTTCAAGGCGCTGATCCGCGCGGCGGCGGGGGCGAACGCGGCGAAGAAGGCGCGCTGACTCTGTCCTTCTCCCCTTGCGGGAGAAGGTGGCAGCCGAAGGCTGACGGATGAGGGGTTGCGCGACGTTTCACTCGTCGCCCCTTATCAGCGTGGCGAGACCCCTCATCCGGCCCTGACGGGCCACCTTCTCCCGCAAGGGGAGAAGGAAGACGCGGCGCTCAAGCAGCGAGCGACGGCGTCGCGAGCGATAGCGCCCTTAAATGTGTATGGCGTGCCCAAGCGCCCGCAAGGACGCCTCGTGGAAGGCCTCGCCCAGGGTCGGGTGGACGTGGATCACGCCCGCGACGTCTTCCAGCACCGCGCCCATTTCCAGCATCTGGGCGAAGCTGTTGGACATCTCCGAGACGTGCTGGCCGACGGCCTGGATGCCCAGGATGCGGTGGTCCGACTTCGAGGCGAGGACGCGGACGAAGCCGCCGTCCTCGCCGGCCTCGATGGCCAGGGCGCGGCCGATGGCGGCGAAGGGGAAGACGGACTGGATCACGTCATCGCGGCCCTCGACGTCCTGCGGACCCAGGCCCGCCGAGACGATCTCCGGCTCGGTGAAGCAGACGGCGGCGATGGTGACGGGGTCGAACACGCGGTCATGCCCTCCCTTCCCAGAAAGATGGGCGATGATTTCCGCCACGACCTCGCCCTGGGCCGAGCCCTTGTGCGCCAGCATGGGTTCGCCGGTCAGGTCGCCGACGGCCCAGACGTTCCGCATGCTGGTGGCGCAGCGCTTGTCGATCTTGACGAAGGCGCCGTCCATGGCCACGCCCATGGTCTCCAGACCCCAGCCCTTAGTGCGCGGCCGACGGCCGACGGTGACCAGCACCTTGTCGGCGTCCAGCTGCATCGGATTGCCGTCGCGGTCGGTGACGTTCAGCTTGCCGTCTCCAAAGCCCCCGGCGCGGGCGCCCAGGAACAGCTCGACGCCGTGCTTCTCAAGCCACTTCTGCACCGGGTCGGTCAGGGCCTTGTCGTAGAGCGGCAGCAGGCGGTCGGCCATCTCGACGATGGCCACCTCGGCGCCCAGCTTGCGGAAGGCGATGCCCAGCTCCAGGCCGATATAGCCGCCGCCGACGACGACCAGCTTCTTCGGCACCTCGGGCAGGCTCAGGGCCTCGGTCGAGGAGATGACGTCGCCGCCGAACGGCAGGAAGGGCAGCTCGACCGGCTCCGACCCCGTGGCCAGGATGACGTGTTCGGCGGTGATGAGGATGGGGCCGTCAGCGGTCTCGACGCGGCAGGTCTTGGCGTCCGAGAACTCGGCCCAGCCCTTGATGACCTTGACCCTGGCCTTCTTCAGCAGGGCGCCGACGCCGGCGTTCAGCTTCTTGACGATGCCGTCCTTCCATTCGACCGTCTTGGACAGGTCGATGGCCGGGCTTGATGCGGTAATGCCCAGCGTGCCGTCGCCGGCGGCTTTCAGCACCGTCTCATACTTGCCCGCCGCGTGGATGATGGCCTTGGACGGAATGCAGCCGACGTTCAGGCAGGTGCCTCCCAATCCTCCCCCACCATGGCCGTCGCCGCCGTCCACCAGCACGGTGTCCAGGCCGAGTTGGCCGCAACGGATGCCCGCGACATAGCCGCCGGTGCCGGCGCCGATGATCAGGACTTTGGTCTTGAGGGTCTGCATCACACGATCCGCTCATCCCGGCGGACGCCGGGATCCAGTGCTTTGGCCCAAAAGCGCGGGCCGATTGATGGGCCGCTTGCCCGGTTCAAGAACTGGGCCCCGGCGTCCGCCGGGGGGAGCGGAAGGGAAGGGCTGCTTCCCCCTAGTTCATCCACAAGGTCGCCGGGTGCTCCAGCAGGCCCTTGATCCGCTGCACGAAGACCGCAGCATCATGCCCGTCGACGATACGGTGATCGAAGCTGGAACTGAGGTTCATCATCTTGCGCACGACCATCTGGCCGTCCTTGACCACCACGCGTTCGGCGATCTTGTTCGGCCCGACGATGGCGACCTCGGGGTGGTTGATGATGGGCGTGTGGACCACGCCGCCCAGCGTTCCCAGCGAGGTGATGGTGATGGTCGAGCCGGACAGTTCCTCGCGCTTGGCGCTGCCGTCCTTGGCCGCGCCCGAGACGCGGGCGATTTCCAGGGCGGTGGCGTAGGGGTCCAGCGCCTCGGCGTGGCGGACGACCGGCACCATCAGGCCGTTCGGCGTCTGGGCGGCGATGCCCAGGTGGACCGGGGCGTGCTGGGTCAGGACGCCGGCCTCGTCGTCGTACGTCGCGTTGATGCTGGGCTGGTCGCGCAGGGCCACGACGATGGCGCGGGCGATGAAGGGCAGGACGTTCAGCTTGGGCTGGTCCTTGGCCTTGGTCGCGTTCAGGTGGGCCCGCAGCTCCTCCACCGCCGTCATGTCGATTTCCTCGACATAGGTGATGTGCGGGATGCGACGCACGCTCTCGGCCATCTTCTCCGCGATCTTGCGGCGCAGGCCGATGATCTTGACCTCAGTGGCGCCCTCGGCGCGGGCGTAGGTCGAGGAGGCCGCTCCAACGGTGGCGGCGGGCAGGGAGCCCCCGCGCGCGACGAAGGCGTCCAGATCTTCATGCTGGATGCGGCCGGCGGGACCCGAGCCCGGCACGAAGGCCAGGTCGATGCCCAGGTCGCGGGCGCGGTTGCGCACGGCGGGCGAGGCCAGGGCGCGCTCGCCCGGCTGGCGGCCGGTCATGGCGGGGACGGGCTTGGCCTCGGCCTTGGGCGCAGGTGCAGCAGCCTTGGCCATCGGAGCAGGCGCGGCCTTCTCGGCCGTGGCGACGGGCGCGGCGGCAGCCGGAGCAGCGGCGACATTCCCCTTGCCCTCGACCTTGAAGCTGACCAGAGGCCCGCCGACGGGCAGTTGTTGTCCAGCCTCGCCATGCAGGGCCATGACCGTGCCGGTGACAGGCGAGGTCAGTTCGACGGTGGCCTTGTCGGTCATGATCTCGGCGACGATCTGGTCTTCCTCGACCGCGTCGCCGACCTTGACGTGCCAGCCGACCAACTCGGCCTCGGCCGTGCCTTCGCCCACGTCCGGCAGCTTGAACACATAATTAGCCGAGCCCTCCCCCTCGAGGGGGGAGGGTTGGGTGGGGGTGGATGCAGGCGGGTTCGTGGTGGGCGCGGGCGGCGCCACCGGCGCCTTGTCGGCCATGGCGGCGAGTTCACCCTCACCCCCGGCCCCTCTCCCCTCGAGGGAGAGGGGGGCAGAATCGGCATTGCCCGCGCCCTCGACCTCGAACTCGACCAGGGGGCCGCGCACCGGGACCATCTGGCCCGGCTCGCCGTGGATGACCAGAACCTTGCCGCTGACCGGGGCGGTGATCTCCACCGTGGCCTTGTCGGTCATGATGTCGGCGACGATCTGGTCTTCCTCGACCATGTCGCCGACCGCGACGTGCCAGGCGACCAGTTCGGCCTCGGCGGTGCCTTCGCCCACGTCGGGCAGCTTGAAGACGAAACGACCCATCTTAACGGCCTCCCGACATGACGGCTTTCAGGGCGTCGGCCACGCGCTGCGGGCCGGGGAAGTATTCCCACTCGAAGGCGTGCGGGTAGGGGGTGTCCCAGCCGGTCACGCGCGCGATGGGGGCTTCCAGATGATAGAAGCAGCGCTCCTGAACGAGCGCGCTCAGCTCGCCGCCGAAGCCCGAAGTCTTGGGCGCCTCATGCACGATGACGCAGCGGCCGGTCTTCTTGACGCTGGCTTCGATGGTCTCGATGTCCAGCGGCACCAGGGTGCGCAGATCGATGACCTCGGCGTCCACGCCGGCGTGCTCGGCGCCGGCCAGGGCCACCCAGACCATGGTGCCATAGGCCAGGATGGTGACGTCGTTACCCTCGCGCATGACGCGCGCCTTGCCGAGGGGCAGGGCGTATTTCTCGGTCGGGACCTGGGCCAGCGCCTGGGTCTTCCACGGCGAGACGGGCTTCTCGTGCCAGCCGTCGAAGGGGCCGTTGTAGAGGCGCTTGGGCTCGAAGAAGATGACCGGATCGTCGTCCTCGATGGCGGCGGTCAGCAGGCCCTTGGCGTCATAGGGGTTGCTCGGAATGACGACCTTCAGCCCGGCGATGTGGGTGAACAGGGCTTCCGGCGACTGGCTGTGCGTCTGGCCGCCGAAGATGCCGCCGCCGTAGGGGCTGCGGATCGTGATCGGCGAGGTGAACTGACCGCCCGAGCGGTAGCGCATCTTGGCCGCTTCCGAGACGATCTGGTCGTAGGCCGGATAGATATAGTCGGCGAACTGGATCTCGACGACCGGGCGCAGGCCATAGGCGCCCATGCCGATGGCGGCGGCGACGATGCCGCATTCGCTGATCGGAGCGTCGAAGCTGCGGGTCAGGCCGTGCTTCTGCTGCAGCTGGTCGGTGACGCGGAAGACGCCGCCGAAATAGCCCGTGTCCTCGCCGAACGACAGGACGTTGGGGTCCTCGCTCATCTTGACGTCGATGGCCGAGTTCAGGGCCTGGATCATGTTCATCGGCACGACGCCGTTGGCCGGGGCCTCCGACTTCGGCGCGTGGTTCTGATCGACCATGTCGGGCTCGATGCCGTCGTTGCGGTCGGCGTCGGTGAAGGTTTGCTGGGTCATGGTCAGACTCCGACCTCGCGGCGCTGTTCGACCAGGCGCCAGTCTTCGGTGGCGAAGACTTCCTCGAACATGGTCTTCACGCTGGGACGCGACTGGCCGAGCGTGCCGATGGCCTCGGATTCCTTGCCGGCGGCGCGGACCTGGTCGACGGCGTCCTTCTCGGCGGCTTCCTGCTGTTCGTCCGACCATTCGCCGATCGCGATCAGGTGCTGTTTCAGGCGGGCGATCGGGTCGCCCAGAGGCCACTTCTCGGCCTCGTCGCCGGGGCGATAGCGGCTGGGGTCGTCCGAGGTCGAGTGCGGGGCGCCGCGATAGGTGAACAGCTCGATCACCGTCGCGCCCTGGTTGGTGCGCGCGCGCTCCTCGGCCCACTGGGTCGCGGCCCAGACGGCCAGGAAGTCGTTGCCGTCGACACGCAGCGCAGGCAGGCCGTAGCCGATGGCCTTGGCGGCGAAGGTGGTCTCAAGCCCGCCGGCGATGCCCATGAAGGACGAGATGGCCCACTGGTTGTTGACGACGTTCAGGATGACCGGGGCGCGATAGACGGCGGCGAAGGTCAGGGCGTTGTGGAAGTCGCCTTCCGCCGTGGCGCCGTCGCCGATCCAGCTGATGGCGATCTTGTCGTCGCCCTTGTAGGCGCTGGCCATGGCCCAGCCGACGGCCTGCGGCACCTGCGTGCCCAGGTTGCCGCTGATCGTGAAGAAGCCGTAGTCCTTGGCCGAATACATGATCGGCAGCTGGCGGCCTTTGATCGGGTCTTCGGCGTTGGAATAGATCTGGTTCATCATGCTCGCCAGCGGATAGCCGCGCGCGATCAGAAGGCCCTGCTGGCGATAGGTGGGGAAGCCCATGTCCTCGCGGCTCAGGATCATGCCCTGGGCGACCGCGATGGCCTCTTCGCCGGTGCACTTCATATAGAAGCTGGTCTTGCCCTGACGGTGGGCGCGGTGCATCCGCTCGTCGAAGGCGCGCGTCAGGATCATGGCCTTGAGGCCGCGACGCAGGATCTCGGGATCCAGTTTTGGATCCCACGGGCCGACGGCCCGGCCCTCGTCGTCCAGCACCCGCACCAGACGGAAGGCGTGGTCGCGCATCTCATAAGGGGCGGTCGACACCTCGGGCCGGCTCACGGCGCCGGCGGGATCGAACTGCAAGTGGCTGAAATCAGGCGCATCGCCCGGCCGGCCCGAGGGCTCCGGCACGCGCAGCGACAGGGTGGGTGTATTCTTCATCATGCATCCCGTCCGGTTGATCCGTCCGCGTTTCCTCTATGAAGAGGGCATAGCATGGCGCGTCTCTGTTGGCCTTCCTAAAAATACCCTTGCCAAACGCTGATTTGAGGTATTTTATTGCGTAAAATCCCCTTTTGGAGAAACGCATTTGGCCGACGAACTTGATCCAATCGACGCCCGCATCCTCGACATCCTGCAGCAGGACGCCGGCCTGTCTGTCGCCGAGGTCGCCGATCGCGTCGGCCTGTCGGCCTCGCCGTGCTGGCGTCGGATCAAGAGACTGGAGGATAGCGGCCTGATACGCAAGCGGGTCACGCTGCTGGACGCGGCCCTGCTGGGCCTGGACTTCGAAGTCTACGCCATCGTCAAGCTGAGCCTGCCCTCGCGCGAGAACCTCGACATCTTCGAAGCCGCCGTCGCCAACTGGCCGGAAGTGGTGCAGTGCGCCACCATCACCGGCCGCGAGGATTACGTCCTGCGCATTATCACCTCGGACATGCACGCCTTCGACCAGTTCCTGCGCGACAAGCTGCTGACGCTGGGCATCGTCTCCGACTGCGCCAGCCATATCGTCACGCGCGGCGTGAAGAACGTCACCACCCTGCCGCTGGGCATCATCACCCCCCACGTCAGCTAAGACCTGCTTTCCTCCCCGCGCAGTGGGGAGGGGGACCGCGAAGTGGTGGAGGGGCGGCGTAAACGCCAGCCGTCGAGTCGCCCCTCCGTCACGGACGCCAGCGCGTCCGCGCCACCTCCCATGGAATGGGGAGGAAAGTTTGCCGCCTCATCGACCAGACCCTATCTTGCCTTCAGGTAGTGCAGGGAAGCCGACATGATCGAACTGGTGATCGACGCGCGCAGGAAAGACCTCGGCGGGTTCGAGGTCGGGCGGGTCCTGCCCTTCCATTCGCACCGGATGGTCGGCCCCTTCATCTTCCTGGACCAGATGGGCCCGGCCGAGTTCGCGCCCGGCGCCGACGCCATCAATGTGCGGCCGCATCCGCACATCGGCCTGTCGACCCTGACCTATCTGTTCGAGGGCGAGATCATGCACCGGGACAATCTGGGCTACACCCAGGCCATCCGTCCCGGCGAGGTGAACTGGATGACCGCCGGGTCGGGCATCGTCCATTCCGAACGCACCGATCCGCTGAAGAAGGCGCAAGGCGGGCGGATGCACGGCATGCAGGCCTGGGTCGCCCTGCCGCTCGACAAGGAAGAGATCGCCCCCTCCTTCACCCACCTCGGCGAGGACGCCCAGCCGACCTATGAGAACAACGGCCTGTTCGCGCGCCTGGTGGCGGGCGAGGCCTTCGGCGCCAAGGCGGGCACCCCGGTTCAGTCGCCGCTCTTCTACGTCCACTGGGAAATGGCCCAGGGCGTCCGCGCCGCGCCGCCGCCGCCGCGGGCGAAAGGCGGTTACAGCGAACGCGCGCTGTTCGTGGCCAAGGGGCTGATCGAGGTCGACGGCCGCACCTTCCACGCGGGTCAGATGGTCGTCCTGTCGGCCCAGGCCGAGCCGACCATTACGGCGCTTCAACCCTCCAGCGTCATGGTCCTGGGCGGCGAGCCGGTGGGCGAGCGGCTGATCTGGTGGAATTTCGTCGCCTCGACCCAGGACCGTCTGGATCAGGCCAAGGCCGACTGGAAGGCTGGCCGCATGAGCCTGCCCGCCGAGGACGCGCTGGAGTTCATCCCTCTGCCGGACGAACCCGCCCTGGCCACCCGCTCGCCGGAGCCCGTCGAACCCAAGCCGACCGACCCGGTCTAGGGGCGAGGTTGTTGCGGAACGCGCGGGCCTTCACGCGGCGTTAGTTTCATTTGGGATACCAGAGTTCTGTCGTTCGGCGAGGGGCTGAGCGTTCAATCCTTGGGGGATCCTATGAGACTGAAGACGATCGCAGCGCCCTTGATGGCGCTCTCCATGACGGCCTGCGCCACGGCGCCGGACAAGATATCGGCGGCCTATGTCTCGCCGCTGCAGTACCAAGGCTATGATTGCAACCAGATCCGCCTGGAACTGATGCGCATCGGCCAGCGCGTCGACGAGGTCACGGGCCATCAGCGCCGCCAGGCCTCCAACGACGCCTGGGCCATGGGCGTCGGTCTGGTCCTGTTCTGGCCGGCCCTGTTTTTCCTCGCGGGCGGCAACGACAAGAAGGAAGAGCTTGGGCGCCTGAAGGGCGAGTACGACGCCCTGCAGTCGGCGGCGGTGCAGAAGCAATGCATGAACCAGCCGCCGTCAACGGGCGCCTATGCGAGCCGCACGGAATTGGCGCCTCCGATGCAGCCGGGGGCAAGCCAGCCCTGACGACGGTTTCCAGCGACGGCGGCCCCAGGGGCCGCCGTCAGCGCCCATGAACGGCACATAACTGCAAAGTTTGGGGCCGTTCAGTCCCAGCGGCGCATTGAGGGTCCGTACATATGTACCGGAGGCTCTCCCATGACGATCAAATCCACCCGCGCCATCCTGTCCGTCGCCCTGGTCGGCGTCTTCGCCGTCTCGGCGCCGCTGGCGGCCTCGGCTCAGCCGCAAGCGCAGAACCGTCCGCAGGCCCAGCATCAGTCGACGCCGCAGCCCTATATGCAGCAGCGGCCGAACCAGGGCCCGGGCCACGTCCAGCAGCGCCCCTCGGCCCCGGCTCCGTCCCACAACGCCCAGCACCGCCCTGATCAGGGTCAGCATCAGGCCAACCGCGCCGGTCGCTATCGCATCACCTCGACGGTGAACCTGCGCAGCGGCCCCGGCGCCCACTTCCGTCGCGCCGGCCAGGTCCGCGCCGGGCGCGTCGTTCAGGTCGATCAGGTTCGCGGCAACTGGCTGCACATCCGCAATCAGGGCTGGGTCAGCGCCCAGTACGCCCGCCGCGCCTGATCGGCCGGGCTGATTGATCGAGGCCCGCTCCGGTTCGCCGGGGCGGGCCTCTGTCGTTTCCGGGACCTAAAGCCCGCGCAGGAACCCGATCAGCGCCGCGTTCACCGCCTCCGCCCGCTCCTGCTGCAGCCAGTGGCCCGCGCCGGGCAGGACGACCTGGCCGCGCAGGTCGGTCAGCCAGTCCTTCTGCGCTGCCTCGTGCGGGCCGGCGTAGTGGCGGACGGGGTCGCGTTCGCCGACGAGGAAGAGGGCGGGCTGGGCGATCTTCTGGCCTTGCAGGAAGCCGGTCAGGGCCCAGTTGCGGTCCAGGCAGCGATACCAGTCCAGCGGCCCTCTGAAGCCTGACGCTGTGAAAGCGGCGACGTATTCGGCGAAATGCGCCGCGCTCATCCACGGCGGCAGGGTCGCCTGGTCGGAGATGCTGTCGAGCAGGGATACGCCCTCCGGTATGAAGCCGGTCGACTGGTCCGCGTCGGCGGTGGCGCCGTCATAGGCCCAGAACATCTTGCGCAACGCCGTCGCCGGATCGGCGTCCAGCGCGACATGGGCTTCCGGCGACTGGAAGCGGTTGATGTAGAGGTCGCCGAGACCGGCGCGTTTCGTGATCGCCGCCATCGCCGCGGTCGGCGGTCCCTTGGGCCGGCGCGGCTGGAACGGCACCGACAGGCCGACCACCGCGCGGAACACGTCCGGCCGCATCAGGGCGCAGTGCCAGGCCACCGCCGCGCCCCAGTCGTGGCCGACGACGACGGCCTGCTCCTCACCCGGCGCCCGGACCAGATCGACCATGTCGCCGACGAGATGCAGGATGGTGTGATCCTCCACATCGGCCGGTTTGTCGGTCCCGCCATAGCCGCGCATGTCGGGGGCGACGGCGTGGAGGCCGGCCTCGGCCAGGGCCTGAACCTGCGCCCGCCAGCTGATCGCAAGCTCCGGAAATCCGTGGAGCAGCAGGACCAGCGGGCCTTCTCCCGCTTCGATCACCTGTTGCGTCAGGCCGTCGGTGGCGATGCGGCGGGTCTGCATGGGCGGTCCTCCCTGTCAGCCGCAGCCTGGCCCGCTTTTCGGCCTCTGGCGAGAGGGACGAACGTTCCCGTTCCGTTTCGCCGCGCGGGGCGCTATGGATCGGGCGTGACCGACGTCTCCGCCCCTTCCACCGTCCAGCCCGCGACAAAGGTCTGGGCCGAGCTGCCGCCCGCCCTGGCCACCCCGCCGGGCGCGGGGGCGATCTGCGACGCCTCTGGCGCGAAGAAGATCGGGCGCGGGGCGGCTGAAGGCGTCTTCACCGGCGGCGCCGTCATGGTCGCCCACGCCAGCCTGACCGCGCGCCGTCTGGGCCTCAGCCCGCCGCCGCGCTCGACCGACATGCTGGACGTGCTGGAACTCTATGCCTTCGTGCGGCCCGCCAAATTCTGCGCGCCCTCGCCGTCGGGACTGGCCTTGGCCCTGGGCCGTTCGGAGCCCAAGGGGGCCGAGGCGCAAGCCCAGGCTTTGCGCGACGCCGCCGCCGACCTGCTCAACGAACTGACCGACCCCGCCTATCCGGGACGCGAGGACGCCTACACCCTGGCCGGGACGCTGGACCGGGCGGGCTGGTCCTGGGGTTCGCGCGTGCTGGCGGCGCTGCAGGCCGGACCCCTGCGCGACCGGCGCGAGCGCGGCACGGGTCTGGACGTCTGGTCTCGCCTTCAGGAGTGGGAGGACGAGGCCCCGCGCGGCGAGGCCGGCTCGGCCCCCGTCGACAGTGAGAGCGCCCGCATCCGTCTGGACAAGCTGCTGCAGGCCTCGGGTCTGGACGAGACGCGCCCGGCCCAGTCCGACTACGCCGCCGAGGCCGCCTACGCCTTTTCGCCCCGAAACGAAGAGGGTCGTCCGCGCGTCCTGCTGGCCGAGGCGGGGACCGGCACCGGCAAGACCCTGGGCTATCTGGCCCCCGCCAGCCTGTGGGCCGAGCGCAATTCGGGGGCGGCCTGGGTCTCGACCTACACCCGCGCCCTGCAACGCCAGATCGACCGCGAAAGCCGCGCCCTGTGGCCCGACGAGGCCGAGCGCCGCAAGAAGACGGTGGTGCGAAAAGGCCGCGAAAACTACCTCTGCCTGTTGAACCTTCAGGACATGATGCAGGCGGCGCAACTGGGCAACGGCGACTTGATCGGCATGGGTCTGGCCAGCCGCTGGGCCGCGCACAGCCGCGACGGCGACATGACCGGCGGCGACTATCCCGGCTGGCTGCCCGGCCTCTACGCCGCCGCCCCCAGCCATCAGGCCAGCCCGGCCAATCTGGTCGACCGGCGCGGCGAATGCGTCCACGCCGCCTGTCCGCATTACCGCCTCTGCTTCGTCGAGAAGACCATCCGCGCCAGCCGCCGGGCCGACTTGGTCGTGGCCAACCACGCCCTGGTCATGACCCAGGCCGCCTTCGACGGCGCCCGCTCGGCGCGCGGTCAGAAGCAGGACGGCGAGACGGCGGCGCTGAAACGCATCGTCTTCGACGAGGGCCACCACCTGTTCGACGCCGCCGACAGCGCCTTTTCCGCCTGCCTGTCGGGTCAGGAAGCCGCTGAGCTGCGCCGCTGGATCCGCGGCCCCGAGGGGCGCGGCCGTCGCGGGCGCGGGCTGGAGCAGCGTCTGGGCGACCTGTGCGCCGACAACGAGGCCGCCGCCCAGGCCCTGAAGGACGCCATGCGCGCCGCCGCCGCCCTGCCGGGCGAGGGCGTCTCGGGCCGCATCGCCCCGGCGTCCGGCGAGATCAACCCCATCGGCCCGATCGAGGCCTTCCTCGTCGCCGCGCTGGAACAGCTGCGCGCCCGCAGTCAGGAGACCGGCGGGACCGAGTTCGGGCTGGAGTGCGCCCTGCGCCCCGCCACCGAGCCGGTGCTGGAGGCCGCCCGCGCCGCCGCCCGCGCCATCGCCGCCGTCGAGGCGCCCCTGCTGGCCCTGTCGCGCCACCTCGAGGACATCCTCGACGAGGAGGCCGCCGAGCTGGACGGCGCCGCCCGCGCCCGCATCGAAGGCGCCTTGCGCGGCATGGACCGGCGCGCGCGCATGACCCTGCCGGGTTGGCGCTCCATGCTGGCGGCGCTGGAAGAGGGCGGCGACGAACCCGATCCCGATTTCGTCGACTGGCTGAGCGCCGAGGCCGCCTTCGGCCGCATCCACGACGTCGCCCTGCGCCGTCACTGGATCGACCCGACCGTGCCGCTGGAAGCCGCCGTCATCATGCCCGCCCACGGGGTGCTGATCACCTCGGCCACCCTGTCGGACCCAGCGGCCGACGACCCGTTCTCGCTGGCCCGGATGCGCACCGGCGCGGCCCGCCTGATCGAACCGGCGCGGACGCTGAAGGTGGACAGCCCCTTCGACTACGCCGCCAACAGCCGCATCATCGTCGTTAACGACCTGATGAAGGACGACCCGCGCCAGATCGCGGCGGCCATGCGCGAGCTGTTCCTGGCGGCGGGCGGCGGCGGCCTGGGCCTGTTCACCGCCATCCGCCGGCTGAAGACCGTCTATGAGCGACTGGGACCGGACCTGGCCAAGGCCGGCGTCCCCCTCTACGCCCAGCACGTCGATCCGCTGGAGGTCGGGGCTCTGGTCGACGTCTTCCGCGCCGAACAGGATAGCTGCCTGCTCGGCACCGACGCCGTGCGCGACGGGGTGGACGTGCCCGGTCGGTCCCTGCGCGTCCTCGCCTTCGACCGCGTGCCCTGGCCGCGTCCCGACCTGCTGCACAAGGCGCGGCGCGAACGCTTCGGCGGCAAGGGCTATGACGACGCCCTGGCGCGCGGCCGCATCGCGCAAGCGTTTGGCCGTCTGATCCGTCGCGCCGACGACAAGGGGGTCTTCCTGATGCTGGACGCCGCCTGTCCGACCCGCTTGTTCGCCGGCCTGCCCCCCGGCGCCGAGGTCCAGCGCATGGGTCTGGCCGAGGCGGTGGAGCTGACCAAAAGCTTCTTGAATCTCGAGGCAAGCTGAAGCCTCTTTCTTTCGTCATCCTCCGGCGAGCGGAGCGAGACCGGGGGACCCAGCGGCGCCGAAGGCGACCTTCACTGCAAGCGCGGCGCCCGCATCTTTCGCCTAAGGGCGCCGCTGGGTCCCCCGGTCGGCGCCGCTGCGCGGCTTGCCGGAGGATGACGAAAGAGATGAGCGCTGCACCCTGTCGCGTCATCGTCTATCTAGAGCGTCACGCCTCAAGCTGACTGAAGCCCATGTCCAAAACCACCCCCGCCACCCTCGCCCTGACCCAGGCCGGCGTCGCCTTTGAACTGTTCCCCTACGCCTACGACCCCGACGCGCCGCGCGTGGGGTTGCAGGCGGCCGAGGCTCTGGGCTGGGCGCCGGAGCAGGTGTTCAAGACCCTGATGACCCTCGTGGACGCCAAGCCCGCCTGCGTCATCGTCCCGTCCGACTGCGAGGTCAGCATGAAGAAGCTGGCGGCGGCCATCGGGGCTAAGTCGGCCCAGATGATGAAGCCCGCCGACGCCGAACGCCTGACCGGCTACAAGGTCGGCGGCGTCAGCCCCTTCGGTCAGAGGAAGGCCGTGCCGACCGTGATGGACGAGACGGCCATCCTGTTCGACCGCATCCTGATCAACGGCGGCCAGCGCGGCCTGCTGCTGGGCCTCGCGCCCGAGGACGCGGCGCGGGCGGCGGGGGCGAAGATGGCCGATCTGACGGCCTGATCCGCGCCTCCCTTGCGGACGTTGCGCCTATCGACCCGCGCCAATCCCCATGAAACATCAGGATTGGCCGATCCCGGAGCGAGAGTTCCAGCCCGCCTCACGCCCCGTGCAAGATTGAGCGTCCGGTCTTTGACATCACCGCTCCCCCATCCCTCTCCCGGCGGGAGAGGGCTTGAGCCTCGGAGAGCCGAAGGCGATCCGCCAGGCGAAAGGGTGAGGGGCTCACCTATCCGTCGGCGTAAGCCGCCGCGCCACGGCTTACGCCGACCGACGCCGACGACCCTCATCCGGCCCTTCGGGCCACCTTCTCCCAACGGGAGAAGGACGCGGATACGCCCCCTCCGCCATTGCACGAATTGCACTGTTTTTTTCTGGCGCCGTACAAGCGCCATCCCCCCGGCGGCCTCCACGCCTTGATCCTTGGTCCCGCCTCGGTCCTTGGTCTATGTGAGGCGTCGACACCGGAGACTCCATGACCGACGCCCACGCCGCCCCCGTGCATCACAGCCGCAAGGGACTGATCATCCCCTTCGCCATCGCTTTCGTCGGCCTGGCGCTCTGGACCGGCTGGTGGTTCTTTCTGACGCAGCAGATCGAGACGAAGCTGGAGGGCCGCATCGCCCGGCTGGAGCAGTCGGGCTGGACCGTAAAACACGCGGGCGTCACCACCACGGGCTGGCCGCTGCGGGCGCGGGTGGCCATGAAGCACGTCGATGTCGTCGCTCCCTCGGGCCACGCCGTCGCCGCGCCCGAGATCGTCGCCGAGGCCAACGCCTACAACCCGGCCAAGTGGGTCATCGCCGCCCCCGAGGGCCTGGTCCTGACGCGCGGCGCCAAGGGCAAGGTGGCGATCCGCGCCGAGACCATCCGCATGAGCCTGCACGGCCTGACCCAGCGCTGGCCCAATGTCGTGGTCGAACTGGTCAAGCCTGTCTTCACGGCCCTGCCGGACGCCGAACCCTTCCCCCTGGCCAAGGCGGGCCTGATCCAGTTCTACATGCGCCCCCACCTCGCAGGCTCGAACACGCCGACCGACGACGTGGACGTGCTGTTCCGTCTGGTGGACGGCGAGGGCCGCCCCCATGGTCCGGTCGAGGGCCTGACCCAGTCGGGCAAGCTGGACGCCCAGGTCGAGGCCGTGATCGAAAAGGCCAGCGCGCTGAAGGGCGCGGACGCCGCCGGCCTGCTGTCCGCCTGGACCGCCGCCGGGGGCCGCTTCGTCGAGGTGAAGGGCCAACTGGGCGCAGGCGAGAGCAAGACCTTCCTGTCCAGCCCTGCCCTGTCGGCGGACGACAAGGGCCGTCTGGAAGGCGAGGTCTTCCTGCGTGCCGAGAAGCCCTTGGCCGCCATCGTCGGTCTGGCCGGGGCCCAGCAGGGCGGGGCGATGGACCGCGCCGCCGCCGCCCGGGCTGCCGCCGCTACGCCGCAAGGCGGGACGGGGACCGAGGGCCAGGCCGTCGATCTGGTGCTGAATTTCAAGAACGGCCGCACCTATCTGGGGCCCTTCGCCCTGGCCCCTGCGCCGCAGTTGTTCTGATGCTGGTCGAACCGCCCGAGGACGCGGAGCGTCTGGCCCTGGACCGCGCCCTGATCGCGGCGACCCGCGCCCGCATCAGGGCCGGGGCGCGCGCCTCGACCGACGCCGACGCCATCGCCCTGCGCGAGCTGCTGCGCGACATTCCGGCGACGGAACGCCCGGCCCTGCGCGCCGTCCTCGGCCGTATCGAGGCCGCGACGGGTCCGGCCCTGGCTGTCTGTGGGCCGCTGTCGCAGGCGCTGGCCGCCGACCGCTGGGGCCTGATCGGCCGTCCGGTCGCCGAGCCGGATCAGGCGCTGGCGACCGCGCGGCAAGGCGGACGCGCCCTGATCGACCTCGGCGCCCGGCCCTGGTGGGGACGGCTGCTGGCCCTGCCCATGCTCAAGGTGATCGCCGCCCTGCCGGACGATGCGGCGGGGGCGCCGCGCGCCCTGCTGGTCTCGACCGAGGCCCCCGGCCCGACCGGCGACGACCGCACCTTCTGGGTCACCGACAGCGCCGCGTCCGACGCCCGCATCGTCGCCGCGCTTGGCGAGGCGGGTCTGATCGCCGGCCCCCTGGCGGCGGGCGGCGGCTTGAAGCTGTTCGTTCTGACAGGCTATGTGCAGGCCGAGGACGGGCGGTTGATCGACGCTCCCGGCCAGATGAGCGGCGTCATCGGCGCCGCCCCCGTTTACTAACCTTCTTCCGAGGATGACGCCCATGACCGACGCGACCAACACCGCGCCCGCCCCCAAGCCCGGCATCCTCGACATCGCCCCCTATGTCGGCGGCAAGGGCTCCATCGCCGGCTTCGCCGAGCCGATGAAGCTGTCGTCGAACGAGAACGCCCTGGGCGCCGGCGAGAAGGCGCGCGAGGCCTACGCCGCCGCGCTGAAGAACATCCACGTCTATCCCGACGGCCGCGCCGGCAAGCTGCGCGAGGCCGTGGCCGCCCACCACGGTCTGGAGCCCGAGCGCCTGATCTTCGGCAATGGCTCGGACGAGGTCTTCGCCCTGCTGAACCAGACCTATCTGCAGCCGGGGGATAACATCGTCGCCGGCCAGTACGGCTTCCTCGCCTACCGCATCTCGGCCAAGGCCTGCAGCGCCGAGGTCAAGCTGGCGCCCGAGCCGAACATGAAGACCGAGGTCGAGGCCCTCCTCGAACAGGTCGATGAGCGGACCCGCATCGTCTACGTCTCCAACCCGTCGAACCCGACCGGCAGCTGGAACTCGGGCGAGGAGATTCGCCGCCTGCACGCCGCCCTGCCGTCGCACATCCTTCTGGTGGTGGACGAGGCTTATGCCGAGTTCGTGGTCGAGCCGGACTGGGAATCGAGCTTTGGTCTGGCCCGCGACGCGTCCAACATCGTCGTCACCCGCACCTTCTCCAAGATCCACGGCCTGGGCGGCCTGCGCATCGGCTTCGGCTACGCCCCGTTGGCGGTCGAGCAGGCAGTGGACCGCATCCGCCTGCCGTTCAACGTCTCGGTCCCGGGCCTGGACGCGGCGACGGCCGCTCTTGGCGACGAGGCGCACCAGAAGGCCTCGCGCGACCTGGTGCTGGACTGGCGCCCGCGCCTGACCCAGGCCATCCGCGGCTTCGGCTTCGAGGTCTTCCCCTCGGCGGGCAATTTCGTCCTGATCCGCTTCGCGGACGAGAAGCGCAACGCCGCCGCCGCCAGCGACTACCTGAACTCCAAGGGCATCATCGTGCGCCCCGTCGGCGGCTACGGCCTGCCCGACTGCCTGCGCATCACCATCGGCACCGAAGACCAGAACCGCGCCGTGATCGACGCCCTCAGCGAGTTCGCCGCCACCTGATCCGGATCAGAGCAGGGCTGTGGACGCCGTTTCGATGCGGTGTTCCAGCTCGGCCATGAAGTCGGCCCGCTTCAGACCCGCCGGGATGGGCGGCAGGAATTCGAAGACGATGGTGCCGGGATAGCGGCGGAAGCCGTGGGCGGGCCAGTACACGCCCGAATTGGTGGCGATGGGCCAGCAGGGGCTGTTCAGGTCGCGATACAGGGCGGCGATGCCGGGCTTGTAGTCGGGGGCGGCGCCGATCTCGCCGCGCGTGCCCTCGGGGAAGATCAGGATCTGGCGCCCCTCGGCGTGACGGGCGCGGGCCTGACGCACCATGTCCTTCAGCGCCTTGGAATGGGCCGAACGGTCCACGGCGATCATCTTGGTCTTCCAGGCGAACCAGCCGAAGAAGGGCAGGGCCATCAGCTCCTTCTTCATGATGAAGCAGGTGTCGTCGAGGAAGGAGAAGGGGGCGATGACGTCCAGCATCCCCTGGTGCTTGCAGGCCAAGAGGGCGGCGCCGGTCGGGCGATGCTCCAGGCCGCGCACCTCGACCTTGATCCCGGCGATCCAGCGCAGGCCGAACAGGACGAATTTCGACCAGGACTTGATGACCCAGACGGCGGCGCCGTGCGGCATCAGCAGGGCCGGCGACAGGCCGACGGCGAAGATCACCATCGACAGATAGAGCCAGACGACAAAGATCAGGGAGCGGATGGTGGTCATTCAGGCGGCCTCGGGCTGGGAGGGCGGCGCTGATCGTTCCGGGTGCTCGCCGGTCAGCCGGTGCATCCCCTCGCGGCCCAACACGGCCAGGTATTTCATATATTCGAGCGTCATCCGTCGCGCCGTCACGGCGGCCCGCCACCAGCGCGAATTGTCCAGCGACGGGGTCGAGACGGCGTAGGGCGTCAGCTTGACCCCGGGCGCGGCGCCGCGGATTTCCAGCAGGCTGCGCGGCATATGGTAGTCGGAGGTGACGACGATCAGGCTGTGATAGCCCTTGGATCGGGCCCAGGCGGCGATCTCCTGGGCGTTGCCGACCGTGTTCTCGGCTTCGAAGCCCAGATCGACACAGCAGTTGAACAGTCTGGTCGAGCCGGGGGTCAGGGCGCGCAGTTCCTGACGACGCACGTCGCGGTTGACGCCCGAGATCAGCACCCGGCGGCCCTTGTCCTGCTCCAGCAGGCGGATGGCGGCGTTGACGCGCTCGGCCGAGGGGCCGGTCAGGGCGACGATGGCGTCGGCGCGCACGGGCTCGGGCGCGGGCGTCAGGCTGCGCACGCGCTCGGCGAAGGCGAACAACCCCACCAGCCACATCAGCGCCACCACGGCGATCAGCGTCAGGAACTTCATGATGCCTAACTAGCCACGACCGCCCAGCTTCGCCAGCGCCGTGAAGCGGGCGGCGAGCAGGGCGACGCCGAAGGCCAGCACAGGACAGGCGATCAGGATCAGCAGGTCGGAAAAGGCCAGGGGAAGCGCCGGGGTCAGCCCGCCCTCGCCGCCGATCAGCCGCAGCAGGGCCAGCAGCAGGGCGGCGACGCCCGCGCCCATGGCCCCCGCCGCCGCCGCCAGCCCGCCGAAGCGGCGCTGGAACAGACCGGCGACATAGCCGTCCGAGGCGCCGTTCAGGCTCAGGGTCTCGATCACCGACCGCTGCGCCGCGAGCCCCGCGCGGGTGGCGTAGGCGATGGCCGCCGCCGTCGCCGTGGCGATCATCAGGAAGGCCGCCCCCGCCAGCGCCGTGATGACGCCAGCCGCCCGCTCGACCTCGCCGCGCCAAAGGCTGTGGTCGTCGACGCTGGCGTCCAGTCCCGCCTCGGCCAGGGCGCGGCTGAGTGTTGGGGCGCTGGCGGGTGACTTCGGGTCCAGCCGCACCGTGACCAGATAGGGCAGGGGCAGGTCGGGCAGGGCCGCCTCGCCGACCCAGGGGCGCAGCAGGGCCTCGGCGGCCTTGCGGTCCATGGCCTCGGCCTCGGCCACGCCCTTGATCCCGGCCAGGACCTCGGCGGCGCGGGCGGCGGCGGTGGGGCCGGTCTCATCGACGCGGGGGCGGACCTGAACCGTGGCCTCGGCCCGCAACTGCCGCGCCCAGCCGTGGGCGGCGCGGTCGGCGGCGAGGGCCCCGACGGCGGTGATCGAGGCGAGGAAGCACAGCACGGCCACGACCACGATCAGCCAGCGCTCGCCGCCCGCCTCGCGCGACAGCAGACCCGGGCCGCGGGTGAACAGGGCGCGGATCACGCGGCTTCTCCCGTCGGTTCCATCTGGGTCAGGCGTCCGCCCTCCAGCCGCATCACGGCTGCGCCGACGCGCTCGGCCAGGGCCTCGTCATGGCTGGCGATCAGGACGGTGGCGCCCAGCTTGTTCAGCGACTGGAACAGCCGCATCAGCTTCTCGCCCATGGCGCGGTCGACGCTGCCGGTCGGTTCGTCGGCCAGAATCAGGTGGGGGCGGGTGATGACGGCGCGGGCGATGGCCAGCCTCTGCTTCTCGCCGCCGGACAGGGCCGGGGGCAGGGCGTGCATCCGCTCGCCCAGGCCGACCCAGCGCAGCATCTCCTCGACGTCGGCGGCGAAGTCGGCGGGCCGGCCTCCCGCCAGCATCAGCGGCAGGGCGGCGTTGTCGAAGGCCGACAGATGGTCCAGCAGGCGGAAATCCTGAAACACCACCCCCATCCGCCGCCGGAACGCAGGCACGCCGCCGCGCGGCAGGTCGGTGACGTTGCGTCCGAACAGACTGATTCGTCCCGCCTGGGGCCGTTCGGCCAGGGTCAGCAGCCGCAAAAGCGAAGACTTGCCCGCCCCCGACGGTCCGGTAAGGAAGTGGAAAGAGCCCTGCGTCAGACTAAGGTTAATGTCGCGCAGGACGCCGGGCCTGTCCGCATAGCCGAAACCCACGCCCCGCAGGCGGACGGTGTCGGGCGCGGAATCGGGGTCGGCGGCGCGTCGGGTCGAGTGTGGCATCAGTTTTTCGTATTGGACCGGGGGCGTTGCGGGCGCCTCGACAGGAGGGGGCGTCGAGCCTCGCAGTCAGCCGACATGATACTGACCTGCCCCGCCTGCGCCACCAGCTATTTCGTTCCCGATGAAGCGATCGGTCCGAACGGCCGTCGTGTGCGCTGCAAATCCTGCGGCCACGACTGGCGCGTGAGCCTGGAGGACGAGCCTCTGGAGCTGTCCGCCGCCACGGAGGAGCCTGTCGTCGAGGCGGCCGGTTTCGGCAAGCACGATGAAACCCCCGACAGTCTGGCCGAGACCCCCGCCCCCGAACTTCCGCGCGCCTTCCGCGCCAAGGCCGAGCAAAAGCGCCGGATGCGCCGCGCCGCTGCGCAGGGCGCCGCCTGGGCCGCGCTGGCCGTGATCCTGCTGGCGCTGATCGGCGTCGCCTTCGTCTTCCGGCTGCAGATCGTCCAGGCCTGGCCGCAGGCCGCCGCCGTCTACAAGGTCGTCGGCGCGCCGGTGAATCTGGCCGGACTGGAGTTCGAGGCCGTCGGCGCCCGCACCGCCGCCAATGATCCCGGCAAGGTCATGGTTTCGGGCGCCCTGCGCAATATTCGCGACAATGAAGTCGTGGCCCCGCCGGTGCGCGTCGCCCTTCTGGACGCCGGCGGCGCCGAGATAGGCCATCGCATCGTCCGGCTGGAGGCGGCCCCCGTCCTACCGGGCAAGGTGCTGGGCTTCGCCGTCGTCATCCCCGACCCCGAGCGCAAGGCGTCCGGCGTCGGCGTTGATTTCGTGATGGAACCCCGGCGCACGGCGAAGGCCGCCGCCCCGCCGCCCGGGCCCCCCATCGAACAGGCCGACGCGCGCTCGACCCGCCCTCCCGCCCGCCGTGCTCCGCCCGCGCAGGGCGAAGGCCTGCGTCGCGCCACGGCCTTTGATCTGACGCCGCGCGACGCGACCCCCCTCGACAGCGGCCCCGCCCAGGGGCTATCCGCCGTGAATGGCTGATCAAGACCCGGCGCCCGCCCCCACGGTTCTCTTGCCGCAATCCGAGATCGAGGCGATCGTCGCCGATCTCGCGCGGCGTATCGCTCCCGTCATCGACGACGAGACGGTGGCCGCCGTCCTGCTGACCGGCGGGCTGTGGTTCGCCGCCGACCTGACCCGCGCCCTGTCGCGCCAAGGCCGCCATGTCCGCTTCGACGCCCTGTGGCTGGCCTCCTACGGCGACGAGACGACCAGCCGCGGCAAGATCGACGTCTATGCCCCCTTCCAGCGCCCCATCGCGGGCAAGCGGGTGCTGATCCTCGACGACGTGTTCGACACCGGCCTGTCGCTGGCCGAGGCGGTGCGGATCACCAAGGAAGCGGGCGCGTCGGAAGTCCTGACCTGCGTCTTCGCCCGCAAGCCCTGGCCCGAGGCGCGCGCGCCCGAGCCGGACTTCGTCGGCTGGGAGGCCCCCAACCGCTTCCTCGTCGGGTACGGCCTGGACCATCGCGGCGGCCTGCGCGGCCTGCCGGATATCTGCGCGCTGGATTAGGGCGCGAACCCCAGTTGCACTGTGGAATGAAAAAAACAGTGCAATTCGTGCAATGCGGGAGCGCCCGAGGCGAAGGCGATTCGCTGAGGCAAAAGGGTGAGGGTGGTCAGTCGGCGTGAGCCGACGCGCGGCGGCTTCGCCGAAGGATGCCGACAACCCTCATCCGGCCCTGCGGGCCACCTTCTCCCATCGGGAGAAGGGACGGAGCGAGCCGAAGTCCTGAAACGGGCGGCGGCGGGCGGTGATGTCAAAGACCGCGCGTAGTGTGGCGCGCTCCGTGACCCAGGCTGGAATATCGGCTTCAGAACCGTTCAATCCCTTTGGTTCATTGGGATTGGCGGGGGTCGATGTGAGCGGAAACCCTAGTCTCGCAGCCACTCCGCCAGGGGTTCGCGCGCGAACATCTGCTCATAGGTCGGGCGGGGGCGGATGACCGCGTGGAGCTCGCCATCGACCAGAACCTCGGCCGCCAGCGGACGGGTGTTGTATTCGCCGCTCATCACCGCGCCGTAAGCCCCCGCGCTCATGAAGACGACCAGATCGCCCGCTGCGAACGGCGGCAGGTCGCGGTCGCGCGCGAAGGTGTCGCCGGTCTCGCAGACGGGGCCGACCACGTCATAGGGGACCATCTCGCCGTCGCGCGGCGCCACGGCCTTCAGGTCGTGGAAGGCGTCATAGAGGGCGGGGCGCATCAGGTCGTTCATCGCCGCGTCCAGCACCAGGAAGCGCCGCCCATCGGTCCGTTCGTTGACCTGGATGACCCGGCTCAGCAGCACGCCCGCATTGGCGGCCATCAGCCGGCCCGGCTCGAACGCCGCCTCGACGCCCAGGCCGTCCAGCACCCGCGCCGCCATGGCGACATAGTCGGCGGGCGAGGCGGTCTCCGCGTCGCCGTAGTAGGGCACGCCCAGACCGCCGCCGAGGTCGAGGCGGGTGACGCTGTAGCCGTCGGCGCGCAGGGTCTCGGTCATTTCCCGCAGCACGCGGAAGGCGTTCTCCAGCGGCGTCAGATCGGTGATCTGGCTGCCGATATGGCAGGCCAGGCCGACGGGGGTGACGTGGGGCGAGCGTGATGCGCGGGCGTAGAGGTCGAGCGCCTCCTCGACCGGCACGCCGAACTTGTCGCCCGCGCCGCCGGTGGTGATCTTGGCGTGGCCGCCGGCGCCGATCTTGGGATTGACCCGGATGGCGATGGCCGGAGACGCGGACTTGGCCGCCGCCACGGCGATCAGCCGGTCCAGTTCGGCCGAGGATTCGACGTTGATCTGGCGCACGCCGACCTCGATGGCGAAGGCCAGTTCGGCGTCGCTCTTGCCCACGCCGGAGAAGATGATGCGTTCGCCGGGAACGCCGGCCTTGAGCGCCCGACGGATCTCGCCCTCGGACACGGTGTCGGCGCCGCAGCCCAGCTTCGCCAGCGTCGCCAGCACCGACAGGTTGGAGTTGGCCTTGACCGCGAAGGCGATCAGGGCGTCGCCCAAGGCGTCCCGATGCGCGGCGCAGGCGTCGCGCAGCAGGCCGTAGTGACGGCGCAGCGTGGCCGAGGAATAGACATAGGTCGGGGTACCGACCTCCGCCGCCAGTGTCTCCAGCGAGACGCCCTCGGCGTGGAGCACGCCGTCCTTCAGGTCGAAATAGTGCACCGGGCGAGGAGTCCTGGGGCTAGAGAGGCAGGGTCAGGCGCGCGGGGTGGGCGGCTTGCTGAAGGGAGTCGGCGAGCCGTTGTCGATCGGCACCTCGCTGGGCGGGCGGTTGAGCGTCGCCGGGTCGGGCATTTCGGGCGCGTCCGCGTCACGCGGGGCGCGCTCGGTCTGGCGCGGGGTCGCGCCCGGGGCTTCCAGGTCGGCCATGCGCCCGCAGCCCGACAGCATCAGGGCGGCGGCGCCCGCGAGGATCAGGGTCTTTTTCACAGGCGGTTTCTCCAATCGGCGATGCGCGCGCGGACCTGTTCCGGCGCGGTGCCGCCGAAGCTCTGGCGGCTGGCGCAGGAGGCTTCGGGCGTCAGAACCTTGTACACCTCTTTGGTGATGCCCGCGTCCAGGGCCTGCAATTCTTCCAGCGGCAGATCGCCCAGACCGACGCCCAGGGCCTCGGCCCGCTTCACCGCGGCGCCGGTGACGTGGTGCGCCTTGCGGAAGGGCAGGTTCAGTTCGCGCACCAGCCAGTCGGCCAGGTCGGTGGCGGTCGAGAAGCCGGCGCCGGCGGCGGCGGCCATGCGCGGCGTGTTGGGGATGATGGCGGAAACCATGGCCGTCATGGCGGTCAGCGCCAGATCGAGGGCGTCGAAGGCCTCGAACACCGGCGGCTTGTCCTCCTGCATGTCCTTGGAATAGGCCAGCGGCAGGCCCTTCATCACCGTCGACAAGGCGACCAGCGAGCCCATGATCCGGCCCGTCTTGGCCCGCACCAGTTCGGCGGCGTCGGGGTTGCGCTTCTGCGGCATGATGGACGAGCCGGTGGTCAGGTCGTCGGGCAGGGAGGCGAAGCCGAACATCGGCGTCATCCAGACCACGATCTCCTCGGCCAGACGCGACAGGTGGCCCGCCGCGATCGAGGCGGCGGCCAGGCTTTCCAGGGCGAAGTCGCGGTCCGACACGGCGTCCAGCGAGTTGGCCATCGGCCGGTCGAAGCCCAGGGCCTGCGCCGTCATGTGGCGGTCGATGGGGAAGGGCGACCCGGCCAGGGCGGCGGCGCCCAGCGGGTTCTCGTTCATGCGGGTGCGGGCGTCATTGAAGCGGCTCGCGTCGCGGCCGAACATCTCGACATAGGCCATCAGGTGGTGGCCGAAGGTCACCGGCTGGGCCGTCTGCAGGTGGGTGAAGCCCGGCATCAGGTCGCCGGCGTGCTGTTCCGCCCGGTCCAGCAGGGCCGCTTGCAGGGCCTTCAGCTGTTCGACGGTGCGGTCGCAGGCGTCGCGGACCCAGAGGCGGAAGTCCGTCGCCACCTGATCGTTGCGGCTGCGCGCCGTATGCAGACGTCCCGACGGCTCGCCGATCAGCTCCGACAGGCGGGCCTCGACGTTCATGTGGATGTCTTCATAGGCGTCGCGGAAGGGGAAGGTCCCGCCCGTGATCTCGCCCTCGATGACGTCCAGCCCGCCCAGGATGGCCTCGGCGTCGGCCTGGGCGATGATGCCTTGCTTGGCCAACATGCGGCAATGCGCCCGCGAGCCCGCCAGGTCCTGCGCCCACAGGCGTTTGTCGACGCCGATGGAGACGTTGATGGCCTGCATGATGTCTGCGGGCTTGGCGCTGAAGCGCCCGCCCCATAGAGACTGACCTTGCGGGGTGTTGGAAGGCGTGTCGGACATGAGCGGCTCTAAACGGACTTTGGCGGGCGTGGCGACGGCGTTGCTGCTGATCGGGGTGATCGGCGGCGCGGCGCTGCTATACGCCAATCGGCACGGCGGGGGCAAAGAGTCCGCGTCATCCGCTCTGGCCGTTTACGCCCAGGGTTCGCTGTCCAAGCTGGTGACGCCGGCGCCTGAACCTGCGCCCGACTATGTCTTCAAGGACGCCGAGGGCCGCGATGTTCGCTTTGCCGACTTCAAGGGCAGGGTGGCGGTGGTCAACCTGTGGGCCACCTGGTGCGCGCCCTGCAAGATCGAGATGCCGACCCTGGCGGCGCTGGCCAAGCACTATGAAGGGCGCGACGACTTCGCGGTCGTGACCGTCAGCATGGACGTGGACAAGGCCGTGCCCGAGGCCCGCGCCTTCATCGCCGAGCACCCGCCGCTGACCTATTACGCCGATCCAAAATTCCAGCTGCCGTTCGAGTTTCCCGGCAAGGGGGCCATGCCCCAGACGATCCTGCTGGACCGCCGGGGCCATGTCCGCGCGGTTCTGACCGGCGAGGCCGACTGGGCCAGCAAGGAGGCGACGGCTCTGGTCGACGCCCTGCTGGCCGAGAAGTAGATCCTTCTCCCTCAAGGGGAGAAGGAAATCAGCCCCAGGGGCGGAAGTGTTTCGACAGCTTGAGCCCCTGGCTCTGGTAGTGGCTGCCGCCTTCGCCGTAGAGGCGCGACGGGCGTTCCGTCAGCGGCTCATAGACCAGGCGGGCGACGATCTGACCGTGTTCCAGCAGGAAGGGGGTGTCGTGGGTGCGAACCTCCAGCACGCCCTTGGAGCCGGCGCCGTGGGCCTCGTCCGTGCCGAAGCCCGGGTCGAAAAAGCCGGCGTAGTGGACGCGGAATTCGCCGACCGAGGGGTCGATCGGGGTCATTTCGGCGGCCTGGTCGACCGGGATCTCGACGGCTTCGCGCGAGGCCAGGATGTAGAACTCGCCCGGATCCAGGAGCAGTTCGTCGCGGCGCAGGATCAGCGGCTCCCAGAAGTCGCGCGGGTCGTGGCCGTCGATATGGTCCATGTCGACGACCCCGGCGTGGCGACGGCCGCGGAAGCCGACGATGCCGCTTTCGCCCGCTTCCAGATCGACGCCGACGCTGCGGGTCTCCAGCTTGGGCGGGTCGCCGGCCTTGAGGCGCAGCTGGTTCAGCCGGGTGCCCGGCTGGACCAGGATGGAGAAGGTCTGGGGCGCGATTTCCAGATAGAGGGGGCCGTCATAGCCTTCGTCCACGTCGTCGAAGCTGCCGCCCTGATCGGTCAGCAGACGGACGAAGACGTCCACACGGCCGGTGGAGCTCTTGGGGTTGGCGCGGGCGTTCAGGCCGCGCGGCAGGCTGAGCCGCTCCTGCAGCCGGGCGATATAGACGCAGCCCTTTTCCAGCACCACGCCGCCCGACAGGTCGACCGCGTGCATGGCCACGTCGGCGATGCGGTCCTCGACCTTGCGCTGGCCGGGCAGGAAGGAGGCGCGCACCCGCCAGGCCTGGTTCGACAGCCGCAGATCCAGGCTCGCCGGTTGCACCTGATCGTGATCGAAGGGGGTGTCGGACCGGATCGCGCCGGTCGCGATCAGGGTCTCGATGCTCTGAAAGGGCAGAATGCCGGGCTGGGAGGGAATCTCGAAGATGCTCATGCCGTCCTGTCTCACACGGATTTTTCCGCCTGTCTCGCTTCGGAATGCGACATCCGACGCGACAGACGGGTTGAACCCCGAGGTCGGCGGGCTGCATATAGCCTATGCACGCCGCTCCTGCCTATACCGCCGAGACCGAAGGCGTCGTCGTCCGCGTCCGCCCCTCCTATCTGGCGGGCCAGTCGGACCCCGAGGGCGGGCGCTGGGTCTGGGCCTATCAGATCGAGATCGTCAACCTGACCGGCGCATCGGTGCAACTGGTGGCGCGGCGCTGGACCATCACCGATGCCTTCGGTCGGGTCGAGGAGGTGCGTGGTTCGGGGGTGGTCGGCGAACAACCGGTGATCGAGGCTGGCGACAGCTATTCCTACGCCTCCGGCTGTCCGTTGGGCACGGCGTCCGGCTCGATGGTCGGGGCCTATTACATGACCGACGTCGAAGGCCGGATGTTCGAGGCGGCCATCCCGGCCTTCAGCCTGGACGTGCCGGATGCGCGGCGGGTGCTGAACTAGGGGCGGCGACCTTCCACCCAAAGAAAAACCCCCGCCAGGCGGCGAGGGCGATAGGGCTGCGTCAACCCGGATGAACCGCAGCCCCAGCCTTGTTCCCGTCCAGCGAACCGGACGGGAGAAGCTAGATGCGGGCGCTCAAGCAGCGAGCGACCGCGTCGCGAGCGATAGCGCCCCTAGATGTAACGGCGAAGCGAACGCGCCAGTTCGGTGGCGCCGTCCTTGGTCGCGCCGCGACGGACTTGCGGCTGGTAGGCGACGCGGGCGTGTTCGCCGCAATAGACGTTTTCCGTGGCGCGACGGCCGCAGAAGCTGAACTCGCGCGACGACGGGTCGCCGATCGGCCATTTGCACATGTGGGCGCCGAGGGTCATCACCGTGGCCGTGCCCGGCAGTTCGGGCATGGGCGCGGGGGCCGAAGGCTGGACCGCCATGACCGGACGGGGCGCGGCGGCCTCGATGCGGCGCGGGGCCGACGGGGCCTGAACCGGCGCGGCCGGCGCGGCGGGGCGCGGACGGGCGGCGCGGAACGTGGTGCGCGCCGGTTGCGAGGGCGCGGCCCGGCCCGACAGGCCCAGGCGGTGCACCTTGCCGATCACGGCGTTGCGGGTCACGCCGCCGCCCAGGGTCTTGGCGATCTGGCTGGCCGATTGGCCTTCCAGCCAGAGCTTCTTCAGCGCGCCGACGCGGTCTTCAGTCCAGCCTGCGGTCATGGCCACCCTCCCGGGGAAGTCGGATTCAATATCTTGGGTCGCCGGCGGGTTTCCCTGCCTCGACCTGCTACTAATCGTAAAGCAGCCCTTAAAACACGCAAGATGTGGCAATTCAGCTGTCCACAGAAACCACATGTAGTGTGGTTAATGTCCCGTTTTGACTCAGTTTTGAGTTCGCTCGACGAACGTCGGGCGCCTTGCGAAACCAGCTTCGCGGGCGCATCTGGGCGCCTATGAAGACCGATCTCGCCTCCACACGCCCTTCCGGCCTGCCCCAGCCGCGTCGTTACGACGGGATCAACTGGGTGGGTCTGCGCACCCTCTACCTGCGCGAGGTGCGCCGCTTCTGGAAGGTGGGCGCGCAGACGGTGGCGGCCCCGGTGGTGACGACCCTGCTCTACATGCTGGTCTTCGTGGTGGCGCTGAAGGGCGCGCGGCCGCCGCTGCACGGAACGCCTTTCGCCGAGTTCGTGGCTCCCGGCCTGATCATGATGGCCATCCTGCAGAACGCCTTCGCCAACGCCTCGTCCAGCCTGATCCAGGCTAAGATCATGGGCACGGCGACCGACTTCCTGACCCCGCCGCTCAGCCCGCTGGAACTGACCATCGGCTTCACCCTGGGGGCGGCGACACGCGGGGTGGCGGTCGGACTGGTGACGGCCCTGTGCGTCCTGCCCTTCGCCAAGCTGGGCGTGGCCAACCTGTTCCTGATCGTCTGGTTCGGCCTGATCGCGTCCCTGCTGATGGGGATGATGGGCGTGCTGGCGGGTCTGTGGTCCGAGAAGTTCGACCACCTGTCGGCGGTGCAGAACTTCGTGGTCATGCCGATGACCTTCCTGTCGGGCACCTTCTACCTGATCGACAGCCTGCCGGAGCCCTTCGCCAGCATCAGCCGCTTTAATCCCTTCTTCTACCTGATCGACGGCTTCCGGTCGGGCTTCATCGGCCACGCCGAGGGGAATTTGATGATCGGGATCGTCATGAGCGGCGTGCTGACCGTCCTGATGGGCGCGGCCTGCTGGCTGGTGTTCCGCTCGGGCTGGCGTCTGAAGAGCTGAGCCGTTAGGCAGGACCAAACGCCCCCTGGGGAGGGGGATGGGAGGTTCTTCATGCTGTTTCGATCCATTCTCGCGTCCGCCGTCGCCGCCGCCGCGCTTCTGTCCACGCCCGCCGCCGCTCAGGACGCGGCAGCGCTGAAGACGCAGGTCGGCGCCTACGTCCAACCGTCCAACGCCGAGCGGATGACCGTCCTGCTGGGCCAGCTGCGCGCCGCCGGGTTCAGCCCGACGGTCGAGACCTTCGCGGGCGGCGGTCGCGGCGCGCCGATGCAGGGCTCCAACGTCGTCGTCACGATTGGCGATGGTCCGAAAGAAATCCTGCTGACCGCCCACTATGACGCGGTGAAGCTGCGCGACGGGACCATGTCGCAGGGCGTGATCGACAACGCCGGGTCCGTGGTCTCCGTGATCGAGGCGGCCAGGATCCTCAAGAGCAAAATTCAGGCAGATGGGCCGCTGGCCCACCGCGTCCGCGTCATCTTCTTCGATCAGGAAGAACTGGGCCTGATCGGCGCGCGCAAATGGATCGAGGCGCACGGCATCGCCAACGTCGCGGCCGTGGTGAACTCCGACGTGGCCGCCTATGGCGACACCATGATGTACGGCCAGAACAACGGGGCGCAGTCGGCCTTCGTCACCCGCGCGGTGCAGGAACTGTGCGCCGAACGCGCCCTTCAATGCGTCGGTTTCCCCGAGTATCCGCCGTCCGACGACCGCGCCTTCTCGGCGGCGGGCGCGCCGGTGGTGTCGCTAGGCTTCCAGGATCAGGTCGGCGCCCACCAGATGTGGCTGGCCTTCAATGGCGGCAAGGCGAACGGTCTGGCCGAGGGCTTCACGCCCCAGGTCTTCCGCCTGATCCACTCCAAGGACGACGCCGTCGAGGCCGTCGAGGGCGCGACCATCGCCACGGCCGGCGCGACCTATGCCGCTCTGATCCAGAAGCTGGACGCGCAACTGCGCTGACGGCGGTCGGCGCGGTGTTGACTAAGCGGGAATAGCGCCCGACAAGTCGATCACCCTTTTTGAAGCGGTCCCGTCGCCCTTGTCTCTCCAGATTTGGGCGTCGGGACCGTCTCGCTTTATGGAGTCTGCCCAGTGTCCGGTCATCTGATGGGTGTCTACAATCGCGCGCCGCTGGAAGTGGAGCGCGGCCTGGGCGTCCGACTGTGGGCGACTGACGGCACCGAGTATCTGGACTGCGTCTCGGGCATTTCGACCAACGCGCTCGGCCACGCCAACCCCAAGCTGGTGCAGGCGGTCAAGGATCAGGCCGAGAAGCTGTGGCACGTCTCCAATATCTTCAAGATTCCGGGTCAGGACGCGCTGGCTGACGCCCTGTGCCAGAAGTCCTTCGCCGACGTGGTCTTCTTCACCAACTCCGGCACCGAGGCCGTCGAGTGCGCGCTGAAGACGGCGCGTAAATTCCACTCGGCCAACGGCCAGCCGGAACGGATCGACATCTACGGCTTTGACGGCTCGTTCCACGGCCGCACCTATGGCGCGATCAACGCCGCCGCCAACCCCAGCTACACCGAGGGCTTCGGGCCCAAGATGGAAGGCTTCTACCAGCTGACCTGGGGCGACAAGGAAGCCCTGACGGCCGCCTTCGAGAACCCGACCACGGCGGCCATCATCCTGGAGCCGGTGCAAGGCGAGGGCGGTTGCCGCGCCACGCCGGAAGAAGAATTGCGCTGGATGCGCGACATGGCCGACCAGTACGGCGTCCTGATCATCTTCGACGAGGTCCAGTGCGGCATGAGCCGGACCGGCAAGCTGTGGGCCCACGAATGGGCCGGCATGACGCCCGACATCATGGCCATCGCCAAGGCGCTCGGCGGCGGCTTCCCCATCGGCGCCTGCCTGGCCACGGCCGAAGCGGCCAAGGGGATGACGGTCGGCGCGCACGGCTCGACCTTCGGCGGCAACCCCCTGGCCATGGCCGTCGGCCAGGCCGCCTTCGCCGAGGTGTCGTCGGACGCCGTCATCGCCAACGTCAACGAGGTCGCCGGCTATCTGAAGCAGCAGCTTCACGGCCTCAAGGAACGCTTCCCCGACGTGATCGTCGAGGTGCGCGGCAAGGGTCTGCTGCTGGGCGTCAAGCTGGTCCCCAACAACCGCGACTTCATGGGCTGGGCCCGCGACGAGGCAAAGTTGCTGGTCGCCGGCGGCGGCGACAACCTGGTCCGCATCCTGCCGCCGTTGAACATCACCCTCGAAGAGGCCCGCGAGGCTGTCGAGAAGTTCGAAACGGCCTGCGAGTTCGCTCGCGCCCAGCTGTCGGTCTGATTCCTTCGGCCGAGGCCCGACTGACGTTCTGATTACGGAGACCTGAGATGGTCCGTCACTTCCTCGATATTCACCGGCTTGAAGCCGCTGATCTGCGCGCCATTCTGGACGACGCCCATGCCCGCAAACAGGCGCGCAAGGGCTGGCCCCAGGGGCGTCCCGACGCCGATGCGCCGGGCAAGGACCGCGTCCTGGCCATGATCTTCGAGAAGAACTCGACGCGCACCCGCTTCAGCTTCGACGCGGCCATCCGTCAGTTGGGCGGCTCGGCCATCATCGCCACCGCCGCCGACATGCAACTGGGGCGCGGCGAGCCGGTCGAGGATACGGCCAAGGTCCTGTCGCGCATGGTCGACGCCGTGATGATCCGCGCCAACAATCATGAGGATGTCGAACGCTTCGCCCGCGTCTCGACGGTTCCGGTGGTCAACGGCCTGACCGACCGCAGCCACCCGTGCCAGATCCTGGCCGACCTGCTGACGATCGAGGAGCATATGGGGCCGGTCGCGGGCAAGACCATCGCCTGGGTCGGCGACGGCAACAACGTCTGCCACAGCTTCATGCACGCGGCGCCCAAGTTCGGCTTCCAGCTCAACGTCGCCTGCCCGGCGGAATATCACCCCGATCTGCGCGATCTGGAGAAAGGCGGCGACCACGTCTTCCTGACCAGCGACCCGCGCGAGGCGGTGGCCGGCGCCGACGTGGTCGTCACCGACACCTGGGTGTCGATGGGCGATCAGGACTATGAGGCGCGTCTGGCGGCCTTCGAACCCTATACGGTCGATGAGGCCCTGATGGGTCTGGCGGCGGCCGACGCCGTCTTCCTCCACTGCCTGCCGGCGCACCGCGGCGAAGAGGTGACGGACGCCGTCATCGACGGGCCGCAGTCGCTGATCTGGGACGAGGCCGAGAACCGCATCCATGCCCAGAAGGCGGTCCTGGCCTGGTGTTTCGCAGGCGCCTGACGGCGCCTGCTCATTCTTTCGGCCCTAACGCTTCGCGCTGCTTGAGGGCCGTCGCCCCTTTGGGCCCTAACGCGCTTCGCGCTGCTTGAGGGCCGTCGCCTTTCCTCCCCGCTTTGTGGGGAGGAGGGACCGCGCAGCGGTGGAGGGGCGTCGCGCCGTTAGCTGTGCGTCAGTAGGCGGTGGGGAAGGTCCGACCCCCCAGCACCGAGGCCAGGTGGATCAGCAGCAGCACCGCCAGCGCGGCCGCAGCCAGCATGATGAAACGCCACGGCGCCATGCGCGGCCCCTTCGCCAGGTCCGGCGGCCGGGCGCCGCGCCAGCCGGAAAAGACGGCGACGGCGCTCGAGGCGGCCAGCAGGATGAGGGTCAGCGAAGGGCTCATGGCGAGGGCAGGTGGCGTCTAAGGCGCCGCTTCGCAAGCTGAATTCTTGCGAGAAGATGAATCTAAACGCGACGTTAACCATGTCGGCGTGAAAAGCGGCGGACCGCGAGCAAGCGCAACGGGCGGTTCCGTCGCCGGGCGCCAGATGTAGCGGTTAACGACACGTTTACACGCTTGATCTGGAGCGGTAGCGTCACCCTATGGGTCGGGAGGCGAATCAGTGAGCGCAGCAGCGCCGTGGAGCGTGAAGGGGATCGACCCCAAGGCTCGCGAGATCGCCAAGGACCTCGCGCGCCGTTCGGGCATGACCCTGGGCGAATGGCTGAACTCCATGATCATGGACGAGCCGGACGAGGACGAGAGCGTCACGCCCCTGCCGCGCCGCACGCCCATTCCCGATCCCTATGACCGCCGCAGCCGCTCGCGGCGCCTCGACGACGTCTATGGCCTCGAGGACGAGGGGCCGAGCCGGGTCGGGGCCTCCATCGAAGTCATCGCCGGTAGGCTGGAAGCCGCCGAGCGCCGCTCGACCGTCGCCATCCAGGGCATTGATCAGGCCGTGGCCGGTCTGGTCCGCCGTCTGGACGGACAGGACGACGTCGGCGCGAGCTACGCCCGCCGCATCGACGACATCGCCGAGGAACTGCGCGAGGGCCATAAGCGCCTGCGCCGCTTCGAGCAGGAAACCGGCCCTAAGACCGAGGAAGGCTTCGCCAAGCTGGACGCCGCGCTCGGCGCCGTCTCCAGCCGTCTGTTCGATCTGGACGAGCGCCAGCGCACCACGATCGGCGACCTGCGCGAACGCATGGAGGCGGTCGAGAAGGCCGCCGGCCCCGGCGTCGGCACGGAGGTCCTGGCCCAGGTCGGCGCGCGTCTGGACGAGGCCCAGGTCCGCACCTCCGAGGCCCTGAAGGGGCTGGAGCGTTCCTTCGCCGCGCTGGACCTGCGTCTGCGCGACGCCGAGAGCCGGGTCGAGCCCGAGCACGCCCGCGAGGCCGCCCGCTTCGAGAAGCTGGCCGAGACCCTGACCCGTCAGGTCGAGGGCAGCCGCAGCGAGATGATGCGCCGCCTCGACGTGGCCGAGACCGAGGGGCGGGTGGAGCGCATCGAGCGCGCCCTGGCCGCGGTCGGCGACCAGACCCGCGCCGCCGAGCAGCGCTCGGCCGACGCGGTCGAGGCCATGGGCCGCGAGGTGCTGCGCATCGCTCAAAACCTGAACGCCCGGGTCGAAAAGGTCGAGGCCGGCGGTCCCGCCGCCGAACAGGTCGACGCTCTCGGCAAGGCCCTGAACGAAAAGCTGGACCGCGACATGGGCCGCTACGTCCAGGCGATGGACCAGCGCATCACCCGGTCCGACGACCAGCATGCCCTGGCGCTGGAGCGGCTGGGCGGCGAGATCACCCGCATTTCGGACCGCCTCAGCGAACGCATCGCCCAGTCCGAGCGTCGGTCGGCTCAGGCGCTGGACGATATCGGCCGTCGCCTGGCCGAGAACACCGACAAGATCGAGCAGCGCTACGACCGCGCTTCGGGCGATCTGGCCGAACGGATGCGTCAGAGCGAGGAGCGCACCGCCCGCCTTCTGGCCGAGGCCCGCGACAGCATGGAGCAGCGCGGGACGCGCGCCGTCCGGCGCGAGACCCCGCTGGAAAGTCCCGAGCCGACGCCGTGGAGCCCGGCCGAGAGCCCGAGCGGCGACTGGCGCGCCGCCGCCTTCGCCGATCCGGTGGACGACTGGTCCGATGATGCTCTGGGCGGCGCGCTGGACGCCGCGCCCTTCCCCGCGCCGGCGATCCCCGACCCGGAGCCGGCCTTCATCGACCCCCTCGAGGTGGAGCCCGTCGCGCCCGCGCCGTTCGGCTCCGCCCCGGAACGGGCGCGCTTCGGCTCGATCTCGACCGATCTCATGCTTGAAGCGGGCTTCGACGATTTCGGCGGCGCCGACGTCAGCGACGTTCTGGACGAGACGCCGGTCGGCGGCTTGCCGCCGCTGGTCGACGGGCCGGCCGCCGACGACGGCTTCTCCGCCGAAAACGACTTCATCGACCCCGCTGCCCTGCAGGCCGGGGCGGCGGCGGGGCGCGCGGCCTCGACCCGCGACACGCTGGACGCCGCCCGCGCCGCCCTGGCGCCGGCCGCCGACGAGCCGCGTCAGGCGTTCGGCCTGAAGCTGAAGCGCGGCGGCAAGTCCAAGCTGCAAGAGCGTCTGGACAAGCAGGCGTCGCGCGAAGGCTCGACCATCCGCAAGGCGCTGGGCGCCTCGGCCGTGGCGGTGATGCTGGTCGGCGGCGGCTACGCCTTCGTTCAGGTGGCCGAGGACAATGGTCTGGCCTTGACCCTGCCCGGGACGGGCCGGACGCCCATCGACGCGACGCCGAGCGCGGCGCCTCTGGCGGCCGTGGCCTTGGACGCCGCGCCGACCGACGCCGTGCCGTCGCCCGACCTGGCCGCGACCGAGGGCGCGGCCCTGTTCGCCCGGGCGGTGCAACTGCTCGACAACGGCGACGACAGCGGGCTGGAGACGCTGAAGCGCGCGGCCGACCTGGGTCATGCGGGGGCGCAGCTGCGTCTGGCCGGCCTCTATCAGGAAGGCGGCGCCGGCCTTGCGCCCGATCCGGCCGAGGCGCGGACCTGGGCGCGGCGCGCGGCCGAGGGCGGCGAGGTCCGGGCCATGCACTATTACGCCATGCAGTTGTACGACGGCGAGGGCGGCGCGCGGAACCGCGTCGAGGCCCTGACCTGGCTCAAGAAGGCCGCCGAGGCCGGTCGCGTCGACAGCCAGTACAATGTCGCCCGTCTCTACGAGAAGGGCGACGAGGGCGTGGCCGCGAACGCGACCGAAGCCTTCAAGTGGTACATGATCGCGGCCCGGCGCGGCGACCAGCAGGCGCTGGCGGCGGTGCAGCGGCTGACGCCCGCGACCTCGGCCGAGACGCGCCGCGTCGCGCGCGAAGCCGCCGACGCCTTCACCGTCGAGCCGGTCGCCTGACAGCCTTGGCGTAACGGGCCGAGGTGAAAGGCAGGGCGGGGGTGGCGGTTCGCGGCCGCCGCCGCTAAGACCGGAGCCTAGTCGCCTTGCCGGCGCTGTTCTGCGTTCCCTTCCAGCCGAAGGCGCGTGCCGTGGATATTTACCTGCCGATCGCCGAGGTTTCGGTGAACTGGCCGTTCCTGGTTCTGCTGGGCGCGCTGGTCGGCTTTGTCTCGGGTCTGTTCGGCATCGGCGGCGGCTTCCTGATGGCGCCGGTCCTCGTCTTCATGGGCATCCCTCCGACCGTGGCGGTCGCCAGCCAGGCCAGCCACGTCGTCGCCTCCTCCACATCCGGCGTGATCCGCTACTCGGGGATGAAGGCGGTCGATTATCGCATCGGCGGCATCATGGCCGGCGGCGGCGCCCTGGGCGCCTTGGCCGGGGTTGAACTGTTCCGCTACCTGCGCCTGCTGGGCCAGGCCGACCTGGTCGTGGCCCTGTCCTATCTGATCTTCCTCGGCTCCATCGGCGGCATGATGCTGTACGAAAGCCTGACGCAGATCCTGCACCGGGTGCGCCGCGAGACCCCGCCGCGCAAGGAACGCCGTCGCCCCATGTGGCTGTACGGTCTGCCGTTCCGCATGCGCTTCCCCCGCTCGGGTCTCTACATCAGCGCCATTCCGCCCTTCGGCCTGGGCGTCTTCGCCGGCATCCTGTCGGCCATCATGGGGGTGGGCGGCGGCTTCATCCTGGTCCCGGCCATGCTCTATGTGCTGCGGATGCGGGCCAGCGTCGTGGTCGGCACCAGCCTGTTCCAGATCATCATCACGACCGCCATCACCACCGTCCTGCAGGCCGGGCGCAACCAGACGGTGGACATCGTCCTGTCGACCATCCTGCTGCTGGGCGGCGTGGTCGGCGCCCAGTTCGGCGCCAAGCTGTCGGGCCGGTTCCGCGCCGAAGAGATGCGCGCGGCCCTGGGGCTGATCGTCCTGCTGGTCGGCATCCAGATGGGGCTGGAGCTGTTCGTGCGGCCGACCGATCTCTTCCTACTGGCGCCGGGGGTGGGGGATTGATGTTCCAGGCCCTGCCGCCCGCGCCCGTCGTCGTTCCCGCCGAAGTCGGTACGGTCGAGCGTTCGGTCGCCACCGAGGGCGAGGTGCGCGTCGCCGCCGCCCTGACCGACGCCCAGGTCCAGGTCGATTCCAGCTTCCGCGGCGCCTCCATCGTCCTCTACGGCGCGGTGTTCAATCCGACTGACGTCCCCGCCGACGTGGTGGTGGTGGTGCGCGGGCCGGACGCGCCGGTGCGTCTGGTCAAGAAGACCCGCAACATGGGCGTCTGGCTGAACAGCCGGCCGGTCCTGTTCGAGGGCGCGCCCGGTTTCTACATGACAGCCTCGACCCGGCCCCTGTCGGACGTGGCGGACTTCGGCCAACTGCGCCGTCTTGGCGTCGGCGTCGACCACCTGCGCATCGATGCGCCGCAGGAAAGCCGCACCGTCACCCGCTACGGCGTGCGCGACGTGGTGGTCAGCCGTCTGGGCGAAAACTACCTGGACTGGCGCCGCGCCGTGATCCGGCTGAAGGAGGCGGCGGCCCTCTACGACACGGATCCGAACGGGGTCCAGTTCGTCGACAGGGGCCTGTTCCGCGCCGAGGTGAAACTGCCGACCGTAGCGCCGACCGGCACATACTACGCCGAGGTCTGGCTGTTTCAGGACGGGGCGCCGGTGTCGGTGTCCAACCTGACCCTGACGGTCGAGAAGGTCGGACTGGAGCGCGACATCTATGAGTTCGCCCACCGGCGGCCGTGGTCCTACGGCGTGCTGTGCGTGATCCTGGCGGCGCTGACGGGTTATGCCGCGTCGCGGGTGTTCAGAAGCAGGTAGGGCTGACCCTCAACCTCCGCTCATCCCGGCGGACGCCGGGATCCAGTAGGAGCCGAGCCCGCGCAGTGGAGCTTCTCGCTCCTTCGACCGCACAGGCCCGTCGTCCAAAGGACTGGATCCCGGCGTCCGCCGGGATGAGCGGGAGGGGAAGGGGGCGCCTCAAAGAAGAAAGGGCGGCTCCTGCGAGCCGCCCTTTCCATTTTCAGCCTGATGTGAAGATCAGGCCGCCTTCTTCTCCGGCGCGAAGCGGCCGTAGAAGGTCTCGCCCTTGGCGGCCATTGCGCGCAGCAGTTCGGGGACCTTGAAGCGGTCGCCGTAGGTCGCGGCCAGACGGTCGGCGGTGTCGACGAAGGTCTTGAGTCCGGTCTGGTCGATCAGGGTGATCGGGCCGCCCGACCAGGGCGCGAAGCCCCAGCCCAGGATGGCGCCCAGGTCGGCTTCACGGGGGTCGTCGATGACGCCCTCGGCCCAGCAGCGGGCGACTTCGACGGCCTGACGATAGAGCAGGCGCGTCTTCAGCTCCTCGACCATCTCCGGGGTGGAGTCGTCGATCTTGACCGGGGCCAGTTCCGACAGGCCCGCCCACAGGGTCTTGGGCTTGCTGTCATAGTCGTAGAAGCCCTTGCCGTTCTTGCGGCCATAGCGACCGCCCTCGACCATCTTGGCGACGATGTCGGCGCCCTCGGCCGGGACATAGGCGTCGCCCAGGTCGATCGCGGTCTGCTTGGCGATCTTGTAGGACAGGTCGAGCGCGACGTCGTCGTGCATCTCCAGCGGGCCGCGCGGCATGCCGGTCATGCGGCCGACGTTGTCGATCAGGGCCGGGGCATAGCCTTCCTCGAGCATGGCCATGCCTTCCATCAGGAAGGTGGAGAAGCAGCGCGAGGTGTAGAAGCCGCGGCTGTCGTTGACGACGATCGGCGTCTTCTTGATCTTCAGGACATAGTCGATGGCCTTGGCGATGGCGGCCGGCTGCGTCTTCTCGCCGAGGATGATCTCGACCAGCATCATCTTGTCGACGGGCGAGAAGAAGTGGATGCCGATGAAGTCCTCGGGGCGGACGCTCGCTTCGGCCAGGCCGGTGATCGGCAGGGTCGAGGTGTTGGAGCCGAAGACGGCGCCTTCAGCCAGTTGCGCCTCGGCGCGCTTGGTCACGTCGGCCTTGATCTCGCGGTTTTCGAACACGGCCTCGATGACCAGGTCCGATCCCTTGATCAGGTCGTAGTCGGTGGTGGCGGTGACCAGGGCCAGCGCAGCGTCGAACTTCTCCTGGGTCATCTGGCCGCGCGACAGGCGCTTCTGCAGCAACTCGGCGACATGGGCCTTGCCCTTGTCGGCGGCTTCCTGGGTCTGGTCGATCAGGACGGTCTCGATGCCGGCCATGACCTGAACATAGGCCACGCCCGCGCCCATCATGCCGGCGCCAAGAACGGAAACCTTGCGGGGATCGGACTTGGGCACGCCCGCCGGGCGCACGGCGCCCTTGTCCAGTTCCTGCTTGGACAGGAAGAGGCTGCGGATCATGGCCTGGGCCTGCGGCGTCATCAGGGTCTTGATGAAGTAGCGGGTCTCGATGCGCAGGGCGGCGTCCATCGGCACCTGAACGCCCTCATAGACGGCCTTCATCAGGTTGGTCGCGGCGGGATAGTTGCCGTAGGTCTGCTTGCGGATCATCGCATTGCCGACCAGGAAGTTCTGGATGCCGGCCGGGTGGTAGGGGCCGCCGCCGGGCAGTTTGAAGGCCTTGTCGTCCCACGGCTGGACGGCCTTGCCGCCATTTTTGATCCAGGCCTTGGCGGCCGCAACCGACTGACCCTTTTCGACGACCTCGTGGACGATGCCCGCGCCCTTGGCGTCGTTGGGGCGGAAGGACTTGCCCTCGGTCATGGCCATCATCGCGGCCTGGACGCCGATCAGGCGCGTCAGGCGCTGGGTGCCCCCGCCGCCGGGGAAGAGGCCGACCTTGATCTCGGGCAGGCCCAGCTGGATCCTGTTGTCGTTCTCGACCACGCGATAGTGGCAGGCGAGGGTGAGCTCGAGGCCGCCGCCCAGCGCCAGGCCGTTGATGGCCGCGGCCACCGGCTTGCCGCAGGTTTCCAGCGCGCGCAGGGCGCCGTTCATCTTCCAGCCCGCGTCATAGGCGTCCTGCAGATTGGCGCCACCGATCATGCCGCCGGCGATGTCGCCCAGGTCGGCGCCGGCGCAGAAGCCCGACGTCTTGCCCGAGGTGAGGACCGCGCCCTTGATGGCGTCGTCGGTCTTGATGCGTTCCACCAGCTGCGGAATCTCGGCCATGACGGACGAGGTCAGGGTGTTCATCGAGCGTCCCGGGACGTCGAAGGTGATCAGGGCGACGCCGTCGGCGTCCACGTCGATCTTGAAGTTTTCCATGGTCATTGGTTCCCGGATCAGACGCGTTCGATGACGGTGGCGGTGCCCATGCCGCCGCCGATGCACAGGGTGATGAGGGCGGTTTCCTTGTCCGAGCGCTCCAGCTCGTCCAGCACCACGCCGGTGATCATGGCGCCGGTGGCGCCGAGCGGGTGGCCCATGGCGATGGCGCCGCCGCAGACGTTGATCTTGTCGTGCGGGATGTCGAGCGCCTGCATGTAGCGCAGGACGACGGCGGCGAAGGCTTCGTTCAGTTCATAGAGGTCGACGTCGGTCGACTTCATGCCCAGGCGACCCAGCAGCTTGTGAGTCACGAACTCCGGGCCGGTCAGCATGATCGACGGCTCCGAGCCGATCGAGGCGGCGCCGCGGATCTTGGCGCGCGGCTTCAGGCCCAGGGCCTTGCCAGCTTCCAGCGAACCGATCAGGACGCCCGCCGAACCATCGACGATGCCGGAGGAGTTGCCGGGGGTGTGGACGTGGTTGACGCGCTCGACCTCGGGGTAGCGTTGGTTGATCACGGCGTCGAAGGCCATCTCGCCCATCATGGCGAAGGAGGCGTTCAGCGCGCCGAGCGTCTGCATGTCCGTGTTCGGACGAATGGTCTCGTCATGGTCTAGGCGGACCAGACCCAGCTGGTCCAGCACGGGGATGACCGACTTCTTGAAGCGGCCCTCGGCCCAGCTCTGCGCGGCGCGCTTGTGGCTCTCGACCGAATAGGCGTCGACGTCGGCGCGGCTGAAGCCCCACTTGGTGGCGATCATGTCGGCCGAGACGCCCTGCGGCACGAAATAGGTGGCGAAGGCGCTGGACGGATCGACCGGCCAGGCGCCGCCGTCCGAGCCCATCGGCACGCGGCTCATGGCCTCGACGCCGCCGCCGACGGCGAAGTCGGCCTCGCCGGACTTCACCTTGGCGGCCGCCATGTTCACGGCTTCCAGGCCCGAGGCGCAGAAGCGGTTGACCTGGACGCCGGCCGTGGTCTGGGCCCAGCCGGCGTTCAGCACGGCGGTGCGGGCGATGTCGGCGCCCTGCTCGCCCACCGGCGAGACGCAGCCGAGGATGACGTCGTCGACTTTCGAGGTGTCCAGGCCGTTGCGGTCGCGCAGCGCCTGCAGCACCTGGCTGGCCAGCGACAGGGCGGTGATCTCGTGCAGAGAGCCGTCCTTCTTGCCCTTGCCGCGCGGGGTGCGCACCGCGTCGTAGATATAGGCGTCGGCCATGAGGTGCGTCTCTCTTTGTTTCTAGGGTCCCTACCGCTTGCCGCACGGCGGCTCGCTGCATGAGGGACAGGTCGGACTTCTAGGGTCCCTATCGCTCGCCGCGCGGCGGCTTGCGGCTTGAGGGACGGATCTGGAATTGAAACTTGGGGCTCAGAAACCCTACGTTTACGTCAACGTCAAGTAACAACCGGCGTGAGGCTTTGTCGCGAATGTCTCGCATCTAGCTGGGCGTTAGGAACGACCTGGCGCGGGTTGCCTTCCCTCAGGAGGCAATCACCCCAGGAGGACCGCCGTGACCCAGACCTATGAAGAGATGGACGCCGTCGCCATGCTGAAGGCCGACCACCGCAAGGTGGAGGAGATCTTCGCCAGTTTCGAGAAGGCGCGGGGCAAGGACCGCAAGCAGGCATTGGCCGAACAGGCCTGCCTGGAACTGAAGGTCCACACCATCATCGAGGAGGAAATCTTCTATCCCGCCTGTCGCAGCCGGATCGAAGAGGATGTGATGAACGAGGCCTATGTCGAGCACGACTCGGCTAAGAGGCTGATCAACGACATCGAGGCGGGCGGCCCGGACGAGGCCTTCTACGACGCCAAGGTCAAGGTGCTGTGCGAGATGATCAAGCACCACGTCAAGGAAGAGGAGACGCGCTCGGACGGCATGTTCGCCCAGGCCCGCGCCGCGGGCCTGGACATGGACGATCTGGCTGAGCGGATGCGCGCGCGCAAGAAAAGCGCGATGGCCCAGCTTAAGGGGCATCCCGAAATCCCGGCCGAGACCCATGTCTTCCATGGCGAGGACAACGCCTTCGCCATGGCCAAGGCGCCGATGATGCGTGCCGGCGGCCGACCGGGGATGGAGATGCGGGAGGCGCGCTGACCTCCCGCAACCGTTGCGGACCTACCGGGCGACGGCGAGCCGGACCAGCTTGCCGTCGTCCTCGTCGGTGATGACCCAGACAGCGCCGTCGGCGGCCACGGCCACGTCGCGGATGCGGGCGTTCAGGTCGGTCAGCAGCCGCTCCTCGCCGACGACGCGGTCGTTCTGGATCACCAGTCTCGCCAACTGCTTGCCGCCCAGGCCGGTGACCAGCAGGTTGCCCTGCCAACCGGGGAACATGGCGCCGCTGTAAAAGGTCATGCCGCCCGGCGCGATCACCGGGTCCCAGTAATAGACCGGCTGTTCCGTGCCTTCCTTGGCCGTGACGGCCGGGATGGGCTGGCCATTGTATTCGATGCCGTAGGCGACGCCGGGCCAGCCGTAGTTCTTGCCGGCCCGATCCAGATTGATCTCGTCGCCGCCGCGCGTGCCGTGCTCGACGGTCCAGATGGCGCCCGTCCCCGGCTGGACGGCGATGCCCTGCATGTTGCGGTGGCCCAGCGACCAGATTTCCGGCCGCGCGCCCGTCTGCCCGACGAAAGGATTGTCGGATGGGACGCTGCCGTCGGCGTTGATGCGGATGGTCTTGCCCATATGCGAGCCGAGGTCCTGGGCCTGGGGCCGCATTGGCTTGTCGGAGCGCTCGCCCAGGGTGATGAACAGCTTGCCGTCCGGGGCGAAGGCCAGCGACGACCCGAAATGCTTGTCCCCGTCGTAGGTCGGCTGGGCGCGGAAGATGACCTGGACGTTCTCGACCTTCGACAGATCGTCGGACAGGCGGCCGCGCGCCACGGCGGTGCCGTTGCCGCCTTCCCGAGGCTCGGCGTAGCTCCAGTAGATCATCCGGTCCTGGCCGAAGCTCGGGCCCAGGATGACGTCCAGCAGACCGCCCTGGCCGCGCGCATCGACGGCGGGCAGACCGGTGATCGGTTCGCCGATCTGACCCTCATTGCTGACCACGCGCAGGCGGCCGGGCCGTTCGGTCACCAGCCACTGGCCGTCCGGCAGCAAGGCCAGGCCCCACGGATGGACGAGGCCAGACGCCACCACCCTGTGCGTCAAGGCGGCTTCGGTGCGCACGCCCGGCGCCCGGGTCTGGCCTTCGAAGGCGGGCTTCTGCTCCGGATTGTTGGCGGGACGGGTCTCGACGGGCGCGCCGGGCCGATCCTGGCCATTGGCCCCGCAGGCGGCGGCGAGAACGAGGAGCGAGGCGGAAGCGGCGAGGAAGGTCGGACGCATGGGGCTCTCCTGAACGGCAGATGTGTCGCGGCCAGAATGAAGCCTCACGGTTCCGGGCGCGAGCCGAATCCGCCCGCAACGGTTCCTCCGGCGTGATTTCCGCGCTTAAGCGGCTTGAACCCGACGGAAGGCGGCGATATACGCACGCCTCTCGCGCGCTCCGGTCGTCAACGACTTGCGCGGGGTCCCGTAAGGGGTTGGGTAGCTCAGATGGTTAGAGCGGTGGATTCATAACCCACAGGTCGGCGGTTCGATCCCGCCTCCAACCACCACGGATTTCTCGGTCAGATTGATCTCAGTAGTTCGGCAGGCGCGACGCGCCGCCGGTGATCTTGCACAGATAGTCGGTCTGCGCCCGGCCGGTGTTGGCGCCCGTGGGGGCCAATATGCCGCCGCGCGCCGAGCAGTCGGCCTCAAGCCTGTCGAGGTCCTGCTGATAGGTGGGGAGAGGCCTGCCCGAGGCGCAGGCGGCGAGGGCGAGGGGGGCGACGAGGGCGGCGAGGACGAGCGCGGTGCGCATGACGGAGTCTCCTTGCGACTGACGGCGTAACGGTCAGGCGTCGGCGGACGTTCCGTCAGTCGCGCCGACGATGCAAGACGCCTTTCAGAACGCCAGCACGCCCAGATGCTCCAGCAGGATCTTGAGGCCCAGCGCGATCAGGGCGATCCCCCCGATCAGTTCGACGATCTTGCCCAGTCGCGTGCCCGCCGCCTTGCCGATCAGCAGGCCGAGGGTGGCCAGGGTGAAGGTGGTCGCGCCGATGCAGGCGGCGATCAGCCAGATGTTTTCGCCCAGCAGCGCCAGGCCGACGCCGACCGCGCCGGCGTCGATCGAGGTGCCGACGGCGGTGGCGACCAGGGCGATCACGCCGCGCGAGACGGCCTTCCTGGTCTCGGCTTCCTCTTCAGCCTCGTCCTCGCGCTTCAGCGCCTCCCAGATCATCTTGCCGCCGACCGCGCCCAGCAGGCCGAAGGCGATCCAGTGGTCGATGGCGGCGACGAAGCTGGCGGCGGCGATGCCCAGGCCGAAGCCGATCAGGGGGGTGATGGCCTCGACCACGCCGAACACCAGGCCCGAGCGCAGGGCCTGGGGCAGGGTGGGGCGGTGCACGGCCCCCCGGCCGATGGCGGCGGCGAAGGCGTCGGCCGACATGCTGAGGGACAGGATGGCGATGGCGATGGGGGTCAAGACGGAACTCACTTAGCCGGGCGCGTGACAGCACGTCCGGGCGCAGGCCGGCTCGGCCCCCGGATCGTGCTGGTCTCGCTAGGCGGAACTGGTCCGCTGATCGCGCCATGCCCCGTGCCGGAGCAAGTGTGTTGACGCGATCCCGGCTGAACGACGCCGGAAGCTACTCCCCAACGCGGCCCCTCTAGCGGCTGGGAGCTCGGGGTTCAAGCCCGCGGGGCTGGCCGGGCGCGACAAGGCCCCCCATTTGTGCTAGACGCCGCCGCTTCACCCCCGCCGCAGGATATCCAGCCTTGAGCATCACGCTCGACCTTTCGCGCGCTTCCGCCCCGGTTAAAGCCCCCGTCAACCTCAACGGTCTGACGCGCGAGGGGCTGCGCAACGCGTTGATCGAAGCGAACATCTGTCCGCCCGAGAAGGCCAAGATGCGCGCCACCCAGGTGTGGCGCTGGATCCACCACTACGGCGTCACCGACTTCGCCCTGATGAGCGACATCGGCAAGGAGACCCGCGCGGCCCTGGCCGAGGCCTTCACCCTGGCCCGCCCCGAGATCGTCGAGCGTCAGGTGTCCAAGGACGGCACCCGCAAATACCTGATCCGCACCGCGCCGGGCATCGAGGTCGAGGCCGTCTATATTCCTGACGTGGGCCGGGCCGGCGCCCTGTGCGTCTCGTCCCAGGTCGGCTGCACCCTGAACTGCACCTTCTGTCACACCGGCACGCAGAAGCTGGTCCGCAACCTGACCACGGCCGAGATCGTGGCCCAGGTGCAGGTGGCCCGCGACGATCTGGACGAATGGCCGTCGCCCAAGGAAGACCGCCGCCTGTCCAACATCGTCTTCATGGGCATGGGCGAGCCGCTCTACAATCTGGAGCACGTCGCCGACGCCATCGACATCATTTCGGACAACGAGGGCATCGCCCTGTCGCGCCGCCGCATCACGGTCTCGACCTCGGGCGTCGTGCCGCAGCTTCAAGCTCTGGGCGACCGCACGGCGGCCATGCTGGCGATCAGCCTGCACGCCACCAACGACGCCCTGCGCGACGTTCTGGTGCCGCTGAACAAGAAGTATCCGCTGGATCAGCTGATGGCCGGCATCCGCGCCTATCCGGGCCTGGCCAACGCCCGCCGGGTGACGTTCGAATACGTCATGCTGAAGGGCGTCAACGACAGCCCGGACGAGGCCCGCGCCCTGGTCAAGCTGATCGAGGGCATCCCGTCCAAGGTCAACCTGATCCCGTTCAACCCCTGGCCCGGCACCGACTACGAATGCTCGGACTGGAAGACGATCGAACGCTTCGCCGCCATTCTGAACAAGGCCGGCTACGCCTCGCCTATCCGCACCCCGCGCGGCCGCGACATCCTGGCCGCCTGCGGCCAGCTGAAGTCCGAGAGCGAGAAGCAGAGGGCCAGCGCCCGGATCAAGGCCGAGCGGGCGGAAGCCGGAACGGACGACGCAGCGGCGGCCTGACGTCGCTCGTGGCGGACGAACGCTGTTTTCTCTCGTGAGTGTGGCTGCATTGCTCTAGCGCCGCCGTGCGGGCTTGGGCATGGGTGTTTTGCTTTCGTTCCGTTTTCAGCTGGAGGCTGCGGGCTCGCACATCATGGACTCGTCGTCTCTGCCCAGCGTCCTGTCGAGTCCCGAGGTTCAGGCCTTCGCCACCGGCTTTCCCATCCTGGTGCTGCATCTGCTGGTGACCTTCGGTCTGCTGGCCATGGGGGCGACCGTCTATGCCTTGCTGACGCCGTGGCGCGAGGTCGCCCTGATCCGTCAGGGCAACGCCGCCGCCGCCGTCGCGTTTTCCGGCGTGCTGGTCGGTCTGGCCATTCCGCTGGCGACCTCCCTGTCGGTCTCGACCTCGATCCGCGACATCGCCATCTGGGGCGTGGCGACGGTGGTGCTGCAGCTGCTGGCCTTCCGCGTCGTCGACCTGCTGCTGACCGGTCTGCCGCAACGGATCGAGAAGGGCGAGATCGCCGCCGCCGTGGTGCTGGCGGGCGCCAAACTGGCCACGGCCCTGATCCTCGCCGCCGCCCTGACGGGCTGAGACGGCGCGGCGATGCGCTTTCCCCATCTTCCTGACTGGACCATCTATGCGGCGGTGGTCGGGGCGATTTTGATCGTGTCGCTGGGGCGACGCGAAAAGGCCGACGCCCCTCATGCGCCCGAGGGCGACGAGGCGCACGGCCCTCTGCTGGGACCGGTGACGCCGTTCGATCCTTCGGTCACCATCATCGCCCCCGACCTTCCCTTCCAGCCCTCGTCCGGCACGGCCTTTTCCATCGCCGGAGAGGGGCGCTGGGTCACGGCCCGGCACGTGGTCGAAGGCTGCCGCCGCCCGGCGCTGGTGATCGGCGGCGGGCGCGCCCTGGCCGCCGACGTGCGCCTGGCCGAGCGCGCCGACGTGGCCGTGCTGCTGACTGAGGGCGGCCCCCCCGCCTTGCCGATCGCGACGCAGACGCCGCTGCGCAAGGGCCAACGCGCCTTCCATCCGGGCTTTCCCCAGGGCGAGCCGGGCGAGGTGGCGTCGCGCCTGCTGGGCCGCGAGACGCTGAAGATACGGGGACGGGGCGAGCGTGACGAGCCGGTGCTGGCCTGGGCCGAGGCCGGGCGCACCAAGGGCCTGAAGGGGACGCTGTCGGGCCTGTCCGGGGCGCCGGTTCTCGACGGCCGCGGCCGGGTGCTGGGCGTGACCATCGCCGAGGCGCCGCGCCGGGGCCTGATCTACACCACGGCGCCCGACACCTTCGCCCCCGCCATCCGGGGCGAGCAGCGCGCCGACGAGAAGGCGCTGGGCGAGGCTGTGACGACCGAGAATTACGGCCAGGTCGCAGATCGTCTGCGGCGCGACCTGCGGGTGGCCCAGGTGGTCTGTCTGACGACCTGACGCTCCGCCGGCCATCCCGGAAGCGGCGCAGCCGCTATCCGGGACCATTGTCGTAGCGCCCTACTTCAGCGTGGCGCTGTCCAGGTTCAGCGCGGTCAGCGGAACGACCTCGACGTTCGGATATTTCGCCCGCAGGCCGTCGATGAATTTCGACGCATCGCCGACGATGACCAGGCTGGCGCGGTCGGTCGGCAGGTGTCCGGCGAAGGCCGTCTCGACCTGTTGCGGCGTGACCGAACGAACGCGCCCGGCATAGTCGGCCAGATCGCTCATCGGCAGGTCGTAGAGCGCCAGGTTGGCGACCAGACCGCCCAGACCGTCCACCGTCTCCAGCGAGCGGCCGAAGCCGCCGATCAGGGTGGCGCGGCGCGGGGCCAGTTCGGCCTCGGTCGCCTGGGTCGTGCCCAGCTTGCCGACCTCGGCCAGGATCAGGTCGGCCACCTCGGTCGCCGTCTCGTTCTTGGTCTGCGTCGAGGCGGTGAAGACGCCGACGTCCTGCTGGGCGCCGACCGAGGAGCGCGCGCCGTAGCTGAGGCCGCGCTTGATGCGGATCTCCTGGTTCAGCCGCGAGGAGAAGCCGCCGCCCAACAGGGTGTTACCCAGGGTCAGGGGGAAGTAGTCGGCGTCGGTGCGCTTGATGCCGCGAATGGCGGCGATGACGGCGGCCTGGCCCGCGCCCGGCTGGTCGATGACGACGACGCGCGTCGGCAGGGTCTGGCCGGCCTTGGCGACCGGAGCCGGCGCGGGCTGGGCCGGATCGCGCCAGTCGCCGAAGGCGGCCTGGGCCAACGCGCGGGCCTCGGCCGGGGTCACGGCGCCCGAGAAGACGATCGTGGCCTGCGACGGGCGATAACGGGCGGCGTGGAAGGCGGCCACGTCCTCGCGCGTGATGGCGGGGATGCTCTTCAGGGTGCCGCCGCCGGGCGCGCCGTACGGGGCGGCGCCGTAGATGACGCGGCCGACCGATTGCGAGGCGATCGAGCCGGGCTGGCTGAGGGCCACGCGCAGCCCGTCCAGGGTCTGCGACTGCTGGCGCTCCAGCTCCTCGGCGGCGAAGGCCGGGTGGCGCACCAGATCGGCCATCAGGGTCAGCGACCGGGCGAAGACGTCCTTGGGCGCATTGGCGTAGACATTGGTGAAGTCCGCGCCCGAGCCCGCGCCGACGTTGGCCCCCAGCTGTTCGATGGCGGTGGCGATCTCGGGGGCGGATTTGGTGGCCGTGCCTTGCGTCAGCAGGGCGGCGGTCATGGCGGCGACGCCGGGCTTGCCGACGGGGTCGTTGGCTGAGCCGGCGTTGAAGTTCAGGCGGGCCGAGACCAGAGGCAGACCGTCCGTCGGGGCGACCAGCACCCGCATCCCGTTGTCGAGACGGAAGTCGGCGACGGCCGGCGTGGCGGGGGCCACCTCGGCGCCGGGCTGGGGCAAGCGGGCGCGCTGGGCTTCCGGCAGCAGGACGGCGACCGGACCGGCGGGGGCCAGTTCGGCCACGGTGACGGGGGCGCCGACGTTCATCTTCTGCACGCTGGCCGGGTGTTCCTCGTCGGCGGGCAGGTAGGTGATGGTGATCTGGCGCTGCGGCGTCAGATAGCGGCGGGCCACCCGTTGCACGTCGGCGGCGGTGACGGCCTGAATCTCGGCGATCTCACGGTCGGCGGCGGTCGCGTCGCCGGTCATGATCAGGGCCATGCCGAGCGTGGTGGCGCGGTCATCCACCGTCTCGCGGCCGCGCAGCGCGTTGGCGACCAGCTCGTTCTTGGCCTCGTTCAGTTCGGCGGCGGTGATCGGTTCGTCGCGCAGGCGGGCGATCTCGGCCTCCAGGGCCTCCTGGCCGGCCTCGGGCGACTGGCCGTCGGCCATGATGGCGTAGGCGGTCAGATTGCCAGCCTGCTGGGCGAAGTCGGGGTTGGAGCCGATCGAGGCGGCGATCTGCTGCTCATAGACCAGCGAGCGGTAAAGGCGGCTGGATTCGCCGGTCGACAGCACCCCGTCCAGCACGGTCAGGGCGGCGCGGTCGGCGTCCTTGTAAGCGATCGTGTTCCAGGCCAGCACCACGGCGGGCAGCGGCACATTGGGCGCGTAGTAGGTGGCGGTGCGCGGACCGGTCGGCTCCGGCTCCTTCACGTCGTTGACCGGCATGGGCGTCGACGGGCGCTGCAGCGGGGCGAAATACTGATCGACCCAGGCGTCCAACTGGGCCTGATCGAAGTTGCCCGCCACGATCAGCATGGCGTTGTCGGGCCGGTAGTAGGTGGCGTGGAAACGCAGCACGTCGTCCAGGGTCGAGGCGTTTAACTCCTCGATCGAGCCGATGCCCGAGCGGCGATAGGGATGGTCCTGATAGATGGTCTCGGGCGCGAACAGGCCGAACAGGCGGCCGTAGGGGCTGGCCAGAATGCGTTGACGGTATTCCTCCTTCACCACGTCGCGCTCGGAGACGAAGGTCGCCTGATCCACCACCAGCGAGCCCATGCGGTCCGCCTCGGCGAACAGGATGCGCTGCAGGTGGTTGGCGGGCACCACCTCGTAATAGGCCGTCACGTCGTCGGCGGTGAAGGCGTTGTTCATGCCGCCGACGTCCTCGGTCAGACGGTCGAACGTCTCCGACGGCATGTTCTTCGTCGATTTGAACAGCAGGTGTTCGAACAGGTGGGCGAAGCCCGAACGGCCCGCCGGATCGTCCTTGGAACCGACGCGGTACCAGACCTGAACCGTAACGTTCGAGGTCGAGGCGTCGCGGGCGGAATAGACCTCCATGCCGTTGGCCAGAACCCGCTTGTTAAAGCCCAGCGGCGGCACCGCGACCCCGCCCTGGGCGGCGATCACGGCGGCGGCGGGCGGCGACGCTTCGGCCCAAGCCGCAGCGGGCAGGCCGAGCAGCAGCGCCGAGGCGCAGGCGGTCAGGATCAGGCGGGTCTTCATGTCGTCAGGTTCCGACGCCCGGACGCGGGCGTGCGAAACCTAGCAGCCGAAAAACCCGCCGCGCACCTTACAGCTCTGTAATGAACTGCCTGAAGCCCTCCCCCCTCGATGGGGGAGGGTTGGGTGGGGGTGGAGGCGAAACGTTTCCAATGAAGACGGGGAGACGCCGAGGCGTCTCTAGCGGCCTATCCTTAACCGCCGTGCGCTCACTCCCCCCCATCCCCGACCCTTGCCCCATCGAGGGGGAAGGGAGATCGCCGACAGGTAGGAAAATGCGCTCATGTGCTTCTCGGCAAAGGGCCGAGAAGCACGGTTCAACTTTTATCGCCCGAACACCTCGACGCCGACCTCGCCGTCCGTCGTCAGCCAGGCGCGCTTCATGCCCTGACTGTTGAAGGGGGCGACGATGTTCCCGTCGCGGTCCAGGGCGATCAGGCCGCCGTCGCCGCCCAGGCCGCCGATGCGGTCGATGGTCGCCTGCGACGCCTGGGCCAGGGTCTGACCGGCGGCCACGCCCCAGGCGGTGCGCGCGGCGGCGGCGATGCGGATGAAATACTCGCCCTGACCGGTGCAGGAGACGGCGGCGCAGTCGTCGGCCCAGGTGCCGGCGGCGGGGATGGGGGTGTCGCCGACGCGGCCCGGCATCTTGCCGAACACGCCCGCCGTCGAGGTGGCGGCGGCCAGGCGGCCCTGGCTGTCCAGAACGCAGCAGCCGACGGTGCCGTGGCTGAGGGCCGGCGGATGGTTGTCTTCACCCTGACCGGCGCGGGTGAACCAGACCTCCTCGTCGCCGATCGGCTCCAGCCCCTGATCATGGGCGAACAGGGCGGCGCCTTCGCCAGCCAGCATGACGTGGGGGGTGCGGTCCATCACGGCGCGCGCGGCGACGACCGGGTTGCGGAAGCCCTGCAGGGCGGCGACGGCCCCGGCCTTGCCCGAAGAGCCGTCCATCAGGCTGGCGTCCAGCTCATAGGCGCCGGCCAGATTGGGCGAGGCGCCGCGTCCGGCGACGTAGAGGCCGGAGTCTTCGAGCATGACCACGGCCTCGACCGCCACGTCCACGGCGGAGGCGCCCGCGTCCAGCCGCGCCTTCATCGCCTCGACGACCTGGCGCATCTGTACGACCTCGGCGTCGTAGTTGCGCTCGCGCCGGGCGCCGGCGCCGCCGTGAAGGATGAGGGCGGGTCGCGCCATGGTCGTCTCCTGAAAGTCCCTTCGGCCTCTTTGCATCGGGCCGCGCGCTGATTAGCCTCTCAAACGCGTCGGCGCCATGGTCGACGGGGGATCATGGAAGAAGCCAGTATGCGCGCAGTCCTCTCCAAGGCCGTCGGCGGCCCGGACAGCCTTGTCGTCGAGGAGGTCATGGACCCCACGCCCAAGCCGGGCGAGGTGGTGATCGAGGTCAAGGCCGTGGGGATCAACTATCCCGACACCCTGATCATCGAGGACAAATACCAGTTCAAACCCGAGCGTCCCTTCTCGCCGGGCGGAGAGGTGGCGGGCGTGGTCGACGCGGTGGGCGAGGGCGTCAAGGGCGTGTTCCGCGGCGACCGCGTTATCGCCGTGCCGGGCTGGGGCGGTCTGGTCGAGCGTCTGGCGGTGCCGGCCGTCAGCCTGATCCCCATGCCCGACGGCATGAGTTTCGAGGACGCCGCCACGCTGGTGATGACCTACGGCACCTCCTATTACGCGCTGAAGGATCGGGCCCAGCTGCAGCCTGGCGAGACCCTGCTGGTGCTGGGCGCGGCCGGGGGCGTGGGCGCCGCCGCTGTCGAGCTGGGCAAGGCCATGGGGGCGCGCGTCGTCGCCGCCGCCTCGACCAACGACAAGGTCGAGTTCGCCCTGGAGCTGGGGGCCGACAACGGCCTGATCTACCCGTCCGGTCCGATGGACAAGGCGGCGCAGAAGGCCCTGTCGGGCGAGCTGAAGCTGGCCACCGGCCGCGACGGGGCCGACGTGGTCTATGACGCGGTCGGCGGCGACTACGCCGAGCCGGCCCTTCGCGCCATGGACTGGAACGGCCGCTATCTGGTGGTCGGCTTCCCGGCGGGCATTCCATCCCTGCCGCTGAACCTGACCCTGTTGAAGTCGGTGTCGGTGATCGGGGTCTTCTGGGGCGCGGCCGTCGCCCGCGATCCGGCCGGACACGCCGCCAACATGGCCGAGCTGATGCAGCTGTGGAAGGACGGCAAGATCAAGCCGCGCGTCAGCCGCACCTATCCTCTGGAGGAGGCGCATGAAGCGATCAGGGCCCTGGGCGACCGTCGGGCCATGGGCAAGATCGTCGTGACGACCGACGCATGAGCGCGCCCCTGACTCCCGTGCTGAATTTGGCGGTCGGCGAGACGGATTTCGCCGCCGCTGCCGAACGCTTGGCCCGCACCGGCCGCAGCCGCGTGCCCGGCCTGTTCGGCGCCGGGGCCGAGGCCCTGCACGCCGCTGTGACGGCGCCGGATCAGGCCTGGGTCCGCACCTTCCTCAATCCTCTGGGCGCGGACATTCCCGTGGCGACGCTGGAGGCGTCCTCGCCGGAGGATCAGGCCCATGTGACGCAGCAGGCCTACGCCGGGGCGACCGAGGGCTTGCAGTTCCTGTTCGACCGGCTGCGGCTGGGCCCGGCGCGCGAGGCGGGCATGGCCACGCCGCAGATCCTGTTCGACCTGCTGGACCTGTTTAACACCGAGGCCTTTCTGGACTTCGCCCGCCGCCTGACCGGCGACGACCGCATCGCCTTTTCCGACGGCCAGGTGACCCGCTACCTGCCGGGGCATTTCCTCAACCGGCACAGCGACGCCAATGCGAAGACCGAGCGGCTCTACGCCTATGTGCTGAACCTGTCGCCGGGCTGGCGGGCGGAGTGGGGCGGCCTGCTGCAGTTCCTCGACGAGGGCGGCGAGATCACCGAGACCTTCACGCCCAGCTTCGGCGCCCTGAACGTCTTCACCGTGCCGCAGATGCACGCGGTCTCGACGGTCGCGCCCTTCGCGGGCGGCCCGCGCTATTCGGTCACCGGCTGGTGGCGGGCCAAGCCCTTGAACAGGAGTTAGGCCTCGGCGTCGTCGCGCACCCGTTTCAGCGCCGCCTCGGCCTGTTCGCGGTGCTTGCGCTTCACATGGGCGCCGAGGGTGGCCAGCACGGCGGCGATCACCGCCGCGTCGTCGGTGAAGCCGATCCCGGCGAAGACGTCGGGAATGGCGTCGATGGGCATGACGAAATAGGCCAGCGCCCCCAGCATGATCCCCTTGGCCGCGATCGGCGTCTGGGGGTCTTGCGTCGCGTACCAGGCGGCCAGGGCCTGATCGGCGAAGGGGATGCGGGCGGCGGTGCGCCGGATCTTGGGCCAGAAGCCCTTGCTGACGCGCATTTCATTGACCCTCTGCACCGTGGGGACCAACGCCCTTTCAGGATCGATGGCGTCGGCCATGGATTCGGCAGACGCCGGTTTGGCTTTGGCGGTCATGGCCGCTAAATCCTCGCACAGACACTCGGTTCAAAGAATATAGGGACGATCCTCATGAAACTCGACGGTTCGATTGCGGCGGTGGTGACGGGCGGGGCGTCGGGCCTAGGCGAGGGCACGGCGCGGGCGCTGGCGGCCAAGGGCGTCAAGGTCGCCCTGTTCGACCTGAACGAGGAGCGCGGCGAGGTCATCGCCCAGGAAATCGGCGGCGTCTTCTGCAAGGTCGACGTGACCTCGGACGAGAGCGTCGCCGCTGGCTTCGTCAAGGCCCGCGCCGCCCACGGCCAGGAGCGCCTGACCGTCAACTGCGCCGGCATCGCCACGGGCCAGAAGACCGTCAGCCGCAAGCGCGACACCGGCGAGATCCGTTCGCACGACATGGCGTCCTTCGAGCGTACGGTCACGATCAACCTGTTCGGCACCTTCCGCGTCCTGTCGCAGTCGGCCCTGGGCATGGTCCAGACCGAGCCGATGGCCGACGGGGAGCGCGGCCTGATCGTCAACACCGCCAGCGTCGCGGCCCAGGACGGCCAGATCGGCCAGGCCGCCTATGCGGCGTCCAAGGGCGGCGTCTACGCCATGACCCTGCCGATCGCCCGCGATCTGGCCCAAGACGGGGTTCGCGTGAACACCATCCTGCCTGGCATCATGTGGACGCCGATGATGGCCGGCATGGACCAGAAGGTTCAGGACAGCCTGGCCGCCGCCATCCCCTTCCCCAGCCGCCTGGGCACCCCGGCCGACTATGCGTCCCTGGCCCTGCACCTGGCCGAGAACGTCTACATCAACGGCGAGTGCATCCGTCTGGACGGGGCCATCAGACTGGCGCCCCGCTGACGCGAGGAAGGGCGCTGACGCGAGGCTCGCGGAGCCTCGCTGCTTGAGCGCAAGGCATTGTTTTCATGCAGCGAGGGCCGATTTCGACCGGCGGGATGCCGCGATGACGTCGGTATCGGAAAAAGACTTCAGGCCGATTGAAAGAAAACGAAAAAGGGGGTTGCGCGGGCCAAGAAAGGTCCGCTATACGCCCCTCCTCGACGGGGAGCAGCACACCGCTCCCACGGGAATGCGGGCGTAGCTCAGTGGTAGAGCACAACCTTGCCAAGGTTGGGGTCGAGAGTTCGAATCTCTTCGCCCGCTCCAGTCGAGACTGGGAAAACGGGGTCCGGCCGCAAGGTCGGGCCCCGTTTCGCATTTCAGGCCCCGGTCCTGCCCTTCCCTTTGACTTTGATCGGCATGGCCCCCGCCGCCGTCGCGGCCTATATGGACCGTGGCGGTTGACCCCGCCGGGGCCGGCGCTAGTGTCCGCGCCGCTCCCTTCCCAGCGCCTGAACGATCAGAGGACCATATGGCCGACGCCGCTTCCCAGACCTACGACGTGGTGATCATCGGGGGCGGGCCGGGCGGCTATAACGCCGCCATTCGCGCCGGCCAGCTGGGGATGAAGGTCGCCATCGTCGAAATGCGCGCCACCCTCGGCGGCACCTGCCTCAACGTCGGCTGCATGCCGTCCAAGGCCCTGCTGCACGCCTCGGAGCTGTACGAGGCCGCCAACACCGAATTCGCCAGCATCGGCATCGAGGTGAAGCCCAAGCTGAACCTGGGCCAGATGCACAAGGCCAAGGACGACAGCGTCGAGGCCCTGACCAAGGGCATCGAATTCCTGATGAAGAAGAACAAGGTCGTCTGGCTTAAGGGCCGCGGCCGCATCGCCGGGCCGAACAAGGTCGAGGTCGAGGCCGCCGACGGCGCCAAGATGATCTACGACGCCAAGAACATCATCATCGCCACCGGCTCCGAGCCGACCCCGCTGCCGGGCGTCGCCTTCGAGGAGGGCAAGGTCATCGACTCGACCGGCGCCCTCTTCCTGCCCAAGGTTCCGAAACACCTGATCGTCATCGGCGCGGGCGTCATCGGCCTGGAGCTGGGCTCGGTCTGGCGCCGCCTGGGCGCGCAAGTCACCGTGGTCGAGTTCCTCGACAAGGTCGGCGCCGGCATGGACGCCGAGGTCGCCACCGCCTTCCAGCGCGGCCTGACCAAGCAGGGCATGACCTTCCGCATGGGCACCAAGGTGACCGGCGCGGCCTCGACCAAGGACGGCGTCGAGCTGACGCTGGAGCCTTCGGCCGGCGGCGCCGCCGAGACCCTCAAGGGCGACGTGGTTCTGGTGGCCATCGGCCGCCGTCCCTACACCGCCGGCCTGGGCCTGGAGACGGTCGGCGTCGAGACCGACAAGCGCGGCGTCATCCCGAACAACCACTTCAAGACTTCGGCTGCCGGCGTCTGGGTCATCGGCGACGTCACCTATGGCCCGATGCTGGCGCACAAGGCCGAGGAAGACGCCGTGGCGGTCATCGAACTGATCGCCGGCAAGCCGGGCCACGTCGACTACGACCTGGTCCCCAGCGTCATCTACACCGGCCCGGAAGTGGCCTGGGTCGGCAAGACCGAAGAGCAGCTCAAGGCTGCGGGCGTCGCCTTCAAGAAGGGCAAGTTCCCCTTCGCCGCCAACAGTCGCGCCAAGATCAACCACGAGACCGAGGGCTTCGTGAAGGTCCTGGCCGACGCCGCGACCGACAAGGTCCTGGGCGTCCACATCTACGGCCCGCAGGCCGGCGAACTGATCGGCGAGGCCTGCATGACCATGGCCTTCGGCGGTTCGTCGGAAGACATCGCCCGCACCTGCCACCCCCACCCGACCCGCTCCGAAGCCGTCCGCCAGGCGGCCATGGGCGTCGAAGGCTGGACCATGCAGGCCTAAGGCCAGGCCCTCAGCCCGAACGCATCACGGCGCGCTCCGCAAGGGGCGCGCCGTTTTCGTTGGGTCGTCAGAAACGGTCGCGGTGAAGGTCCGCGCGCGCCGTTCGATCAATTGTCGCAGCCGTAGCGCCCGCAGTAGCGACGCCGCAACTCGTCCAGGGCCGTCTGCTGCTTCGGCGTCGGGTCGGGACATGCGGCCAGAAGCTCCTCTTCGGAAGGCGGCGCCACCTCCTCTCCGGCGAGCAGGCTACGAAGCTCATCTTCGCTGAACAGGCGCGCGAGTTGCGTCATCGCCGCCGAGGTTTCCTGCGCTTCATCATACGGCATCAACTCGTCGAGCCAGGCACGCACCACGTTCCTTCTGTCAGTGTCCAAGCCGTCCAGCATCATTTCGCGATAGGAGGGCAGGTACTTGGTGTTCTTCTTTCCGCTCGCCAGCAGCGCTTTCGCCAGAGCCAACCTCTGGGCGGACGGCTCCGGCCCGGTCCATCCGCCGAAAGTCGGGACTTCGGGGTGGACGAAGCGCACGGTGGTTTGGATGGTCGCCGGGATAATGCCTCCCTTCCGGCGTGCTGCGCGGATTTGGCCGCTGGCGACGACCAAGCGCGCGGCGGCCCCAAAACCCAGGCCGGCGGGCATTTCCTCCATTATTCGACAACGAAATGGAGGGCCATCCTCGGAGACGCGGCACGTCACGGTCGCGTGGCCATCGACGCCGAGAAAGCCTGCAAAGCCGGGGAAGAGGTCGCTCGCTAGGTCTCCATCCGGCGGCGTCGCCCAGGTCGGGGGAATGAAATCCTGCGCCACGGCGCCGTTGGCGGTCAGCACGGCGGCAGCGAACAATATGGAGGTTTTCACCTGGGGCTTCTTTCGAGGAGGCGTGAAGATGGAAGGCGGCGGACGAAGATGAGAACGCTGGCGCATCGCATTTTGCATTCTGCGTGACCATATCCGTAGTCTCACCTTTCAATGATACCGGATCATGCCATGGACCTTCATCTCACCGGCAAGCGCGCCCTGATCTGCGGCGGCTCCAGCGGCCTGGGACGGGCTGTGGCGAGGGCTCTGGTGGCCGAGGGGGCGCATGTGGCCCTGCTGTCGCGCGATGCGGCCAAGCTGCAGGCCGTGGCCGACGAGTTGAACGCCATGGGGCCGGGCAAGGCGGTGATCGCCCCCGCCGATCTGGCCGATCATGAGGGACTGCTGAAGGCGGTGGACGTCGCCGAGGCGGCCTTGGGCGGGCCGATCGAGATTCTGCTGAACAACACCGGCGGGCCACCGCCGTCGGGCGTGAACGGGCTGGATCCCTCGGTCTGGCGCGATCATTTCGAGTCCATGGTGCTGTCGGTCTTTCGTCTGACGGACCGGGTGCTGCCAGGGATGCGGGCCATGGGCTGGGGGCGGATCCTCAACGTGGCCTCCATCACCGTGATCGAGCCGGCGGCGACGCTGGGCGTGTCCAACACCCTGCGCGCCTCGGTGGCGGCCTGGGCCAAGACCCTGGCGGGCGAGGTCGCGGCCAACGGCGTGACGGTCAACACCCTGCTGCCGGGCCGCATCGACACCCCGCGCATCGAGCGTCTGGACGCCGCCCGCGCCGCCGCCACCGGGGTCGAACCCGCCGAGGCCCGCGCCGAATCGGTCAAGTCCATCCCCGCCGGCCGCATCGGCACGACCGAGGAGTTCGGCGCCGTCGCCGCCTTTCTGGCCAGCCCCCTGGCCGGCTATGTCACCGGTTCGTTGATCCGTGTGGACGGGGGCGCTGTCAGGGCGATCTGACGCCCGGAAGCGTCTGGAGTGGCGGCGGGCGTCTGAGCAGACCGCCGAAAGCCATGCGCGATTGGCCGTAGTCCAGGGTGATGCGGCTGAAGCGGGTCAGGATGTCGGCTCCCAGCAGCAGGGCCGGTCGTTCGATCAGGCCGAGAACCTGAAAGGCGTGCAGGTCGCCGAACAGCAGGGGCGTGGCCCCCAGTTCGCGGCGCGCCAGCCGCAGGCTGGAGACGGCGCCGCTGTCGACCATCAGCGACTGGCCGATGACGCCATAGACCCGGATGGACTGGCGCGCGGCGGGGCCGATCCGCGCGTCGATGGCGCGCATCAGGGCGAGGTTGGCGATCGAATACTGGGCGCCGCTGTCGACGAAGGCCATGGCCGGCACGCCCTCGACCTGGACATTGGTCAGGATCAACTGGCCGAAGCGGCCGCTGCGCGTGTCGGTGATATTGCTGCGCATCCGGCTGGCCACGCCGAAGGCGATGCCGCGCTCGACCACGTCGGGACCTGAGGGCGCCAGCATGACCCGGCGCTGGCGCAGCTCCAGCGTCAGCCGAAAGCGCGACAGGACGTCCAGCCCCAGAAGCCCGTCGGCGCCCAGCACCTCATAGGGGAAGACCGGCGGCGTCAGATGGGTGAAGCGCCGCCCCGCGAAATCCAGCCGCGGCAGTTCGAGGGTCCGCACCGCCTCCGCCGCCGTGATGCCGTGGACCATTACCGGCGGGCCGGGGAGCAGGTTCAGCTCGTTCGCCAGACGATCCGAAATGGCCGTGCGCTCCGCCCCCGTGTCGATGACGAACAGGGGCTCGCGCAGACTGCCGACGTTCACCTTGACGCCCATACGCGTCAGCAGGTTTTCGAGCAGACGCGCGGTTTCGTCGGGTTCGGGCGGAGGCGAAGCCGGCGGCGGGGTCTGGGCCGCGCCCTGGCCGGGAAGGGCCAGGGCGACCACGCCGCCCGCTGTCAGAACGAGCGCGGCTCGCCGCGAGGGATGGCTGACGGATTTCGGTTCACGCACCGGCCTGCCTCCACGCCGCGATCCATCCCCGCACGGAGAATAGGCGCCGTTCGAGGCCGCTGACCAGTCAGCCCCGAGGCCGGGTCAGCCCCGAGGATGGGCCTCGGCGTAGGCGGCCAGCAGACGGGCGGCGTCGACCTGGGTGTATTTCTGGGTGGTGGACAGGCTGGCGTGGCCCAGCAGTTCCTGGATGGAGCGCAGGTCCGCCCCGGCGCTCAGAAGGTGGGTGGCGAAGCTGTGGCGCAGGGCGTGGGGCGTGGCCGAGGCGGGCAGGCCGAGGCGGCCGCGCAGGCGCTGGACCGTGGCCTGAACCTGACGGGGGCTCAAGGGGCCGCCGCGCCTGGCGCGGAACAGGGGCTGGTCCGCCTCCAGGATGAAGGGCTGAAGCGCCAGATAGGCGTCGATGGCCTCGCGCACCTGCGGCAGGACCGGCGCCAGCCGCATCTTGCCGCCCTTGCCGGCGATGCGCAGGGCGTCGGGCAGGGGGGCGTCTGAGCGCTTCAGCGACAGGGCCTCGGAAATGCGCAGGCCGCAGCCGTAGAGCAGGGTCAGGACGGCGCGGTCGCGCGCGGCCTCCCACGGCGCGGCGTCGGGGTCCGACTCGGGTTCATGCAGCAGGCCCATGGCCTGATCTTCGGTGACCGGGCGGGGCAGGGACGGCTTGACGCGCGGGCCGCGCACCAGGGCCAGTTGCGGCGCGGGCGTGCCGCAGCGCCGGTCGAGGAAGACGTGAAAGCCGCGGATGGCCGCCAGGGTCTGGCTGAGCGAGCGGGCGTTCAGGGGGCGGTCGCCCCCATGCTGCCCGCCACTGCGGCGCTCGGCCATATGGGCGCGGACCTCGGCCGCCGTGACGGCGCCCAGATCGGCCAGGGTTTGAGGTTCGCCGCGATGGCGCTCCAGGAAGGCGACATAGTGCCGTCCTATGTGGCCATAGGCCTCCAGCGTGCTTGGCGACAGGCGGCGTTCGTGCGCCAGATGCTCAAGCCAGGCGAGGAGGGCTTCAGGCGCGGTCAGGCCTGCAACGCCCATCGCTCGGCCATGCGTTCGACGACGCGGGTGATGAAGGCCACCAGTTCGCAGCCCATGGCCGGGGTGAAGCCGTCGTCCTCGTGCGAGCCGAAGGCGCACAGGGCCGGGCGGGCGCCGTCCGACCCGGGCAGGTGCAGGCTCATCCGCACCAGGGCGACGGATTTCACCGCGCCCTCGGCGGGGCCGAACAGGTCCAGACCGGTGAAGTTGGGGCCGAGCCAGTCCAGACCGTCGTCGCCCAGAAGCGCATCAACGCGGCCCGGCTCCAGCGATTTCCAGCCGAAGGGAACGCCGCCGGGCTTCTCGATGGCGATGGCGCCCCCGGCCAGACCGAAGCGACCTTGCGAGGTGGCGTCCAACTGACGCGACAGCTCGGCGTGGCTGGTCGCTTCCATCAGGTCCAGAGCCGAGACGTGGGTCTGGGTCTGGGCGGCGAAGTTGGCGCGGGCGATCTCTTCGATCTGTTTCCGCGCGCCAGCCTCGCGCTGGACCACGGCTTCGAGCCGGGTCAGGGCCGCGCGGCCGAAATCGACCACGTTGCGGCCGGTGGCGCGCAGGCCCAGTTCTTCCAGAAGGGTGCGGTCGTCCAGCAGCCGGTCGGGGTGGGCGTTCAGCCAGGCCCGCACCTCGGGCCAGTGAAGGCCTTCGGCGTGATCAGAAGAGAGGTCCAGGGAAGTGCTCAAGCAGGACCTCTTTCCGGGGTCGGAGTTACAGGATCGACTGACCAGTCTTGCCCCAGTCGGCCAAAAACGCATCAAGACCCTTGTCGGTTAACGGGTGCTTGACCAAGGCGTTGAAAACGTCCGTCGGCAGGGTGGCGGCGTCGGCGCCGGCGATGGCGGCAGCGGTGACGTGATCGGGATTGCGCAGCGAGGCGGCCAGGATTTCGGTGTCGAAATCGTGGATGTCGTAGAGGGCGCGGATTTCCTCCAGCAGGCCCACGCCGTCGGCGCCGACGTCTTCCAGACGACCGACGAAGGGCGAGATGAAGGTGGCGCCCGCCTTGGCGGCCAGCATGGCCTGGGCGGCCGAGAAGCACAGGGTGACGTTGGTCTTGATCCCCTTGTCGGCAAAGGCCCGCGTGGCGCGCAGGCCGTCCCAGGTCAGGGGCAGCTTGACGACCACGTTCGGAGCGATGGCGGCCAGCTTGTCGCCCTCCTTCACCATGGTCTCGAAATCGGTCGCGACGGCCTCGGCGGAAATCGGCCCCTCGACCAGGGCGCAGATTTCGGCGATGACCTCGGCGATGTTCCGACCCGACTTGGCGATCAGCGACGGATTGGTGGTGACGCCGTCCACCATCCCGGTGGGCAGCATGTCCTTGATGACGGCGACGTCAGCGGTGTCGAGAAAGAGTTTCATGGGACGAGGTTTTAGCGCCGACAAAGGCGAAGGGCGAGCTTCCTTTTTCCTCCCCACTGTGTGGGGAGGGGGACCCCGAAGGGGTGGAGGGGCTGTTGCGGCGAAATCAAGCGGCCCCTCCGTCTCGTCAGCTGCGCCGCCGATCCACCTCCCCATTTCATGGGGAGGAGAAGCGCGGTGAAAGTCGCCTCCGTCCTCATTCCCCTGCCGGTGCCCGAGGCCTTCGATTACGAGGTCCCAGAGGGGCTGTCGGCTGTGCGCGGCGATCAGGTGACCGTGCCGCTGGGCCCGCGTCTGATCCGGGGCGTGGTGGCGGAAGTGTTCGAGACCACGGGCTCGAACCGGCGGCTGAAGGCGATTGATCAGGTGCTGAGCGAGCATCGCCTGCCGGAACGGACCCTGACCTTTGTCGAATGGGCGGCGCGCTGGACGCTAAGCCCGCCGGGCGAAATGGCGGCCACGGCCTTGAAGGGTCTGCGCGCGCCCCGGCCCCGGCCCGAGCGACGGGTCAAACGGGTCGAGGGCCGCAGCCCCGCCCGCCCCACGGCGACGCGGACGGCGGTGCTGGAGGCCCTGGGCCAGCGGTCGATGACCGGGCCCGATCTGGCGCGGGCGGCGAATGTGTCGTCGGGCGTGGTCAAGGGGCTGGTCGACGAGGGCGTGCTGATGGTCGTCGAGACCCCGGCGGTCGCCGTCTTCGACGCCCCCGATCCCGACCATGCCCCCGCCACCCTGAACCCGGATCAGGCGGCTTCGGCGGCCGTGATCGCCGAAGCCGTGGCCAAGGGCGGCTTCGCCCCCTTCCTGCTGGACGGGGTGACGGGCTCGGGCAAGACCGAGGCCTATCTGGAGGCGGCGGCGCGAGCGTTGCGCGCGGACCCGGCGGCGCAGGTGCTGATCCTGCTGCCCGAAATCGCCCTGACCCAGGCCCTGATCGAACGGATCACCGCCCGCTTCGGCGCGGCCCCGGCGGAATGGCATTCGGGCGTGACGCCGCCGCGCCGCCGTCAGGTGTGGGAGGCGGTGGTCGCCGGGCGCTGCAACATTGTCGTCGGGGCGCGCTCGGCCCTGTTCCTGCCCTACGCCAACCTGCGGCTTGTGGTGGTGGACGAGGAACACGACGGCTCTTTCAAGCAGGAAGAGGGTCTGGTTTATCACGGCCGCGACCTAGCCGTGGCGCGCAGCCGGATCGAGGGCGCGACCGTGGTTCTGGCCTCGGCCACCCCGTCGCTGGAGACCCTGTGGAACGCCCGCCAAGGCCGCTACGGCTGGCTGAAGCTGGCGGCGCGGCACGGGGCGGCGGTCCTGCCCGACATCGACCTGATCGACCTGCGCACCTGTCCGCCGGACCCGCAGACCTGGCTGTCAGCGCCGCTGCGCGAGGCCATAGGCGAGACTTTTGCGCGTGGCGAACAGACCCTGCTCTTCCTCAACCGGCGCGGTTATGCCCCGGTGGTGCTGTGCCGCGCCTGCGGCCACCGGCTGACGGCGCCCGACACCGATAGCTGGCTGGTCGAGCATCGCTACACCGGGCGGCTGGTCTGCCACCTGACCGGCTTTTCTATGATGAAGCCCAAGCTCTGTCCGTCGTGCGGAGCCGAGGACTCGCTGGTCCCGGTCGGCCCGGGCGTCGAGCGGGTCGAGGAGGAGGTGCGCCAGCTCTTCCCCGAGGCGCGCACCGCCGTCTTCAGCTCCGACACTGTGCCGGACGGGGCATCGGCGCGCGCCCTGATCCAGTCGATGGCCGAGGGCGAGATCGACATTCTGGTGGCAACCCAGGCGGCGGCCAAGGGCCACAACTTCCCGCGCCTGACCCTGGTCGGGGTGGTTGACGCCGATCTGGGCCTGCGCGGCGGCGACCTGCGCGCCGCCGAGCGGACCTATCAGCTGCTGGCCCAGGCCACGGGCCGGGCCGGGCGGGCCGACAAGCCGGGCCGCGCCCTGTTGCAGACCTGGACGCCGGAACATCCGGTGCTGATGGCCCTGGCGGCGGGCGACCGCGACGCCTTCGTCGAGGCCGAGATGGGCGAGCGCGAGGCGGCGTCCCTGCCGCCGCACGGCCGTCTGGCGGCGATCATCCTGTCCAGCGAGAACGCCATGGCGGTCGAAAAGGTCGCCCGCGATCTGGCCGAGGCCATCCCCAACGCCGAGCGGCTGGAGGTCTATGGCCCCGCCGACGCGCCGCTGGCCTTGGTGCGCGGGCGACGGCGCAAGCGGCTGCTGGTCCGGGCCGACCGCGATGTGAACCTCCAGGCCTTCCTGCGCGCCTGGCTGGCGCGGGTGAAGGTGCCGGCCTCGGTGCGGCTGACGGTGGATGTGGATCCTTATAGTTTCCTGTAGGGGGCGCTAACGCTCGCCGCGCGGCGGCTCGCTGCTTGAGCGCCGCCACTCACTCCCGCTCACCCCGGCGGACGCCGGGGCCCAGTGAGAACTTCAGGTGCCGGGGCTTGAAGCCAAAGGACTGGATCCCGGCGTCCGCCGGGATGAGCGGGGAGGGGGCTAACGCGGCCCGGTCAGCCGAATCTCGAACAGGCTGGGCCAGTTCTTGCCGGCGACAAACAGGCGGCGGTTCTTTTCGTCCCAGGCGATGCCATTCAGGACGTCGTCGCGCGGGTCCTTCACCTGACCCGCGGGCAGCAGGCCCTTCAGGTCGACGACGCCGACGACGTGGCCCGAGGCCGGGTCGATGCGAATAATGTAGTTGGTCTGCCAGACGTTGGCCCAGATCTCGCCGTCGATCCATTCCAGCTCGTTCAGCTGACGCACCGGACGGCCGTTCAGGGTGACGGCGACACTTCCGGTCTCAGTGAAAGTCGTAGGATCGAAGAAGCGCAGACTGGGCGATCCGTCCGACAGTATCAGTCGCGTTCCATCGTGGGTCAGGCCCCAGCCTTCGCCCGTATAGGTAAAGCGGGAGGTCTGGGTCAGGTCGGTCGCGTTCCAGACGAAGCCGACGCCGTTGTTCCAGGTCAGGCTGATGATGCGGCCGCCGATCTCGGTCAGGCCTTCGCCGAAATATTCGGGGTCGAGTTCGCGCTTTTGCAGCACGACGCCATCTTCCAGCCGCACGCGGCGAACGCTGGATGGCTCGCGGCCCGTGCTCTCGATCAGTTCACCGTCGCGAAAGACGAGACCCTGGGTGAAGGCTGTCGGGTCGTGGGGGAAGGCCCGCACCACCTCATAGCCATAGACCGGCGGTCGCGTGGCGGCGGCAGAAGGGGCGGTCGGCCCCGGCGATTGCGCCTCGGCCGACGCGGGAAGCGCCAACAGAAGCATCGCCAGGACTGGCCAGAGACGCACGATCAGACGCCGGGCTCGGCGGTCTCGGCCTTGTTCAGCGCGCGCTGGGCGGCTTCTTCGGCCCGGTCCTTTTTGATCTGGGCGTTGCGCGACCACATGTTCAGCCCTTCGACCAGGGCCGAGAAGGCCATGGCGGCGTAGATATAGCCCTTGGGCACATGGACGCCGAAGCCGTCGGCGATCAGCACGGCGCCGATCATCAGCAGGAAGCCCAGGGCCAGCATGACCACGGTCGGGTTCTTGTCGATGAAGTCGGCCAGCGGGTCCGAGGCCAGCAGCATGGCGGCCACGGCGATGATCACGGCGACCATCATGATCGGCACGTGATCGGTCATGCCGACGGCGGTCAGGATGGAGTCGACCGAGAACACCAGGTCCAGCAGGATGATCTGGACGATGGCGGCGCCGACGTTGGTGATGACGACGTCCTTCTTGTCCTTCTCCAGCATGTCGTTCGTCGGGGTGACGTCGACGGCGTGGTGGATTTCCTTGGTGGCCTTCCACACCAGGAACAGGCCGCCCGCGATCAGGATCAGGTCGCGCCAGCTGAAGGCGGTGTCGAAGCTCTCGCCGTGGATGCCGAGGTCGAAGACGGGCGCCGTCAGGCCGACGATCCAGCCGATGGCGGCCAGCAGGGCCAGACGCATGATCAGGGCCAGGCCGATGCCGATGCGGCGCGTGCGCTGACGATGCTCGGGCGGCAGCTTGTTCGACAGGATCGAGATGAAGATCAGGTTGTCGATGCCGAGAACGACCTCCATGACCACCAGGGTCACGAGAGCCGCCCAGGCGGCCGGGTCGCTCAACAGGGGGGTTATGCTTTCAAGCATCGGGGGTCCTGAGATGTGATGAAGCCTAAGCGGTAACGGGATCGTGAGGTTGCATCAAGCGGGCGCCGGCGGCGGCGTCGTCGCACCCGGCACGTCGGAGACCAGGGCGCCGGGGCCGCCGCCGGCCATGACGGCGGCGCGAACGGCCGCGTGGCTGGCCAGACTCTGGGCCTCGACATAGATGCGGCCCGCCTGGGGATAGGCGGCGCGGAGGCGATGCTCCAGCCGGGCGACGGTGGCCTCGACCTCGGCGGCGGTCAGGTCGTCCTGAAAATCGAGACTGAGGGCGACCAGGATTTCATTGGGTCCGAAATGCATGGTGCGCAGGTCGTTCAGTCCGACCACGCCCGCCTCCGCCTTGGCGATGGCGGCGATCCCCGCGCGCGTGGCGGGATCGGCCGCCTCTCCGGTCAACAGGCTCTGGCTCTCATAGGCCAGGAAGCCGGCGGTGACGGCCAGGACCGCGCCGATGGCCACCGAGGCGACGCCGTCGATCATCGGCAGGTCGAAGACATGGCTGGCGACGACGCCGATCAGGGCGATGACCAGGCCGGTCAGGGCGGCGGTGTCCTCGAACAGGACGGTGAAGATGGTCGGGTCCTTGCTGTCCTGCACCGAGCGCAGCAGGGGGCGGCCCGCCCTTTCACGATTGAAGGCCTTCAGCGCCACCCACCACGACCCGCCCTCGAACAGGACCGCCAGGCCCAGGACGACATAGTTGACCCAGGGGTTCTCGATCGGCTGGGGGGCGCGGATGCGTTCGATCCCGTGCAGGACGGAGATGACGGCGCCGAGGCCGAAAATCAGCACGGCGACGACGAACGTATAGAAGTAGAGCTGCAGCCCGTGGCCGAAGGGGTGGGTCTCGCTGGCCGGACGGGCGGCCCGCCTCAGCCCGATGAGCAAGAGAACCTGATTGCCGGTATCGACGGCGGAGTGGATGGCCTCGCTCATCATGGCCGCGCTGCCGGTGAACAGGGCGGCGGCGAATTTGATCACGGCGATGGCCGTATTGCCGGCCAGGGCGGCGAGGATGACGTTCTTCGAAGTCGAGGCGGCCATCGAAACCCCGTTGTAGCGCGCCGAAAGAGCGCGGGTGCGACCTTATCGTTCCGTTCCCGTTGGTTGCGACCGGGGGGCTTGCGTGTTATCAGCCGCGCGGCTTTGACGAAGGATGCATCGAAAGATGTGTCCCAAGTATGCTTTCCATAAGCAAATCAAGCCCTTGGCTGGCGCGAGAGATCGCGGCCGGACTCGACCCAAACGCTTCAAATCGCGGACCTTTATTACGTGGCGGACGATTTCAGAACGACGGAAGTCGGCGGACGGTATGCTCAGGCGCTGTTCGACCTCTCGGAAGAGACGGGGGCGCTCGACGCCGTGCGCGGCGATCTCGCCTCGCTGAAGGCCGCCTGGCTGGACAGCGCCGACCTGCGCCGCCTGGCCCAGTCGCCGGTGATCTCCGCCGAGGACCAGGGCAAGGGCCTGTCGGCCATCGCCGACAAGGCGAAGTTCAACGCTGTCACCAAGAAATTCCTTGGTCTGCTGGCGGCGAACCATCGTGCTCGCGACCTGCCGGGCGTGATCGCGGGCTTCCAGGCGCTGTACGCCAAGAAGACCGGCGTCGTCGCCGCCGAGGTGGTCTCGGCCCTGCCGTTGTCGGGGGCCCAGACCAAGAGCATTCTGTCGGCCCTGCGCGCGTCTCTGGGCCGCGATCCCGAACTGACCGCCCGCGTCGATCCATCGATCCTGGGCGGCCTGAAGGTCAAGGTGGGCTCGAAGCTGTTCGACGCCTCGCTGAAGACCAAGCTCGACCAGATGAAGTTCGCGCTCAAGCGCGCCTAAAGACCCCGAATTCCAAGTTCAAGCCGGGCCAGCGGGTCCGCACCGAAGACGAAAGCCAGAGAGCCCACCATGGACATCCGCGCCGCCGAAATCTCGGCCATCCTCAAGTCGCAGATCGCCAACTTCGGCGTTGAAGCCGATGTTTCCGACGTCGGCCAAGTGCTGTCGGTCGGCGACGGCATCGCTCGCATCCACGGTCTGGACAATGTCCAGGCCGGCGAAATGATCGAGTTCCCCAAGGCCGGCGTGAAGGGCATGGCCCTGAACCTCGAGCGCGACAACGTCGGCGCCGTGATCTTCGGCGCCGATGCGCAGATCGCCGAGGGCGACGAAGTCCGTCGTCTGGGCGAGATCGTGGACGTGCCGGTCGGCAAGGGCCTGCTGGGCCGCGTCGTCAACCCGCTGGGCGAGCCGATCGACGGCAAGGGCCCGATCCAGTTCACCGAGCGTCGCCGCGTCGACGTCAAGGCGCCGGGCATCATCCCGCGTAAATCGGTTCATGAGCCGATGCAGACCGGCCAGAAGGCGATCGACACCCTGATCCCCGTCGGCCGCGGCCAGCGCGAGCTGATCATTGGCGACCGTCAGGTCGGCAAGACCGCCATCGCCATCGACACCATCCTGAACCAGAAGAAGATCAACGCCTCGAACGACGAGAGCGCCAAACTCTACTGCATCTACGTCGCCATCGGCCAGAAGCGTTCGACCGTCGCCCAGATCGTCAAGACCCTGGAAGAAGCCGGCGCGCTGGAATACACCATCATCGTCGCCGCCACGGCGTCGGAACCGGCCCCGCTGCAGTTCCTGGCTCCGTTCGCCGGCACCGCCATGGGCGAGTTCTTCCGCGACAACGGCATGCACGGCCTGATCGTCTATGACGACCTTTCCAAGCAGGCTGTGGCCTATCGTCAGATGTCGCTGCTGCTGCGCCGTCCGCCCGGCCGTGAAGCCTACCCGGGCGACGTCTTCTACCTGCACAGCCGCCTGCTGGAGCGTTCGGCCAAGCTGAACGAAGACAATGGTTCGGGCTCGCTGACCGCTCTGCCGATCATCGAAACCCAGGCCAACGACGTCTCGGCCTATATCCCGACCAACGTGATCTCGATCACCGACGGCCAGATCTTCCTGGAATCGGACCTCTTCTATCAGGGCATCCGTCCGGCCGTGAACGTCGGCATCTCGGTCTCGCGCGTCGGCTCCTCGGCCCAGATCAAGGCCATGAAGCAAGTCGCCGGTTCGATTAAGGGCGAGCTGGCCCAGTACCGTGAAATGGCCGCCTTCGCGAAGTTCGGCTCGGACCTGGACGCCTCGACCCAGAAGCTTCTGGCCCGCGGCGCCCGCCTGACTGAGCTGCTGAAGCAGCCGCAATACTCGCCGCTGGCCGTCGAGGAGCAGGTCGTGTCGATCTACGCCGGCACGCGCGGCTACCTGGACAACGTGGCGGTGTCGGACATCGGCCGCTTCGAGAGCGAGCTGCTGGCCCGCGTCCACTCGAACCACGCTTCGCTGCTGGAAGGCATCCGCACCAAGAAGGCTCTGACGCCGGAGCTGGAAGCTGAACTCAAGGACGTCCTGGCCGCCTTCGCCAAGACCTTCGCTTAAGAACTGACCAGAGAGCGAGAGTAGCGCCGGATGGCCAGCCTCAAGGAAATGCGCAATCGGATCGGAAGCGTCAAAGCGACGCAGAAGATCACGAAGGCCATGCAGATGGTCGCCGCGGCCAAGCTGAAGCGCGCCCAGGAGCAGGCGGAGAACGCCCGCCCCTATGCGACGCGGATGGCCTCGGTCATCGCCAATCTGGCCGCCGGCGTCTCGGGCGACAGCGCCCCGAAACTGCTGGCGGGCACGGGCGCCGATCAGCGTCACCTGATCGTGGTCGCCACGGCGGACAAGGGTCTGGCGGGGGGCTTCTCGTCCAACGTCGTCCGCGCCGCGCGCGACCGGATCAACAGCCTGATCGCCAACGGCAAGGACGTCCGCGTCATCGCCGTGGGCAAGAAGTCGCGTGATCCCCTGACGCGCCTGTTCGGCGACAAGGTCGTGAAGACCTTCGAGCTGAGCGAGCACAAGGTCCTGGGTCTCGCTGCTGCGCAGCCGATCGCCGAACTGATCGCCGAAAGCTTCGAAGGCGGACAGGCTGACGTCGTCACCCTGTTCTACAGCAAGTTCCAGTCGGTGATCTCGCAGGTCCCGACCGCGAACCAGCTGATCCCGGCGGTTGTCGCCGGCGACGCTGAGCCGATCGACCTGAACGGCGCGGTCTATGAGTATGAGCCCTCGGAAGAGGAAATCCTCGAGACCCTGCTGCCGCGCAACCTGACGACGCAGATCCTGGCCGCCCTCTACGAAAACCAGGCCGGTTTCTTCGGCGCGCAAATGGCCGCGATGGACAACGCCACGCGCAATGCGGGCGACCTCATCAACAGCCTGACGCTCCAGTACAACCGCAAACGCCAGGCCCAGATCACAACCGAGCTGATCGAGATCATCGCCGGCGCTGAAGCGCTCTGATCCCGACCGACCAGACAATCCGAACCGGACGCACCCCATGACCGACGCCACCGCCCCGAAGAAAACCGCAGCCAAGAAGCCGGCTGCTCCCAAGAAGGCCGCAGCCGCCGCTGTCGCTGGCCAAGCTGCTGGCACGGGCAAGATCGCCCAGGTCATCGGCGCCGTCGTCGACGTTGAGTTCACCGGCGCCCTGCCGGCGATCCTGAACGCGCTGGAAACCCAGAACGTCGACCAGAAGACGGGCGAGCCCTTCACCCTGGTCCTCGAGGTCGCTCAGCACCTCGGCGAGAACATGGTCCGCGCCATCTCGATGGACACCACCGAGGGCCTGACCCGCGGTCAAGCCGTCGTGGACACCGGCAAGTCGATCATGGCGCCGGTCGGCCCGGGCACCCTCGGCCGCATCATGAACGTCGTCGGCCAGCCGATCGACGAAGCCGGTCCGATCCAGACCACGGAATACCGCTCGATCCACCGCGAGGCTCCGACCTTCGAAGAGCAGTCGACCTCGTCGGAAATCCTGGTCACGGGCATCAAGGTCATCGACCTGATCTGCCCCTACACCAAGGGCGGCAAGACCGGCCTGTTCGGCGGCGCCGGCGTCGGCAAGACCGTGACCATGCAGGAACTGATCAACAACATCGCCAAGGCTTACGGCGGTTACTCGGTTCTGGCCGGCGTGGGTGAGCGCACCCGCGAAGGCAACGACCTGTATCACGAGATGATCGAGTCCAACGTGAACGTGGACCCGGCCAAGAACAACGGCTCGACCGAAGGCTCCAAGTGCGCCCTGGTTTACGGCCAGATGAACGAGCCCCCCGGCGCCCGCGCCCGCGTCGCCCTGACCGGCCTGTCGATCGCCGAGTACTTCCGCGACGAAGAAGGCAAGGACGTGCTGCTGTTCGTCGACAACATCTTCCGCTTCACGCAAGCCGGTTCGGAAGTGTCGGCTCTGCTGGGCCGCATCCCCTCGGCCGTGGGCTATCAGCCGACGCTGGCCACCGAGATGGGCAACCTGCAAGAGCGCATCACCTCGACCAAGAAGGGCTCGATCACCTCGGTCCAGGCCATCTACGTCCCGGCCGATGACTTGACCGACCCCGCGCCCGCCGCCTCGTTCGCCCACTTGGACGCGACGACCGTTCTGAACCGCGACATCGCGGCCCAGGCCATCTTCCCGGCCGTGGACCCGTTGGACTCGACCTCGCGCATCATGGACCCGCTGGTCATCGGCGAGGAACACTACCGCGTCGCCCGTCGCGTTCAGGAAACCCTGCAGCAGTACAAGGCGCTGAAGGACATCATCGCCATCCTGGGCATGGACGAACTGTCGGAAGACGACAAACTGGTCGTGTCGCGCGCTCGCAAGATCCAGCGCTTCCTGTCGCAGCCCTTCTTCGTGGCTGAGCAGTTCACCAACTCGCCGGGCAAGTTCGTCGAGCTGAAAGACACCATCCGTTCGTTCAAGGCCATCTGCGACGGCGAGTACGACCACCTTCCGGAAGCCGCCTTCTACATGGTCGGCGCCATCGAAGAAGTCGTCGAAAAAGCCGCCAAGATGGCTGCGGAAGTCTGATCCATGGCGGGCAAGCTGAACTTCTCCCTCGTCGCCCCGGAACGCGAAATCTTCGCGGGCTCGGTCGATCAGGTCGATGCGCCGGGCGTCGAGGGCGACTTCGGCGTCCTGCCGGGCCACGCGCCCTTCATGACCACCCTGCGTGAGGGCGTCGTGACCGTCTATGAAGGCGCTGCGCGTCGTCAGTTCGCGGTCAAGGGCGGTTTCGCCGACGTCAACGCCCAGGGCCTCAGCATCCTGGCCGAGGAAGCCTCGGAAATCGTCGAGGGCTAAGCCCTTTGCGACGCTGAAACGATCAGGGCCTCCCGCTTCGGCGGGGGGCCTTTTTCGTGGCGCAAACCACAAGACCGCTCATCCCGGCGGACGCCGGGATCCAGTCCTTGCTTCAAATTCGGCGTTGGAAGTTACGGGGATCTGGCCCGGTCGTGTGCGTGGCTCTCACTGGATCCCGGCGTCCGCCGGGATGAGCGGATGGGTGGTGCGTTACTTCGGCAGTCCCTCGAACGCCGCCACCACCTGCTCATAGACCTCGCGCTTGAACGGCACGATCAGGTCGGGCGCCTCCTCCAGCGCGCCCCAGCGCCAGGCGTCGAACTCGGGCTCGCCGTGGGCGGCCAGATCGAATTCGTTGTCCTCGCCGGTGAAGCGGAAGGCGAACCAGACCTGCTTTTGGCCCTTGAAGCCCTGCCACGACTTGGGCCCGCCCATGCCCTCGGGGAAGTCGTAGACGATCCAGCCCCCGGTGCGGCCCAGCAGTTCGACCGAGCGGACCCCGGTCTCCTCCTGCAGTTCGCGCAGTGCGGCGGCCTCCAGGTCTTCGCCTTCATCGACGCCGCCCTGCGGGAACTGCCAGTTCCACGGTTCGGGCGTCCTGGCGCGGCGGCCCAGCCAGACCTGTCCGGCGGCGTTGAACAGCACCACCCCGACATTGGGGCGATAGGCGGAAAGATCGGTCTGGCTCATCCGTCCCGATTACGCCGGGGCGCGACGGCCCGCCAGCCGTAACCGGGCCTTAAGCGAGACCGGCGCAGGGTGGGGCATGGATCGTCGCGCATTGATCGGCCTCGCCGCCCTGGGTACCGCGCTCGCCGCCGCCGAGGCCGCCGAGGCATCGGACAATAGCGAAGGCAAGGGCGAAGGCGGCGGCGCGCCTGCCAGCGCCTACATCCCCCTGCCCACGGCCACCGCCACCATCCTGCGCCGCGACGGGCGACGCGGGGTGATGACGGTCGAGGTCGGGGTCGATGTGGCCCACGCCGCGCTGCGGACCCGCGCCGACCAGTCGAGGCCGCGTCTCAGCGCCGCCTATAACGAAGTGATCCGACTGGCGGGCGAGCGCCTGCTGCCCGGCGCCCCGCCGGACGTGGAGTGGCTGAGCCGCGCGCTGCAGGCGGCGACCGACCGGGTGCTGGGCAAACCGGGGGCCAAGCTGCTGCTCGGCACGGTGATGGTGGTTTGATCCCACTCTCCGTCATCCTCCGGCAAGCCGCGTAGCGGCGCGACCGGGGGACCCAGCGGCGCCGAAGGCGATCTTTACGGCAAGCGCGGCGGCGGGGTTTTCGCCCTACGGGCGCCGCCGGGTCCCCCGGTCTCCGCTGCGCTTCGCCGGAGGATGACGAAAGGGAGGGGCGCTTCCGGCGGTCCCGGATAGCGGCTGCGCCGCTTCCGGGGTGACGAAGACGATCAGTCCTGCGTCGGGCTGGGCCGGCTGGCGTCGCCGTAGGTCAGGGCCAGGAAGACGTCTTCCAGGCTGGGGTCCTCGGTGGCGATGTCCTTGATGGTCACGCCGGCCGCGCGCACGGCGGCCAGCACCTGTTCGACGCTGGATTCGCCGGTGCGATAGGTGACGACGAAGGCGCCGTGCGGGCGCGGCGCGACGTGGAAGCCGTGCAGGTGGGGCGGGACCTCCTGCGGGGTCTCGGGCGTCACGACCACGTTGCGGGTGTCCAGACGCTTCAGCAGCTCACGCGTCGGCTCGCAGGCCACGACCTCGCCCCGGTTGATGATGGCGATGGTGTCGCAGAGCTCCTGCGCTTCCTCCAGATAGTGGGTGGTCAGGATGACGGTGACGCCTTCCTCGTTGATCTTGCGGATGTATTCCCACAGCTGGCGACGCAGCTCGACGTCCACGCCCGCCGTCGGCTCGTCCAGGATCAGCACCGGCGGATTATGCACCAGGGCCTTGGCCACCATCAGGCGGCGCTTCATCCCGCCGGACAGGGCGCGGACATAGGCGTTGGCCTTGTCCGACAGGCCCAGCGCGGCCAGCAGTTCGTCCGAGCGGCGCTCGTTGGCCGGCACGCCGTAAAATCCGGCCTGGACCTCCAGCGCCTCGCGCGGGGTGAAGAAGACGTCGGCGACGATCTCCTGCGGCACGACGCCGAGCGCCGCGCGGGCGTCGCGCGCCTCGTGGTCGATGTCGCGGTCCCAGATGCGGACGCTGCCCTCGGACTTGTTCACCACCCCGGCGATGATGTTGATCAGGGTCGACTTGCCCGCGCCGTTGGGCCCCAGCAGCCCGAACATCGAGCCGCGCGGCACGGTCAGATCGACGCCGCGCAGGGCGGTCTTGGGCGGCGACTTCTTGTTGCCCGCATAGGTCTTCTTCAGGCCCCGCACCTCGATGGCGTTGACGGGAAGGGCAGGGGTGTCGGTCATGCGGGCGTTCACTCGGACGGCGGAAGCGTGCGGCATAGGTAGGGCGCGCGGGGCCGTTCGCCAAGGCGCTGTTGCGCGGTTCGGCGACAAGGTTGCGCGTCTTTATGTAAATGATGCTTGACACGTGTTTCTCGTATGTCTAGGTTCCTTGCCATAAAGACAACCTGCCTTGATGGAGAAGCGCTCATGACCGCCGCGACCAAGAAGCCCCTGACTCGCACCCGCCTGATCGGTTTCGCCGCCATGGGCGTCTGCGCCCTCGGCTACGCCGGCATGGGTCTGGCTCTTTTGGCGGGCAAGCTCGACTATCTGGACATGACCTACGCCGCCCTGATCGCGGCGGTCTCGGCCCTGATCGGCGAGATCGGCCTGTGGGTCGGCGCCGGCTGCCTGGGCCTGACCCTGTTCAAGAAGCGCAAGGCCATGATCGACAGGCTGTTCCGCCGCTCGGCCCAACCCGCCTCGCAGGTTTGACCTCGGGGTCCGGTCCTTCTAGGAACGGCGCGAGCCTTCCAGACGGACCGGACCCATGCCCCCCCGCCATACCGACGCCATCCTCCCCCCGCCCGAAGAGATCGTGGTCTCGTCCAAGCGCGTCGCCTGCGACGGCGGCGGCGTTCTCGGCCACCCGCTGGTCTATCTGGAGATGGGCGAGGACGACTTCGTCGAGTGCGGCTATTGCGACCGCCGCTTCGTCCTGTCGGCGCACGCGCACCCCGAGAACGAATACCTCGACCCGGCGGCCCGCCCGCCCGAGGCCCACTGAGCGATGCGCTATCTGCACACCATGGTCCGCGTGAAGGACCTGGAGGCGTCGCTGCATTTCTACCGCGACCTGCTGGGTCTGGTGCAGACACGCCGGATGGACAGCGAGGCCGGGCGCTTCAGCCTGATCTATCTGGCTGCGCCTATGGATCAGACGCGCGCCGAGGCCGAGAAGGCCCCCGAGGTCGAACTGACCTGGAACTGGGATGCCGAGGACTATCAGGGCGGGCGCAATTTCGGCCACCTGGCCTTCGCGGTCGACGACATCTACGCCGCCTGTCAGCGCCTGATGGACGGGGGTGTGGTGATCAACCGCCCGCCGCGCGACGGCCACATGGCCTTCGTCCGCTCGCCCGACGGCATCTCGATCGAGCTGCTGCAGGCCGGCGAGCGTCTGGCCCCGGCCGAGCCCTGGGCCTCCATGGCGAACGTCGGAGCCTGGTGATTTGACGAGCGCACGTCTGGTCGCCCTCGCTGCGGCGATCCTGGTCCTGAGCGGCTGCGCCTCGGTGACCGAGACCAATCCGGCCCGGACGGCCACCGACATGCTGCTGGTCAACCGCGCGGCCGACCGCGCGGTCGAGGGGCTGACCCTGCCGATCCCGCAAGGCGCGCGCGTCTTCGTCGACGAGACCTATTTCCAGGCCGAGAACGCCCGCTATGCGCTGAGCGCCATCCGCGCCGCCCTATCGGACGCGGGCTATGCCATCAGCCGCGACCGCGACAGCGCCGACGCCATCTTCGAGGTCCGCGCCGGCGCCCTGTCGTTGGAGCAGATGCGCCGGGTGTTCGGCATCCCCGACATGCGGGTGCCGATCAACGAGACGCTGAACGTCGTCTCCATCCCCGAGCTGTCGATCTATTCCAACCGCGACCGCATGGGCGTGGCCGAGTTTTCCGGCTTCCTCTACGACGGCCGCAGCGGCCTGCCGCTGGGCGCGGTCACGCCGATGATCGGCCAGTACAAGATCCGCAGCCACAAGGCCTTCATGGTCGTGACCTGGGGTCAGCAACTGGCTCAGCCGGGCGAACGCGATCCGGGCTCGAGCTGGAAAGAGTTCTAGATCTCCCGAACGAGACAGGGCCGCGAGGCCATGTTAGGGCACGGGTGAGCATAAGTCCGCCGCCGCTATAAAGAGCCGCCCTTGTCCTTCTTTCACGCCGGTCCCGCGCCGAAAGGCTTCGGCCCTCGACCCGGCGCCCTGCGCGACGGGCTGGACCTGCATCCGGGGATGAAGGTCGGCCTGTTCGGCGGCTCCTTCAATCCGGCCCACGACGGCCACGCCCATGTGGCCGAGACGGCGCTGCGACGCCTGGGTCTGGACCGGGTGGTCTGGCTGGTCTCGCCGCAGAACCCCTTGAAGTCGAGCCATGAGACCGCGCCGCTGGCCGAGCGCATGGCCTCGGCTCGCGCCGCCGCCGCCACGGTCGGCCCCGCCATGATCGTTTCCGACTTCGAGACCCGCATCGGCACCCGCTGGACCGTCGATACGGTGCGGGCCCTGACCGCCCGCTATCCGGGGGTCAAGTTCGTCTGGCTGATGGGGTCGGACAATCTGGCCAGTTTCCACCATTGGAGAGGGTGGACCGACATCATGCGGCTGACCCCCGTGGCCGTGGTTGCCCGACCGGGCAGCCAGTTGGACAGCCGCCGCGCGCCCGCCGCCGCCCGCTTTTCCCGTTTTCGCATTCCGGCGGCCCAGGCGGGACTACTACCCAGCCTGCAGGCGCCGGCCTGGACCTATCTGACAGCGCCGCTGAATCCGCGCTCCTCGTCCGCCATTCGGGCGGGCGGCGACGGCCGCTGATTGACGGCTGAGACCCAGAGGCCTCTAGTTCGTCCGCCGAGGGAGGGCGTCATGAGCCAGAGCACCGGACCCGCAGACATCACCACGCGCTTTCAGCAGGCGTGGAACGCGCACGACATGGAGGCCTTCGGTCGGCTGTTCCATCCCGACGCGACCTTCGTGAACCGGTTCGGGACCTATTGGCGCGGGGCCGATCAGATCGTCGCCGGCCACGTCGGCATCCACACATCGATCTATCGCGATTCAACGCTGGCGATCGACGCGCCCGATGTCGATCCGATCTCCGAGGATGCCGTGATCCTGCATTTCTGGACGCGGCTCAGCGCCGGCGCGGCGCATCCCGCCGGGCCGCATCAGGTCGATACCCTGATCCTCGCCGTGGCGACGCGTCGCGAGGGCGAATGGCGCCTCCAGGCGGCGCAGAATGTGACGCTGACCCATCCGATGACCGGGGCGGCGATCCTCCGCGCCTGAACCGCTGAACCTCCGAGCGCGAGCCGGGGAGGCGTTGGATAGAGCCGCAAGGAACGCTTCCTTTGCGGGAAGCGTCCGCGGGGGGCTGCCTCTATGCGAGCGATGGGTGACCTTTCGGCCGGAACGTGCTAGGTTGCCGCTTTAGTAATCTCCTCGGAGCCCTCCGCTGACCCCCTCGTCCGCGCACGATGCGCAAAACGCCGCCGTTTCCAACGCGGCCCATGAAATGGACCCGATCGATTCCGTCCATTCCGAAGACGGTCAGGCAGAAGGCGGTCCCAGTACCGGTGATCAAGCCCCGCTTCCAGTCGGCCTGACCGATCTGGAACGCGCCATCATCGCCAAACTCGACGACGACAAGGCGCTCGACATGGTCCTGATCGACCTGCGCGGCAAAAGCCCGATGTCCGACGCCATGATCGTGGCTTCGGGTCGGTCGAACCGCCACGTCGGCGCTCTGGCCGATCACCTGCTGCGCATGTTCAAGGAGATGGGCCTGGGCAAGGTCAAGGTCGAGGGCCTACCGCACTGCGACTGGGTGCTGCTGGATGCGGGCGACGTGATCGTCCACCTGTTCCGCCCCGAAGTGCGCACCTTCTACAATATCGAGAAGATCTGGGCCATCGACAGCGCCCACCGCGGCGGCGCCGGCGCCGCCTGATCCTTCGGACAGGCTGACCCCATGAAGCTGGCGATCGCGGCCATCGGCAAGCCGGGCCGCGGTCCCGAGGCCGCCCTGGCCGACGACTACGCCCGGCGGGCGACCCTGGCGGGCCGTCCGCTGGGGCTGGGTCCGCTAGAGCTTCTGGATCTCGAACCCCGTAAATCGGGCAAGGCCCCCGAGGCCGAGCTGATCCTGGCCGCCGCCGAGGGCGCGCACCTGATCGCCTGCGACGAGCGGGGCAAGACCTATGCCTCGCGCGCCTTCGCCGACCACATCGCGGCGCTGCGCGATCAGGGCGAGCGGCGGCTGGTCTTCGCCATCGGCGGGGCCGACGGTCTGGACGAAAGCGTGCGCCGCGCCGCGCGTTCGACCCTGGCCTTTGGCCCGCAGACCTGGCCCCACGCCCTGGCCCGCGCCATGCTGGCGGAACAGCTCTATCGCGCCGTGACCATCCTGTCCGGCTCGCCCTATCACCGCGACTGATGCGGCGCGGCCTTTCTCTTCTTCTGCTGTCGTCCGGGCTGGCGCTGATGCTGGCCGGGCCGGCGTCCAGCCAGCGCGCGCCGGCCCCCAATCCTGAACTGACCCGGCTTCAGGCCGAGTACCGCGACGAGACCGCGCGCGCCCGCCGCCTGCGGTCCGAGGCCGCGGCCGCCGGCGACGAGGTCGTCGATCTGGATCGCCAATTGGCCGCCCTGCGCCGGGCCGAGGCCGAGGACGACGTGCAGATGGAATCTCAGCGCGCCCGGCTGAAGGAGCTGGGCGACCGCGAGGCGGCCCTGGTCGCCTCTCTTTCCCGCGAACGGGCCAGTCAGGGCCGCCTGTTGTCGGCCCTGCAGATGATGAGCCGCAAGCCGCCGCCGCCGCTGCTGATCCCGGCGGACAAGGCGGTGGACACGGTGCGCGCCTCCATTCTGATCCGGGCCATGACGCCGGAACTGCAGGCGCGGGCCAGGACCCTGGTCGAGCATCAGGCCGAGGTCATCCGCATCCGCCGTCTGGCCGCCTTGTCGAGCGAGCGCCTGTTCACCGTCGAGAGCGCCCAGGGGGATCGCCGCGCCGAGATCGAAAGCCTGTCGGTGAGGAAGGTCGCCTTGCGCGCCGTGCTGCGGGCCGAGGCCGCCCGCGCCGAACGCGCCACCCGCGCGCTGGAGGCGCGCATCCGCGACCTGGGCGGCCAGACGCCGATCATCGCCGAGGCCGTGGTCGAGGCCCCCGCCGCCCGCCTGCCCGCCGGTCGCAGCCGCCTGACCTCGCCGGTGCAGGGCGCGCCGTCGCAGCGCTTCGGCGGCGGCTCCAGCGGCTGGCGCTGGCGCTCCAGCCACGAGGTCATCGCCGCCCCGGCCCCCGCCCGCGTCGCCTACGCCGGGCCGCTGAAGGAGTGGGGCGAGGTGGTCATCCTGGACCTCGGTCCCGGCTGGCGGGTCGTCGTGGCGGGGCTGGATCAGTTGTCGGTCACGACCGGGCAGAGGGTCGGCGACGGCCAGGCCCTGGGCCGAACCGGCGAGGACGGCGAGGCCTATTTCGAGCTGCGTCGCGACGAGCGCCCCATCGACCCCGCGCCCTGGCTGCAATAGCGGCTCCAATAGGGGTCGTCGTCGCGCGAAAGTCCTTTCAAATCCGCGCGGACGCTGATTGTATCGTCATATCTGACGCTGGCGCTTGAGCGCCTGCGCCTCCCTGGACGACCGGAGCCCGCGCGGGTCCGATGGAAAGACACCGAATGCGTAAACTGCTTCTCATCGGTTGCGCCGCCCTGGCCCTGGGCGGATCGGCGGCGGCTGTCGCCAGCCAGACCCCGCGCAACGAGACCTTCCGGATGCTTCAGATGTTCGGCGACGTGCTGGGCATCGTCGAACAGGCCTACGTCGTTCCGGTCGACAACAAGAAGCTGATCGAGGCGGCGCTGTCGGGGATGATGACGGCGCTGGACCCGCACTCCAACTATCTGCCGCCGAAATCCTACGGCGACCTGCGCGAGCGGACGACGGGCGAGTATTCCGGCGTGGGCCTGACCATCACCTCCGAGGGCGGTCTGGTGAAGGTCATCTCGCCGATGGACGAAAGCCCGGCGGGCCGCGCCGGCGTTCAGGCGGGCGACGTCATCAGCGCCATCGACGGCCAGAACGCCGCCGGCCTGACCGTGTCCGAAGTGTCCGAGAAGCTGCGCGGCGCGATCGGCACCAGCGTCACCGTCACCTTCCTGCGCGACGGCGAGGAGCCGCGCGAGGTCAAGCTGACCCGCGAGGTCATCAAGGTCGAGTCCGTCACCGGGCGACTGGAAGGCGACTTCGGCTATCTGCGCATCTCGACCTTCAACGAGAACACGGGCCGCGAACTGACCGAGACCATCAACCGCCTCAAGCGCGAGAAGCCCGGCATCAAGGGCTATGTGCTGGACCTGCGCAACAACGGCGGGGGCCTGCTGACCGCCGCCATCGACGTGTCCGACACCTTCCTGGAACGCGGCGAGATCGTCAGCCAGCGCGGCCGCAAGCCGACGGACATCGAACGCTACGCCGCCAAGCCAGGCGACCTGACCGGCGGCCTGCCGGTCGTGGTCCTGATCAACTACGGCTCGGCCTCGGCCTCGGAAATCGTGGCGGGCGCGCTGAAGGATCAGGAACGGGCCACGGTCGTCGGCCTGACCAGCTTCGGCAAGGGGTCGGTGCAGACGGTGATCCCGCTGCGCGGCGGGTCGGACGGCGCCCTGTCGATCACCACGGCGCGCTACTACACGCCGTCGGGCCGCTCGATTCAGAAGATCGGCATCGAGCCGGACCTGGAGGTCGCGCGCTCCGAGGCCGAGGCGCGCATCGTCTCGCGCTCCAGCTTCATCTATTCCGAGGCCGCCTACGCCACGGCGCTGGACGCCTCCATCGGCGCCGAGCGCAAGGGGCCGCACACTCCGCACGAGGCGCCGGGCAAGGACTTCGACAAGACCAAGGACTATCAGCTGCAACGCGCCCTGGACGTGCTGCGCGCGGGCGGCGACCTGACCAGGCTGGCCGCCGCGCCGGACAACGTCGTGGTCACCGCGCCGGGTTCGAAGCCGGTCGAGACGGCCGAGGCCAAGGCGCCCAAGCCCGACGAAACGACCCCGGACTGATCGGTTTCAGCCCGGCCTGGGGGGCCGGTCGGCAACGTGGTGAATGCGGCGTTAGGGTTTCTTAACCGGCGCTGGGGATAAGTGAGGGTGAGGGGAACCGCGTCGTGCGGTTCTCCAGTCCCGCCCCTGTCGTTCGAGCGCCGCCCTGTCCATGTTCGCCAAGCGCCAGTCCGCCCTCGCCGCCGCCGCCGGCGCGCCGCCGGAAAGCCGGTCGCGCCTGAGCTTGGGCGCCGTCATGACGACGCTGAAGAAGCCGCCGGTCGCCGTGGGCGCGGCGGGCGTCTTCGTCCTGGCCGCCGGGGCTCTGTTCGTCGCCGTCCTGGGCGACCCGCGCGCGGGCGCCCCCTCGGCCCGTGTGGCGCTGCATCGTCCCCCCGCCGCCGCCGATCCCGCCCCCACCGGCGCCGACGCCTTTTCCATGAGCGGGCTGGACCTCTATCAGGACCTGGCCAGCGGCGATCCCGCCCTGCTGGACCCCAATGGCGCCGCTGGCGGCGAGGCCCTGATCACCCTGCCGGACGGCGCCAGCGTGGCGGGCGGTTCGGCCATCGCCGCCCCGGTGCGCGCCCCCTCCAATCCCCTGCCCAAGGCCCCGATCGCCGGCCTGTTCTCGCCCGGTCCCAACGGCCCCTTGCCGCGCATCGCGCCCGACGGCCGCGTTCCGGCCCAGGCCTACGCCCGCCCCTTCCGCTCGAACGGCAAGCCGATGGTGGCCCTGGTCGTCGGCGGCCTGGGCCTGAACGCTGTCACCACCCGCGCCGCCATCGAACGCCTGCCCGCCGAGGTGACCCTCAGCTTCGTGCCCTACGCCGAGGGGCTGCAGGCCTGGATCGACCAGGCCCGCGCCCAGGGCCACGAGGTGATGATCGAAATCCCGATGGAGCCGACCGGCTATCCCGATAACGACCCTGGCCCCTACACCCTGCTGTCCGGCGGCGGCGCCGACGACGTCGAAGCCAAGTTGGACTGGCTGCTGGGCCGCGCCACCGGCTATTTCGGCGTGACCAACTATCTGGGCGACCGCTTCGCGACTTCGGACGAGGGCATGGGCGCCATGCTGGCCGTGCTGCGCCAGCGCGGCGTCGCCTTCCTCGACGACGGCTCCATGCGTCGCCGCCCCGGCGCCTTCGCCCGCGCCAGCGCCGACCGCATCATCGACGAGACCCAGAGCCCGGCCGCCATCATGGGCCAGCTCAACGCGCTTGAAGCCGCCGCCAAGACGCGCGGCGCCGCCATGGGCGCGGGCTTCAGCTACCCTGTCACCGTCGAAGTCGCCGCCCGCTGGACGTCGGGCCTGGAGGCGCGCGGGCTGCAACTGGCCCCCGCCTCGGCCATGACCCGCCGTCCGGGACGGTAGGCCGCTGCCAAGCTTGAGCGCGGGGGTGCTGAGCCACGCTTGAGGCGAGCTCATGATCGGCGTAGTCTTGTTACGCGACGTGACGTCGCGGGCAGGAGAGCCGTTTATGCGGAGCATCGTAATCGTCGCCGCCGTCGTCCTGGGCCTGGCAGGCCAAGCCCAGGCGCAGACGGGCCTCAATCCAGACGTCACCGTCCTGCCCGAGGTGACGGTGAGCGGGCGGCCGACGCCCCAGACGGTGCGGGACTTTGTCGGGCGGGTGGCTGCGCCGTCCAGCGGCCGGGGGCTAGCGCGCTGGCGCGGGGAGGTATGTCCCGGGGTCGCCAATCTTGACCGCGAAGCCGCCCAAGCCATCATCGACCGCATAACGACCGCGGCGACGAACCTCGACCTTCGGACGGGCCAGCCCGGCTGCAAGCCCAATTTGGTGGTGGTCTTTACGGAGGACGGCGGCGGCGTGGCGCGAGCGCTGAATGACGCCAATCCGCGGCTCTTTCGTCAGAATGTGACCGGTCTGGATCGCGGCGCAGCGGCGTTCCGCGACTTTCTGAACGCCGACCGCCCCGTGCGCTGGTGGTCCTTGAGCCTTCCTGTGGATAGCGAAACGGGCTTGAGGGCCGTGCGGATTCCGGGCGATCTGAGCGGCGGCAGGGTAGATTCGGACATTGCGGCCATGCTGTATTGCAATCCCGATGACTGCGCGATTGGAGCCGCCCCTGTCATCCGCAGGAAGGGTGCGGGGCGCCTGAACACCCAGATCGTCGACGACTTGTTCAAGACCATCGTCATCGTCGACCTGAACCTGATCGGCGAGGTCAACACGGTCCAGTTGGGCGACTATATCGCCTTCATAGGGTTGGCGCAGCTTGACGCCCAGGCGGAGACACAAGGGTTCGATACGGTGTTGAACCTCTTTTCCGGCGGCGGCCAGCAGGGGCTCACGGAATGGGACCGATCCTACCTTTCGGCGATCTACGCCGCACGCCCATCCAGAATCTCTCCCCGCGCCCAGGCGAGCGCGGTGGCGGCCATCATGACCGGAGACGTGCGCGCAGCGCGAAGCGACGACACGCCCTAGCCCCGCGCTTCGCCCCTCAGCGGCATGGGCTTGAGGTCCAGCAGGGCGAACAGCCTGGCGTCGTCGTCTTCTTCCGGGTTGGGCGTGGTCAGCAGCTTGCCGCCGACGAAGATGGAATTGGCGCCGGCCAGGAAGCAGAGGGCCTGCATTTCCGGCGTCATGCCTTCGCGACCGGCCGACAGACGGACCATGGACTTGGGGCAGACGATGCGGGCGACGGCGACGGTGCGGACGAACTCGATCGGGTCGATCTCGCCTTCCTTGAGCACGCGCTCGCCCAGCGGCGTGCCGCCAACGGGGACCAGGGCGTTGACCGGCAGGCTGTCGGGATGGGCGGGCAGGGTGGCCAGGGCGTGCAGCAGGCCGGCGCGGTCGCGGCGCTTCTCGCCCATGCCGACGATGCCGCCGCAGCAGGTTGACATGCCCGCGTCGCGGACGTGCTGCAGCGTCTCCAGCCGGTCCCGATAGGTGCGGGTCGTCACCACCTCGGCATAGTACTCGGGCCCGGTATCGAGGTTGTGGTTGTAGTAGTCGAGGCCGGCGTCCTTCAGCTGTTTCGCCTGGTCGGCGTTCAGCATCCCCAGGGTGGCGCAGGTCTCCAGACCGAGCGCCTTCACGCCCGAGATCATGGCCGCCAGCTTGGGCGTGTCGCGGTCCTTCAGCTCGCGCCAGGCGGCACCCATGCAGAAGCGGCTGGCCCCGCCCGCCTTGGCCGCCATGGCCTCGGCGATGACGGCGGTCGGCTCCATCAGCTTCTCGGCCTTCAGCCCGGTCTTGAAGCTGGCCGACTGCGAGCAGTAGCCGCAGTTCTCGGCGCAGCCGCCGGTCTTGACCGACAGCAGCTGGGACTTCTGCACTTCGCTGGGGTCGAAGGTGCGGCGGTGCACGGTCGCGGCCTCGAACACCAGCTCCATGAAGGGGCGGGCGAACAGGGCCTCGACCTCCTCCAGGGTCCAGTCGTGGCGGGGGATCGAGAGATCGCGGGCGGGTCGGATCGAAGCGTCGTCAGCCATGATCGACGGCTTAACCGCGCGCGGCGGCGCGGCCAAGCCGGAAGTCACGCGTCCCTGTTCGACGAACTAGCGCTCGTCCTTGTAGATGCGGCCGTCGCGCATGACGAAGGCGACGGTCTTGAGCCTCGTCACGTCGCTCAGCGGATCGCCCGCCACGGCGATGACGTCGGCGCGCTTGCCCGGCTCCAGAACCCCGACCTCGTCGGACAGGCCCAGCAGGTCGGCGGCGTTGACCGTGGCCGCCTCGATGGCGGTCGCCGGGGTCATGCCGTTCCTGACCATCAGCTCGAACTCGTCGGCGTTGCGGCCGTGTTTCGACACGCCCGCGTCGGTGCCGAAGGCGATGCGCACCCCGGCCGGGACGGCGCGTTGCAGCGACTGGCCGGTGATGGCGATGCGCCAGCGGATCTTGGGCAGGACCTCGGGCGGATAGGCCTCGGGATCGGCCGCCAGCCGCTCGGTGTAGCCGTTCACTACCGACAGGGTCGGCACGTAATAGGCGCGGGTGCGGCGCAGCAGCTGCAAGGTCTCGTCGTCGAAGATGGTGCCGTGCTCGATCGAGTCGGCGCCCATGCGCAGGGCCAGGTTGATGCCGTCGGCGCCGTGGGCGTGAACCGCGACCTTCTTGCCATACAGATGAGCCGTGTCGATCAGGGCCTTGGCTTCGTCGTCGAACATCTGGGCGCCCAGCCCGGCGCCGATGCGGCTGTTGACCCCGCCGGTGGTGGCGATCTTGATGAGGTCGACGCCGCGACCGACCTGAAGCCGCACGGCCTCGCGGCAGCTGTCCGCGCCGTTGCAGACGTTGTCGTGCGCAATGTGTTCGCGAAAATCGTCGTTGAAGCCCAGACGCCCGTCCATGTGACCCGAGGTGGCCGAGATGCTGTTGCCGGCGTCGATGATGCGCGGTCCGGGCAGGCGGTGGGCCGCCGTCTCTTCACGCAGGGCCAGGGTGACGCCGCCGCTGTCGCCCAGGTTGCGCACCGTGGTGAAGCCGGCCATCAGCGTCTTTCGCGCATTCATGGCGGCGCTGTAGGCGTGGACGGGCAGGCTGTCGGTGACCTCGGACAGCAGGCCGGCCTGGCCGGCGATGTCGGAGACCAGGTGCACGTGGCTGTCGATCAGGCCGGGCAGGACGAAGCGGTCGCGCTGATCCACCACGGTCGCGCCGGGGAAGGCCGAGGCGTCGACGAAGCCGTCGCGGATTTCGACCACCTTGCCGTCGCGTACCACCAGGGTGGACGGGCCGCGCGGCGCCCGGCCGGGATGGTCCAGCAGTTGTCCCGCCTGGATCAGGGTCACGGCGCCTGCGCTGGGCGTGGTCTGGGCGACGGCGGGCAGGGCCGCCGCCAGCGTCAGGGCGCAGACGGCGCCCATCAGAACGGTCTTCATTGGTCGAAACTCCCCCTTCGAACTTTGGGGGAGTTAAGCCGGGCGTCGCCTTGCGCGCCAGTGCCTAAACGCGAGACGTCAGCCGACCGCGCGCAGATGCGGGGCGCGGGGGGCGTCGCGATCCAGGCGGAAGCGGCCGACCTGCTGGTTCAGGCTGACGGCCTCGTTGGCCAGTTGCCGGGCCGCGGCCGTGGCCTCTTCGGTCATGGCCGCGTTCTGCTGGGTGATGTCGTCCATCTCGCCCATGGTGCGGCGGACGCGGGCCAGGCCCTCGGCCTGTTCCTGGGCGGAGCCGGCGATGCCGCCGGCCAGGCTGTCGATGGCCACGACGCGCCCGCCGATGCGCTCCAGCGCCTCGCCGGTGCGTTCGACCAGGTCGACGCCGCGCGCCACCTGGGCCGAGGAGGTCGAGATCAGGGTGCGGATTTCGCCCGAGGCCTCGGACGAGCGTTGCGCCAGGGCGCGGACTTCCTGGGCCACGACGGCGAAGCCGCGACCGGCGTCGCCGGCACGCGCCGCCTCGACCCCGGCGTTCAGCGCCAGCAGATTGGTCTGGAAGGCGATCTCGTCGATCAGGCTGGTGAAGCGGGCGATGCCGGTCGAGGACTCGGCGATGGCGTGGATGGCGGCGACGGCCTCGCCGACCACCTGGCTGCTGGCCTCGACGTCGACGCGGGCGGCGGCTAGGGCCTCGGCGGTCTGGCGGGCGTTGTCGGCGGTCGAGGCCACGGCGCGAGCGATGGCGTCGGCCTCGTTGACCGTGCGTTCCAGATTGGCGGCCTGACGTTCGGTGCGGCTGGCCAGATCTTCCGAGGCGGTGGCCAACTGGCTGGAGCCGGCGCTCAGGCCCTCGACGCTGTCGGCCACGGCGCGGACGGCGGTGCGCAGGGCGCGGGTGGCGGCGTGGAAGTTGTTTTGCAGGCTGCGGTATTGTTCGGGGAAGACGCCCGGGATGGTCGTCGACAGGTCGTTCTCGGCCAGATCGTGCAGGGCGGCGTCCAGGGCGCGGACCACCTCGGTCTGACGCGCCTCTGCCTCGTCATGGGCGGCCTGAACGCGGTCCCGCTCTTCCTGCAGAACTTCGAGGTAGATGGAGATGGCCAGGTCCATGTCCAGCATGACTCGCTGGGTCAGTTCGGCGACGGCCTCGCCGGTGATGCGGTCGTGCTCGCGCCGGTTCGCCCAGAACTTGCGCGGACGTTCAGCGATGGTTCGGGTCAGGTGGGCCAGGATGACGCTGTAGCCGCCGATATACCAGCGCGGCTCCAGACCGATGCGGGCGTGGACGTGGCCGATGGTGCGCACCGATTGGGCGTAGGCGGCGTCGGCGCGGCCGTCGATGATGGCGTCCCAGTGCCGCTCCTGCGCCTTGCTGGCGGCGTCGATATGGGTTTCGTCACGGAAGAAACGGCGGGTGGTCGGCTCGGCGCGAACCCGGTCGTAAAAGGCGGCGAGGGCGACCGGCGTCTGCTTGCGCAGCAGCGGGCCCATGGCGCGATAACCGGCGGAGGTCTGACCCAGACCCATGAAGCCCATGCGGTGTTCGATGTCTTCGCCCGCCATAATCGTCGTCTCGCTACCCACGCGGGCGCTAGGAAAGCGCGCCCGCATATCCCTTTGAAGGCTAGGGGTATTGCGCCCCTTAAGAGCGAAATACGTACAATCCCGTATCGATTGCGGAGGAACCTTGGCGGGCCGTCATATAAAGATGTCCTTATGTGTTGATTGCTCCGGTCGGCTGGCCGCGCTATAGCGGCGGCTCAGAAAAAACCGCGCCGCGAGAACCCTTTTCATGACCGACTACATCGTTCGCGACATTTCCCTGGCCGATTTCGGCAACAAGGAAATCGCCATCGCCGAAACCGAAATGCCGGGCCTGATGGCGCTGCGCGAGGAATACGGCGCGGCCCAGCCGCTGAAGGGCGCCCGCATCGCCGGCAGCCTGCACATGACCATCCAGACGGCGGTGCTGATCCAGACGCTGGAAGCCCTGGGCGCCGAAGTGCGCTGGGCCTCGTGCAACATCTTCTCGACCCAGGACCACGCCGCGGCCGCCATCGCCGCCTCGGGCACGCCGGTCTTCGCCACCAAGGGCGAGACCCTGGTGGAATACTGGGACTATGCCCACAAGATCTTCGAATGGGCTGACGGCGGCTATCCGAACCTGATCCTCGACGACGGCGGCGACGCCACCCTGCTGTGCGTGCTTGGCCCGAAGGCCGAGAAGGACATCTCGGTCCTGTCGAACCCGCAGAACGAGGAAGAAGAAGCCCTGTTCGCGGTGATGAAGCGCTACATCGCCGAGAAGCCCGGCTTCTACTCGGCCATCCGCGACGCCATCGGCGGCGTGTCGGAAGAGACGACCACGGGCGTGCACCGCCTGTATCAGATGGCCGAGCGCGGCGAACTGCCCTTCCCCGCCATCAACGTTAACGACAGCGTCACCAAGTCCAAGTTCGACAACCTGTACGGCTGCCGTGAGAGCCTGGTCGACGCCATCCGTCGCGGCACCGACGTCATGCTGTCGGGCAAGGTCGCCGTGGTCTGCGGCTACGGCGACGTGGGCAAGGGCTCGGCCGCTTCGCTGCGCAACGGCGGCGCTCGCGTCATCGTCACCGAAATCGACCCGATCTGCGCCCTGCAGGCGGCGATGGAAGGCTATGAGGTCCAGACCCTGGACGACGTCGCCGACCGCGCCGACATCTATGTCACGACGACGGGCAACAAGGACGTCATCACGGTCGACCACATGCGCCGGATGAAGAACAACGCCATCGTCTGCAACATCGGCCACTTCGACTCGGAAATTCAGGTCGCGGGCCTGAAGAACTTCAAGTGGGACAAGATCAAGGATCAGGTCCACCACATCGAGTTCCCGGACGGCAAGAAGATCATCCTGCTGTCGGAAGGCCGCCTGGTGAACCTGGGCAACGCCACGGGTCACCCCTCGTTCGTGATGTCGGCCTCCTTCACCAACCAGACCCTGGCCCAGATCGAGCTGTGGACCAACGCCGCGTCCTACGAGAACAAGGTCTACACCCTGCCCAAGCATCTGGATGAGAAGGTCGCCTTCCTCCACCTGGCCAAGCTGGGCGCCAAGCTGACCACGCTGACCAAGGAACAGGCTGAGTACATCTCGGTCCCGACCGAGGGTCCGTTCAAGCCGGAACACTACCGCTACTAGGACCCGTCGAAGGTCCGAGCGAAAGAACCCCGCGCCATCGCCGGCGCGGGGTTTTTCTTTTCCCTCCCCATGAAATGGGGAGGTGGATCGTCGGCACAGCCGACGAGACGGAGGGGCGGCCTTGTTCAGGCGCAGCGGCCCCTCCACCGCTTCGCGGTCCACCTCCCCATGCCATGGGGAGGAAAGCCGCCTTCAGGCCGCGTCGCGGGGGTCGTAGGTGTCGGTCTCGCGGCCCATCAGGCCGGTTTCGAAGTCCATGAAGATGTCGATCAGTTCGTCGACCCCGACCGGCGGCGCCTTGGGGCCGAAGCGGAAACGCCAGAAGCTGACGATGTGCTGCACCGCGCCCAGCTGGTCGCCCAGGCGCGCGAACAGGGCGGGCGCCTCCAGCAGGAAGTCGCGGAAGGCGATCGGATTGCCCTCGCGCGTCAGCCCCGCATAGGCGTCGTCGTAATAGCGCAGGGTGCGGCTGACATCCTCGCATGTCTTCATGATCCGGCCGCGGAGAACGTTCCGGCCGCGCTCGATATAGTCCTTGGCGGCCCGGTCGCTGGGGCCGACGGCCTTCACCGTACCCACCTCGTCGGCGACGTGGACGATGTCGCCCATCAGGCTGGCCAGCGACCACTTGTAGTAGAGGAAGCCCTTCCAGCAGAAGACGCCCTCCTGATACTGCTCGGGCTCCAGCCGCAGGGTGGCGCGCAGCGCCTCCAGCCGGTCGCCGGGGGCGTTGGACAGGATTTTGGACGCCATGCGCGCGGTCGAGCCGACCGCCGCCACGCCGCCGCCCATGCTGAGGGTGACCAGGGGTTCGACCTCCTTCTGGACGAAGGCGAGCATCCGCTCCAGGTCGGCTTCGCTAAGCGCGAAATAGCAGGGGGCGGCGTCGACCCCGCCGCGCCGCAGCTGCTCGCGCAGCAGGAAGGGGTCCAGCGACGGCAACTGATCCATCAGCCGCAGGGTCTTCAGGTCGGGATGGTCGGCCTGGATGCCGAACGCCTCCTGCATGGCGCGTTCGAAACCGATCTGGTTGACGAAGACGAAGCGGCCGCCGGTCTTCAGGTCGGTGCTGTCGATGGGTACGACCACCTTGGTCGCCACCTGGCGGCGACCCGGAAAGGCGTCGGTCTCGTTGCGACGCAGCCGGTGTTTGATGATCAGGCAGGTGTTCAGCGCCGGGGTGCGGAACATGGGGCGCTCGGCCCAGTCGTCGGTGTCGCCGTGTTCGTCGGCGACCTTGAGCAGGTTCAGCACCCGCGCCGTCGAAGCGCTGCGGCGCAGGTGTTCCAGATTCCGGACGGCGCGGTCAGTCATGGCGGCCAGTCTGCCGGTCAAAAGGTGACTAACGGCTTAGCTGCCGAAGAAAGTGGTCGCCGCGCCGGATGTGCGAATCGGTCGCAGTTTCGCCAAGAGCCCCAGCCCCTCGCGAACGCTGGCGCGCGCCGGGCGCGAGGCTTAGAAGACGGTCATGGAAATCTTCGACATCCTGATCCTCATCGCCATCGCGGCCGTCACCATCACCCTGGGCTTCGGGGTCTACACCCTGTATCGCGGCGGCGATTTCGCCCGCTCCAACTCGAACAAGCTGATGCGGCTGCGCATCGTCCTGCAGGCGACGGCGGTGCTGTTGCTGATGGCCGGGATGTGGTGGAAATCCACGCACGGCGGCTGATGTCGCCCGGAAAACTCAAGATGGGCGGCTGAGCGATGGTCACGCTGAACAAGATCTACACCCGCACCGGCGACGGCGGTCAGACGCGTCTGGCCTCGGGCGCGCCCGTGTCCAAGACCGATCTGCGGGTCGAGGCTTACGGCGCGGTCGACGAACTGAACGCCGTCATCGGCGTGGCCCGTCTCAACAGCGGCCAGAATGACCGCATCGACGCCATGCTGGGCCGCATCCAGAACGAGCTGTTCGACCTCGGCGCCGACCTGGCCACGCCGCTGGACCCGGCTCCGAAATGGGAGGCCCTGCGCATCATCGCCTCCCAGGTCGAGCGGTTGGAAACCGAAATCGACTGGATGAATGAAAGCCTGAAGCCGCTGGACAGCTTCATCCTGTCAGGCGGCGCGCCCCTGTCGGCGCACCTGCATCTGGCGCGCACCGTCTGCCGCCGGGCCGAGCGGGACGCCATCCGTCTGGTGGAATCGGGCGAGCCGGTGAACCCCGACGCGGTGCGCTATCTGAACCGGCTGTCGGACCACCTGTTCGTCGCCGCCCGCCGCGCCAACGCCAACGGCGCCGCCGACATCCTCTGGAAGCCCGGCGCGACGCGCTGAGGTCAGGCTCGACGCCTCGTCATCCCGGAAGCGGCGCAGCCGCTATCTGGGACCGCAGGAAACGCGGCGTCTTGGGCGGTCCCGGTCTCTCCGCCCGCGAGCGAGCTGCGGCCGGGATGACGTCTTTATCGCTGCTGCATAGCCTTGATCCGCGCCCGTTCAGCGGCCGTCGCGGCGTCGCGGGCGCGCTTCTCGGCGTTCAGCTGATCCTCGATGACGACCAGTTCCTTGTTCTTCTCGGCCGAGGCCTGGGCGCGGGTGACGCCGATGGGGCGGCCGGTGACTTCGGCGATCGAGATGGGCTGGGCGCAGATCCGGCTCTCGATGTCGTACCACTTGCCTGCCGCCTCGCAGCGCTCGCCCGGCTCCATCCAGTAGCGCTGGAACACGAAGATTCCGGCCACCATGACGGCGAACAGGCTGAAGAAGAGGACGCTCAGGCGGCCGATGGTCAGGAAGCGTTTCATGCAGGTCTCATAGATTAAAAATACGCCCGCGACACGACCGCAGTTCACGTAGCGTTACGTTGACAGGCCCGTTGCGCCGGTCCAATCCCTCGGCCGACATTCCGAAGACCAAGTGGATAGGCTCATGAAGGTACTCGTCCCGGTGAAACGGGTGATCGACTCCAACGTCAAGGCCCGCGTCAAGGCGGACCATACCGGCGTCGATCTGGCCAACGTCAAGATGAGCATGAACCCCTTCGACGAAATCGCCGTCGAAGAGGCCGTTCGGCTCAAGGAAGGCAAGGAGCATCACGCAGCCGGCACGGCGACGGAAATCGTCGTCGTCTCGATCGGCGTGACCCAGGCCCAGGAAACCATCCGCACGGCCCTGGCCATGGGCGCCGATCGCGGCATCCTGATCCAGTCCGACGCGGACCTGGAGCCGCTGGCCGTCGCCAAGCTGTTGAAGGCGGTGGTGGACGAAGAGAAGCCGGACCTGGTCCTGCTGGGCAAGCAGTCGATCGACGGCGACAACAATGCGGTGGGCCAGATGCTGGCCGCCCTGCTGGACTGGCCGCAAGCCACCTTCGCCGGCAAGCTGGTCATCGACGGCGGCAAGGCGGTCGTCACCCGTGAAGTCGACGGCGGCCTGCAGACCCTTTCGGCGACCCTGCCGGCGGTGGTGTCGGTCGACCTGCGCCTGAACACGCCGCGCTACGCCAGCCTGCCCAACATCATGAAGGCCAAGAAGAAGGAGATCGCGGTCAAGGCGGTCGCCGACTACGGCGTCGATGTCGCGGATCGCCTGAAGGTTCTGAAGGTGACGGAGCCGCCGAAGCGTTCGGCGGGCGTCAAGGTCGCCGATGCGGCCGAACTGGTTTCCAAGCTCAAGTCCGCGGGGGTCCTGTAAATGGCCGTTCTCGTCATCGCCGACCACGACGGTTCGGTCGTTCGCGACACCACCAACAAGACCGTGACGGCCGCTCTGGCCCTGTCGTCGGACGTGGACGTTCTGGTCCTCGGCAAGAACGCCAAGGGCGTGGCTGACGCCGCCGCCAAGATCGCCGGCGTGCGCAAGGTCCTGCTGGCCGAGGGCGACGCTGTCGCTCACGGTCTGGCCGAGGCTGTGGAAGCCACCGTCCTGCCGCTGGCCGTCCACTACGACGCCATCCTGACCCCGGCCAACACCGACGGCAAGAATTTCGCCCCGCGCATCGCCGCCAAGCTGGACACGGCGCCGATCTCGGACATCGTCGAGGTCGTCTCGGCCGACACCTTCGTTAGGCCCATCTACGCCGGCAACGCGCTGGAAACGGTCCAGTCGGTCGACGCCAAGAAGGTCATCACCGTGCGTCCGACGGCGTTTGTCGCCGCTGGCGAAGGCGGCTCGGCCTCGGTCGAGAGCGTCGCCGCCGGTGAAGCGCCCAAGACCGCCTTCGTCTCGGAAGAAATGGTCAAGTCGGACCGTCCCGAACTGGGCGCCGCCAAGATCATCGTCTCGGGCGGCCGCGCCCTCGGCTCGGCCGACGAGTTCCACGCGGTGATGGAGCCTCTGGCCGACAAGCTGGGCGCCGCCATCGGCGCCTCGCGCGCCGCCGTCGATGCCGGCTACGCCCCCAACGACTATCAGGTCGGCCAGACCGGCAAGGTGGTGGCCCCGGCCCTCTACATCGCCATCGGCATCTCGGGCGCCATCCAGCACCTGGCCGGGATGAAGGACTCCAAGGTCATCGTCGCCATCAACAAGGACGCCGACGCCCCGATCTTCCAGATCGCCGACTACGGCCTAGTCGCCGACTACAAGACCGCCGTGCCGGACCTGATGGCCGCCCTGGGCTAAGGGCTGCTACAGGCTGACATGAAGCGCGCTGGACGGGAGACCGTCCGGCGCGTTTTCTTTTGCGGCCCCTTTACTACCGCTCATCCCGGCGGACGCCGGGATCCAGTTCTTTGGCTTCAAGCGGCTACGCCCGGTATCGGAACGGATTTCCACCGTGGCGCGCGTGGCTCTTACTGGATCCCGGCGTCCGCCGGGATGAGCGGGAAGAGGTGGCTTGGCCCTCTCAAGCGAAAACAGGCTCCATGATCGCCCGCCTCGCCATCAAGCTGACGCCTCGAGCCGCTTCCGACCGCATCGACGGCTGGGACGTCGACCCCGACGGACGACCGGTGCTCAAGGTCCGCGTCCGCGCCCAGCCGGTCGAGGGCGAGGCCAATGCCGCCCTGATCGCCTTTCTGGCCAAGGCTCTGGGCGTGCCCAAGCGGGCGGTGACTCTGTCGCGCGGCGGTCAGTCGCGGCTGAAGATGATCGAGATCGAGGGGCTGGACGAGGCCGGGGTGCGCGACCGCCTGTCCGTGGGCTGAGTTTTAAAGCTTTACGCTAGGGGAAACTAAGGTTTCTATGTCGCCCATTGTATGCCCGCCGTTCGCGGGCGCGAGGGGGTCTCGTTCATGTCATCCAGCCGCTTGCGGGGCTCCAGCCTCGCTGTCATCGCCTGCGCGCTCGGCGCGCTCAGTCTTTCGGCCTGCGCCACGACCGGGGACGCCAAGCCCAAGACGGAGACGGCCTCGACCTCTTCGTCGTCCAAGGACCGCACCATGGCCCCGGGCCTGGACGGCTGGGCCAACACCGCCCCCTATCCCTCGACCTATCGCGGCCTGCCGCGTGAGAACCTGGCCCTAGTCGGCGCCACGGTCCTAACCGGCGCAGGGCAAAAGATCGAAGGCGGCGTGGTGATCATCACCGACGGCCGCATCGCCGCCGTCGGCGGGTCGAACACACCGGTCCCTGCGGGCCACAAGGTCGTCGACGCGCGCGGCCGCTACGTCACGCCCGGCGTCATCGACATTCACAGCCACCTCGGCGTCTATCCCTCGCCCGGCGTTCAGGGCATGAGCGACGGCAATGAGGCGACCAATCCGAACACGGCCCAGGTCTGGGCCGAACATTCGATCTGGCCCCAGGACCCCGGCTTCAACGCCGCCCGCGCCGGCGGCGTGACCACGCTTCAGATCCTGCCCGGCTCGGCCAACCTGTTCGGCGGGCGCGGCGTGACGGTGCGCAACGTGCCGTCGGTGACCATGCAGGGGATGAAATTCCCCGACGCCCCCTACGGCCTGAAGATGGCCTGCGGCGAGAACCCCAGCCGCGTCTATGGCTCGCGCAACCAGTCGCCGGCCACCGGCATGGGCAATGTCGCCGGCTACCGCGCCGCCTTCATCGCCGCCAGCGAATACAAGGCCAAGTGGGACAAGTGGCGCGAGGACGGTCAGGGCACGCCCCCGACCCGCAACCTGCAGCTGGAAACCCTGGCGGGCGTGCTGGAAGGCAAGATCCTGATCCAGAACCACTGCTACCGCGCCGACGAGATGGCGGTCATGCTGGATGTGGCCAAGGAGTTCGGCTACCGCATCACCACCTTCCACCACGCGGTCGAGGCCTACAAGATCGCGCCGCTGCTGGCCCGTGAAGGCGTCTGCGCCGCCATGTGGACCGGCTGGTGGGGCTTCAAGATGGAGGCCCTGGACGGCATCGAGGAGAACGCCGCCCTGACCGATGCGCCCGAAGGTTCGTGCGCCGTCATCCACTCGGATGACGACCTGCTGATCCAGCGCCTCAATCAGGAGGCCGCCGCCGCCGTGTCGGCCGGCCGTCGCGCCGGGATGAGCATCTCGGAAGAGCACGCCATCAGTTGGATCACGCTGAACGCCGCCAAGGCCATCGGCATCGACAAGGAGACCGGCTCGTTGGAGACCGGCAAGCGCGCCGACGTGGTGATCTGGAGCGCCGATCCCTTCTCGATCTACGCCCGCGCCGATCAGGTCTTCATCGACGGCGGCCTGGCGTTTGACCGCAGCAACCCGGCCTATCAGCCCGTATCCGATTTCGAGCTGGGCCAGCCCGGCTTCGCCCAGCCCGCCGCCGGCGTCGCTCAGGGAGCTCGCTGAACCATGCGTATCCAATCCTTCATCGCCGGCGCGATCGCCGCGCTTTCGCTCTCGGCCCCGGCTCTGGCGCAAGACGTCGCCATCACCGGCGGTCGCGTCCTGACCGGAACCTCGGTGATCGAGAACGGCACCGTGGTCGTCCGTAACGGCCGGGTCGTCTCGGTCGGAACCGGCGCGGCGCCGTCGGGCGTCCGCGTCATCGACGCCCGCGGCAAGGTCGTGACCCCCGGCTTCGTCGCCGTGGATTCCGGTCTCGGCGGTACGGAAGTCGGCTCCGTGCGCGGCACCAACGACCTGGGCAACGCCGCCAATACGCTGAGCGCGGCCTTTGACGTCTCCTACGGCCTGGACCCTTGGTCCTTCACCCTGCCGGTCGCCCGCCTCGGTGGCGTCACCCGCGCGGTGGTCACGCCCCAGCACGCGGGTTCGGGCGGCGGCCACAGCCATGACGATTCCGACTTCGCCGGCGCCGGTTCGGGCGGCTTCCAGACCCCGGGCCTGTTCGCCGGTCAGGCGGCGGTCATCAAACTGGGTCGCGGCACCGACATCCTGGTCAAGCCGCGTGTGGCCATGGTCGCGCCCTTCGGCGAGGCCGGCGCCACGGTCGCCGGCGGCGCACGCGGGGCCGAGTTCGTCCTGTTCAAGGAGACCCTGGCCGAGGTCCGCCTCTACGCCCGCAACAAGGCCGCCTATGACCGCGCGGCGCTGCGCGACCTGTCGCTGTCGCGCGCCGACCTCGAGGCCCTGATCCCGGTCGCCGACGGGCGCATGCCGCTGATCGTCAGCGTTCACCGCGCCTCGGACATCCAGCAGGTGCTGCGTCTGGCGCGTGAGGAAGGCGTCAAGGTCATCCTGGACGGCGCCGAGGAAGGCTGGCTGGTCGCCGCCGACATCGCCGCGGCCAAGGTCCCCGTCCTGCTCAATCCGATCTCCAACCTGCCCTCGAACTTCGAGATGCGGGCGGCGCGGATGCAGAATGCGGCGGCGCTGAACGCAGCCGGCGTGGTCATCGCCCTCAAGGGCAATGAAGGCGGAGCCCACCGCGCCCGCGACATCCGCTACAACGCCGGCAACGCCGTTTCCCACGGCCTGCCGTTCGAGGCGGCCATCGCGGCGATCACGGTCAATCCGGCCCGCATCTTCGGCTTCGACGGCCAGTTCGGCGAACTGAAGCCCGGCGCGGCGGGCGACGTGGTGGTCTGGTCCGGCGATCCGCTGGAGCCCCTGAGCCAGCCCTCGGCCGTCTTCGTCGACGGCATCGAGCAGCCGCTGCAGGCCCGCAACCTGCTGCTACGCGACCGCTACCGCACCGGCGGCGAAGGCGCGATGCCCGTCGCCTACCCGCAGTAACGTCCTTCTCCCCTTGCGGGAGAAGGTGCGCCGAAGGCCTCGGATGAGGGGTGTGAGCGCCGCGATCGAAAGGTCGCGGCGCTTTCATTTGAGTATGGGGCGAGGGCAAGCGAGACCCCTCATCCGTCAGGCTTCGCCTGCCACCTTCTCCCGCAAGGGGAGAAGGGCCATAAGACGCCTCATGCCCACCACCCTCTACATTGATGCCGACGCCTGCCCCGTGAAGGAGGAGGTCTATCGCGTAGGTCGCCGCTATGGGCTCAAGGTCTTCGTGGTGTCCAACGCCTGGATCAACGTCCCGCGCGAACCCCTAATCGAACAGGTGGTGGTGGACGCCGGCCCCGACGTCGCCGACGACTGGATCGCCGAACGGGCCGTGACCGGGGACATCGTCATCACCGCTGACATTCCCCTGGCCGACCGCTGCCTGAAATCCGGGGCCCAGGCGCTGAAGTCGAACGGCCAGCCCTTCACCCCCGACTCCATCGGTTCGGCCCTGGCGGGTCGGATGGTCGGCGAACATCTGCGCTCCATGGGGGTGGCGACCAGCGGCCCTGCGCCCTTCTCGACCGCCGACCGCTCGCGCTTCCTGCAGGCCCTGGATACGGCAGTCGTCCGTGCACGGAAGGTCTCGCCCCCCAAGGCTGAAACGTGAGCCGGATTCCCGAGGACGAGCTGGAGTTCCGCTTCTTCCGCTCCGGGGGGCCGGGCGGGCAGAACGTCAACAAGGTGTCGACCGCCGTCCAGATGCGCTTCGACGTCAAGAATACGCCCAGCCTGACCGAACCGGTGAAGGCGCGGCTGATGAAGCTGGCAGGCAGCCGGCTGACGCTGGAGGGGGTCATCCTGATCACCGCCGTCCGTTTTCGGACGCAGGAGCGCAACAAGGCGGACGCCGTCGAGCGGCTGGACGAGATGGTGGCCGAGGCCTCGATCAAGCCGATCTATCGCGTGCCCACCCGCCCGACGCGGGCGTCCAAGGAGCGGCGGCTGAAAGGCAAGTCGACGCGCTCGACGATCAAGAGCGGACGCGGAAAACCCTCGCTGGATTGACGATCAGTCGCCCTGCGCCGGACGGTACAGCAGGGCGTTGATCTGATCCTCGCCGTCGAACGAGATGACCCAGTCGGTCGCCTGCTTCTCGAAAACGACGCGGAACAGCTCGGCGCCGTCCTTCTGGCCGCGATACTCGATGGCCTGGATCGCGCCCAGCTGCCGGACGCGGGACGCAAAGTCGGCGGTCCGTTCGCGGATCTGCTCCGCCAGGTTGGGGCTGAACACCGAATAGTCGATCTTGTCGGACTGAAGCGAGGCGATCACGGCGCGAAGCGCCTGTTCCGAACGGGCGATGTCGGGCGCTGTAGGAGCGGGAGCGGGCGCCTGGGCGGGCGCGGGATCCGGTTTTCCGAAGGCGTCAGGAAGCGTCGCCGCAGCCGTCGTCTGACCCGCCGTCTGGGCCGTCGCCGGCAGGGCGACGAGGCTCGCGGCCAGCATGGAGGCGGCGCGGATCAGCATCTTCATTACCGGCGGGCTCCGAACAAGCGTCAGGCGACGATCGCGGGCCAAAGAGTCAGGACCAGGGCGGCCATCGACGCGCAGACGGCGACGGTGACGGCGGCGACCACCCAGGGCCGGGTTCCGGCCTTCTCGATCACCAACGTCTGAGACGACGGCGGGTTCTGCACCAGACGCGACAAAGCTTTCAGGGCGGCGAGGGCCTCTTCCAGCGTCTCCTTGACCTGAGCCGAGGGGCCCAGCTCGCGCTTGATCCAGCGCTCGACCACGGGCTTGGCCGCCTCCCACAGGTCATGGTCGGGATTGAGACGGCGGGCGACGCCTTCGACCGAGACCATGGTCTTTTGCAGCAGCACCAGTTCGGGCCGCATGTGCATGTCGAACAGGGCGGTGATCTCGAACAACTGGCCCAGCAGGCGGCCCATCGACACCTGGCTGGCCTGACGGCCGATGACCGGCTCGCCCACCGCGCGCAGGGCTTGGGCGAAGGTGTCGACCGAGTGGTGCGGCGGCACGTAGCCGGCCTCGAAATGGACGCGGCTGATGCGGTCGTAGTCGCGGCTGATGAAGCCCCACAGGATCTCGGCCAGGTAGCGGCGCTCGGCCGGTCCCAGACGACCGACGATGCCGAAGTCCACGGCGGTCAGTTCGGCGGGGGCGCGGGCGAACAGATTGCCCTCGTGCAGGTCGGCATGGAAGACGCCGTGGTCCAGCGCCTGGATCAGGAAGGCGCGCACCACCTTGTCGGCCAGGGCGTCCTTGTCGAGCCCGGGCAGGGTGTCCAGCGCCGGGTCGGTCATCGGCAGGCCGGGGGCCCATTCCAGCGTCAGCACCCGCTTGCCCACGCCGTCCCAGACGATGGCGGGGGCGGACATGTAGCCGTCCTTGGCCATGACCTCGGCCAGTTCCGAGGCGGCGGCGGCCTCCAGCCGCATGTCCAGCTCGAGCTGGAGCGAGCGGGCGATGATCTCGACGAAGGCCTGAGGCTCCAGCCGCCGGGCGGGCTCGACGAACCTCTGCACCAGCTTGGCGCCCAGGCGCATGGAATCCAGACCGCGCGCCACGCGGCGCTCGACGCCGGGCCGCAGCACCTTGACCGCCACCTTGCGGCCGTCGGCCAGCCAGGCAGGGTGCGCCTGCGCCAGCGAGGCGGCGGCGACCGGCTCGCCCAGATCGCGGAACAGGCTCTCGACCGGGCGACCCAGCGAGCGCTCGATCTCGGCGCGGGCCTCGTCCAGCGGGAAGGGGGGCAGCTTGTCCTTCAGTCGGCCCAGATCCTGGGCGAACTGGATGCCGAAGATGTCGGCGCGCGTCGCCAGCACCTGACCCAGCTTGATGGCCACGGGGCCGAGGTGTTCGAAGGCCTGGCCGACGCGCTGGCCGGGGCGACCGGCGCGATGCTTGCGGCTGGCCGTCATCTGCACCAGCCGGGCGAAGGGGCGGGTCCAGACGGGCAGAAGATGGGTCGCCTCGCGCGGGATCAGGGCGTCGTGACGCGCCAGCACCCAGCCCCAGCCGATCAGGCGCAAGGTCGCGCCCAGCGGATCGCGGACCGGCTCCGGCGTCGGCGCGGGCGGCGGGGTCTTGACGGACAGCCGGCTCAGATCGCCCACCCGTGGTGGATGGCCGCGATCCCGCCCGACAGGTTGGTGACGCTGACGCGGCCGAAGCCAGCCTCTTCGATCATCCGCTTGAAGGTTTGCTGATCGGGGAAGCGACGGATGCTCTCGACCAGATACTGGTAGCTGTCGCGATCCTTGGCGACCCATTCGCCGATGCGCGGAATGGCGTGGAAGGACCAGGCGTCATAGGCCTTGCGCAGGGCTTCGGTCGTCGGGCGCGAGAACTCCAGGCAGATGAAGCGGCCGCCCGGCTTCAGCGCGCGTCGCGCCTCCTTCAGCGCGCCCGAGACGTCGGACACGTTGCGGATGCCGAAGCTGATCGAATAGGCGTCCAGACAGGCGTCCGGCAGGGGCAGGTTCATGGCGTCGCCGACGCCCCAGGCCATCTCGGGCTCGCCGCCCTTGGCCACGCCGTTCAGGATCATCTCGGCGTTGTAGTCCATGACGATGACGGTGGCGTCCTCACCGCCGCGCCGCGCTTGCGCCGCGCGCGCCATCTTCGAATAGCGCCGCGCCATGTCGCCGGTGCCGCCGGCCATGTCGAGGATGACCTCGCCGGGCCGGGCGTTCAGCTTGGCCGCCGTGGCGTCCTTCCACAGGCGGTGCACGCCGGCGCTCATCAGGTCGTTCATCAGGTCGTAGTTGGAGGCGACGGAATCGAACACCCCGCGCACCATGCGGACCTTTTCCTGGGCGTCCACGTCGCGGAAGCCGAAGGAGGAGGTCTTGCCAGAGGGGGAGGTGCTGTCGGCCTGGGTCATGGATGCGGGTGTAACGCCTCGCGCGCGCGGCGTCACGGCTTGTCGCCCTTTCAGAGGCGGGATACGCCTGATGAAAATCAAGGAGACGCTCATGACCGCCCTCGACGTGAACGCCGTGCTTCAGGGCCTGCCCGACTGGCGCCGCGCCGACGATCCGCGCCCGGCCATCGCGCGGTCGCTGCGCTTCAAGGACTTCAACGCCGCCTTCGGCTTCATGACCCGCGTGGCCCTGCTGGCCGACAAGGCCGACCACCATCCCGAATGGTCGAACGTCTACAACCGGGTCGAAGTCCTGCTGACCACCCACGATGCGGGCGGGGTGACCGAGAAAGACGTGGCGATGGCCCGCTTCATCGACGACGCCGTGAAGGGCCAGGTCGAGTGAACGCGCCTCGCCAGGGCCGCGTCGCGGGCAAGGCCGCCCTCATCACCGGGGCGGCGGGCGGTCTGGGCCAGGCCATGGCGCGGATGCTGGTCAAGGAAGGCGCCAAGGTCGCCGTCTCCGACCGCGACCTGAACGGGGCGAAGGCTCTGGCCGAGGCTATCAACGCCGACCATCCGGGCGCGGCCTTCGCCTATGAGCACGACGTGACGCGCGAGGACGACTGGGTCCGCGTGGTCGCCGCCGCCGCCGAGGACATGGGCGGCCTGTCGATCCTGGCGAACAACGCCGGCATCGGCGGCCAGCTGACCTGGGCCGAGCAGGACACGCTGGAGAACTGGCGGCTGGTTCAGGCGGTGAACATCGAATCCGTCATGCTGGGCTGCAAGCACGCCCTGCCGCATCTGCGGGCCTCGGGCGCGGCCTCGATCGTCAACATCTCGTCGATTGCCGGGCTGGCTGCTGCGCCGGGCATGGGCGCCTATAACGCCACCAAGGCGGCGGTCTGGCTCTACACCAAGACGGTGGCGCTCGAATGCGCCAAGGCCGGCTGGAACGTCCGCGCCAACTCGGTCCACCCGGTCTTCATCAAGACGCCGATCCTCGACCCCTTCGTCGCCCTGGCCGGCGGCGACGAGACGACGGCGCACGAGAAACTGGCGCGCGGCATCCCCTTGAAGCGCATCGGCGAGCCCGACGACGTGGCCTACTGCGTCCTGTATCTGGCCTCGGACGAGTCCAAGTTCGTGACGGGCGCGGAGTTCAAGATCGACGGCGGCATGACGGCGCAGTGACTTGAACTCCGCTCATCCCCGCGGAGGCGGGGACCCAGTAAGAGCTTCACACGCCGCGGTCTGGATAGGCTTTGTGACTATCGGCGCATGAAACGCTCGCAGCCAGAGCACTGGGTCCCCGCCTCCGCGGGGATGAGCGGGTACATTGAGCCCAAAGAAAAACGCCCCGGCCTTTCGACCGGGGCGTTCTCATGTTCAGACCTCGCCGTCGCGGAGGCGCTTCAGGTCAGGCGGGGTGGCCTCGTCCGTCAGCAGGGCGATGGCTTCCTCGATGGTGACCACGGTCTGGGCCTGGCTGCCCAGGCGGCGGATGGCGACCTTGCCTTCCTCGGCTTCCTTGCGGCCGACGACGGCGATGGCCGGCACCTTGCCGACCGAGTGTTCCCGGATCTTGTAGTTGATCTTCTCGTTGCGCAGATCGGTCTCGACGCGCAGGCCGGCCGCCCGGAACTTGGCGGCGACCTCTTCGGCATAGTCGTCGGCGTCCGAGGTGATGGTCGCCACCACGGCCTGGGTCGGCGCCAGCCACAGCGGGAAGGCCCCGGCGTAGTTCTCGATCATGATGCCGATGAAGCGCTCGAAGCTGCCCAGGATCGCGCGGTGCAGCATGACCGGGCGGTGCTTCTGGCCGTCCTCGGCGATGTAGGTCGCGTTCAGGCGTTCCGGCAGGACATAGTCCAACTGGATCGTGCCGCAGGTCCATTCGCGGCCGATGGCGTCCTTGACGATGAAGTCCAGCTTGGGCGCGTAGAAGGCGCCGTCGCCCTCGGTGACGACCGGCTCGGTCCCGGCGGCGCGGGCGGACTCGGCCATCAGGGCCTCGGCCTTGTCCCAGAACTCGTCCGAGCCGGCGCGGTTCTCGGGGCGGGTGCCAAGGCTGATGTAGGCCGTTTCCATGCCGAGATCGGCGTGGACGCTGCGCGCCAGTTTGATGAACTCGGACGTCTCCTCGACGATCTGGTCCTCGCGGCAGAAGATGTGGGCGTCGTCCTGGGTGAAGCCGCGCACACGCATCAGGCCGTGCAACGAACCCGACGGCTCATAGCGGTGGCAGGCCCCGAACTCGGCCATGCGCAGCGGCAGTTCGCGATAGGAGCGCTGGCCCTGGTCGAAGATCTGCACGTGGCCCGGGCAGTTCATCGGCTTGAGGCTCAATTCCTCGCCCTCGACGGTTTCGCAGACGAACATGTTGGGACGGTACTTGTCCCAGTGGCCGCTCTGTTCCCAGAACTTGCGGTCCAGAACCTGCGGCGTCTTGACCTCGACATAGCCGGCGGCGTCCAGGCGGCGGCGCATATAGGCCTCCAGCACGCGCCACAGGACCCAGCCCTTGGGGTGCCAGAAGACCATGCCACGGCCTTCTTCCTGCATATGGAAGAGCTCCATGGCGCGGCCCAGCTTGCGGTGGTCGCGCTTCTCGGCCTCCTCGATGCGCAGCAGATAGGCGTCCAGGTCCTCCTTGGTCGCCCAGGCGGTGCCGTAGATGCGCTGCAGCTGGGCGCGCGAGGAATCGCCGCGCCAGTAGGCGCCGGCCAGCTTGGTCAGCTTGAAGGCCTTGCCGACGAATTTCGTGGTCGGGAAGTGCGGTCCCCGGCACAGGTCGGCCCATTCGCCCTGCTTGTAGACGGTGATGGTCTCCGTGCCCGGCAGGTCGCGGATCAGCTCGGCCTTGTAGGTCTCGCCGATCTTTTCAAAGTGGGCGATGGCCGTGTCGCGGTCCCAGACCTGACGCTCCAGCGGGGCGCCCCGGTCGATGATCTCGCCCATCTTCTTTTCGATCTTGGCGAAGTCGTCGGTCGAGAAGGGCTCGTCGCGGGCGAAGTCGTAATAGAAGCCGTCCTCGATGGCCGGGCCGATCGTGACCTGGGTGCCGGGGAAGAGCTCCTGCACCGCCTGCGCCAGAACGTGAGCCGCGTCGTGACGGATGGTCTCCAGCGCCTCGGGATCGTCGCGCATCAAGAGGCGGAAGTCGCCGCTGCCGTCGATGACGCGGTCCAGGTCACGCTGCTCGCCGTTCCAGACGACCAGGGCCGCCTTCTTGGCCAGCGAGGGCGAGATGGCGGCGGCCACGTCGCGGCCCGTCGAGCCGGCCGGATACTGACGCACGGCGCCGTCGGGGAATTTCAGTTCGATCATGACGGTCGTTCTTTTTCGATCTTGGCGGGCGGCACGGGATCATAGCCCGAACCGCCGAAGGGATGGCATTTACAGAGACGGCGCACGGTGAGCCATCCCCCCCGAACCGGACCGTGCTGGAGCAGGGCGTCGCGCCCATAGTCCGAACAGGTCGGCAGAAACCGGCACGACTGGCCGAAGAAGGGGGACAGTGTCACCTTATAGCCCCGATGGGCCGCGCGGACGCTGCGTTCGTAGAGAGACATCTGTCCCTTCGCCGGGGGCTCTGTTTCGGGTTCGCCGCGCTTATCCCTCTTCATTGCAGGGGGATCAACCGGACGACGCTTCAGGCCGCGCCGGCGAGGCGAGTTCGCGTATCGCTGTGGTGCTTTTCCAACGCCTGATTGACGGCGTCGAGCGTGGCTTCCAGCGCCACCATGGTCGAGGCGTGGCGGGCGGGATAGTCGGCGACCTGTTTCAGCACCCGCAGGCCCTCGAAGCGGCCCTCGGGGCCTTCGCCGCCGGATTTCAGCATAGCCAGCATGGCGTCGCGGGCCTCAGCAATTTCATGGGCCGAGGCGCCGAGGATGCTCTCGCCCACCACGCCCGCCGCCGCCTGACCCAGGGCGCAGGCCTTCACCGCCTGGGCGAAGTCGATGATGCGACCGTCAGCGTCGAGGACTACGTCCACCGTGGCCTTGGACCCGCAGAGTTTGGCCACGCGCTCGGCGCTGCCTTCGGGTGCAGCCAGACGCCCGCTGTGGGGTAGGTTGGCCGCCAACGACAGGATGCGCGCGCTGTAGAGGTCGTCGATCATGGGGAGAAGATAGGCGCGATGGACGGGAGAGAGAAGGTGCGATCCTCACTGCCGGTTCCTTCCTGCCGTCATCCCGGACGGCCGAAGGCCGATCCGGGATCCAGGCCGTGGCGTCATGCTCTTCGTCGCCCCTGCAAGGCTCTTCCGCCTGGGTCCCGGATCTTCGGCTCGCGAGCGAGCCTGCGTCCGGGATGACGGAAGTTAATGGCGTCAGCCGCCCTGAACCGAGGACCAGGTCCGCGCCGTGCCGGTCTCGGCGACAGGGACGGCGGCGGCAGCGGACGCAGCGGCGGTGCGCTCCGCCAGCCAGCGCAGGTTGGCGTCGGCGACCTCGGGCGGCAGGTCGCGGCGCAGGATGGCTTCGGCCTCGGCGGTCTTGCCCTGCAGGCCCAGCGCCAGGGCCAGGTTCTGGCGCACCTTCAGGCTGGCGGTCGGCTGGGCGGCAGCGCGGCGCAGCAGGATTTCGGCGGAAGGCGCGTCGCCTTCGCCCATGCGGGCGATGGCGGCGTTGGTCAGGACGTCGGGATTGTCGGGCGACAGGCGCAGGGCCTCGGTCCAGGCCGCCTTGGCGTCGTCGGGGCGGCGCACCTGCTGATAGGCCACGCCGAGCAGCGACAGGGGGCGCCAGTCGCGCGGGGCTGTGGCGCGGGCCTGTTCCAGGGCAGCGATGCCGTAGAAGGCGTGACCGCGCGCGATATGGGCGCGGCCGACCTCCAGCATGGCGTCGAGATTGGCGGGCTGGACGGTCAGGACGGATTGCGCCGTCTCGGCGGCCTGATCGAACTGGCCCATTTCGCGCAGCGCCTGCGCCAGCTTGACCCCGGCGACCGGGTCCAACGGATTGATCTGCTGTTCCTGCGACCAGAAGACCGAGCGGCTGAGGGCGTCCACGCGGTCATAGCTGGCCCGGGTCGCGGCGTCGGCGGGCTGGCGGGCGACGGGCGCTTGCGCAGGGGCGGGCGTTTGCGCCTGAACAGCGCCCGTCAGGCCCATCAGGGCCAGCGTCATGGTTGCGGCGGCGGCGGCGGTGCGCGACATGGAGAGGGTCCGGACGGTTTCCTGCGGCGCCAGCGTCGCGCCTCCGCGTCAAGGTTTGGTTAAGCGGCCTTAAGGGCCGGAAAGGCTCGCCCCATGTCCGTCGTCCATCCCGACCTGCTGATCGCCGCTTCCCAAGACGAGGCGAACGCCGCGCGCCCGGTGCGCGTGGTGACGCAGGGGCAGGCGTTGACCGGACGACAGGCCGCCTGGGCCGAGGCCAACGGCTTCACCGGCAAGGCGGGCCAGCTGCTGATCCTCCCCGGCGAGGACGGCGCGGCGCTTGAGGCCCTGTTCGGCGCGGGCGAAGCCTTCGAGCCGATGACGGCGCGTTCCCTGCCGACGCGTCTGCCCGCCGGCGACTGGCGGCTGGACGGCGTCGAGGGCGAGGCGGCTCAGCAAGCCGCCCTGGCCTTCGTCCTCGGCGGCTACCTGTTCGACCGTTACAAGGCCCGCCCCGAGCGCGGCCGCGCGCGCCTGGTCGCGCCCGCAGGGCTCGACCTGGCCGAGACGCTGAATATCGCCGCCGCTGCCGCCCTGGCCCGCGAAATGGTCGACACCCCCGCCGCCGACATGGGGCCGTTGCAGATCGAGACCATCGCCCGCGAGATCGCCCAGAGTGCAGGCTCGACCCTGACCGTCACGACGGGCGACGCATTGCTTGATGCAAGTTATCCGGCGGTTCACGCCGTCGGCCGCGCCGCCGCCCCGCATCGCGCCCCGCGCGTGCTGGAAATCGGCTGGAAGCTGGACCAGACCGACCTGCCGCTGGTGGCCCTGGTCGGCAAGGGAGTGGTGTTCGACACGGGCGGTCTGGACCTCAAGCCCGCCGCCGGGATGCGCAATATGAAGAAGGACATGGGCGGTTCGGCCCATGCTTTGGCTCTGGGCCGCTTGATTATGCAGGCCGACCTGCGCGTGCGCCTGGTGGTGCTGGTCGCCGCCGTCGAGAACGCCGTGTCCGCCGACGCCTTCCGCCCCGGCGACATCCTGTCGAGCCGCAAGGGCCTGACCATCGAGATCGGCAACACCGACGCCGAAGGCCGCCTGATCCTGGCCGACGTCCTGACGCGGGCGGGCGAGCATGAACCCGATCTGACGCTGGACTTCGCCACCCTGACCGGCGCGGCGCGCATGGCGCTGGGTCCCGAGCTGCCGCCCCTCTACACCGACGACGAGGCCCTGGCCGAGGGCATCCTCAGCGCCGGTCGCGCCGTGGGCGACCCCCTGTGGCGCATGCCGCTGTGGGCCGGCTATCGCGCCTCGCTCGACAGCGAGATCGCGGACCTGAGGAATGATTCCGCCGCCTGGGCCCAGGCCGGGTCGGTGACGGCGGCGCTGTTCCTGCAGAAGTTCGCCCCGACGACGGGATCCTGGGCGCACATGGACATCTTCGCCTGGAACCCGCGCGCCCGTCCGGGCCACCCCGAGGGCGGCGAAGCCCAGGCCCTGCGCGCCTGCTATCGCTATCTACGCGACCGATTCGCCGAATAGCCAAGGCTGTTAACGCCCGATTTGGCTTCGGCGTTTACAAACGGCGGTTCACCCGCGTGAATCGCCGCCGAGTCCTTGCTTGTCCGACCTCCTGGCCCTTCTTCCGCCCGGCCCGCCTCTGATCCTTCGGGACGGAGACCGGACCGTTTTGGCCGAACAGGCGCTGGAAGGCTTGATGCGGGCCGAGGCCTATCGCCGGACCGAGCCCATGCATTGCCGGGTTCCGGTCGCGGACATTCTGTCGGACGCGGACCAACGTATCGACCAGCTGCTGCACGGCGAGGCCTTCGACGTGCTGCATCGCCAGGGCGACCGAGTTTGGGGCCGCGCCCGCCGCGACGGGATCGTCGGCTGGGTCACGCTGGACCTTCTGTCGCCCGGCGCGCCCTTGGCTACGCGCCGCGTCTCCTCGGTTTCCGCCGCCCTGCCGCTGAACGCCCTGGTCGGCGACGCCGCCGAGGGGTTGAGCGCTGACGATCTTCAACCCGTCGGCGATTTCGAGCGCGAGCCGGTCGCCGTGGCCGAACGCCTGCTGGGCCGTCCGCACGCCCTGGGCGCCCGCTCCTCGTTCGAGACCGACTGCTCGGGTCTGGTGCAGCAGGCGCTGCTGGCCTGCGGCCTGCCCGGCCCGCGCCGCTCCGACGCCCAGGCCGATCTGGGCCGCCCCGTCGCGCGCGAGGCGGCGCAGCGCGGCGACCTCGTTGTCTGGATGGCCCCGAACCGCGACCACGACTGGACCGGTCACTCGGCCATCATGGTCGACGCCGATCAGGTCATCCATTCGACCGGCGCGCGCGGCGGCGTGGTCATCGAGACCCTGGCCGAGGTCGAGGCCCGGCTGACGGGCGAAGGCTTCGCCTCGGCTGTCTTTCGTCGGATCTGACACGCTCTATCCCGCTCATCCCCGCGGAGGCGGGGACCCAGTGCTTTGGCTGCAACCGCTGCGCTGAAGTCGAGGGCGCATGCCTAGCGGGCGCGCCCGTGGCTCTCACTGGGTCCCCGCCTCCGCGGGGATGAGCGGGTGTAAAGGCGGGGGCCCAAACGCAGAAAGGCGGCCCGAAGGCCGCCTTTCCAAATCGTTCGACTGTGGCTCGAGCCTTAGGCGGCGGGGGCCGCAGCCGGAGCAGCCGGAGCCGCGCCCTCGGCGGCCGGAGCGGCCTCCGTGGCGGCGCCTTCAGCGGCCGGGGCCGCCGCAGCAGCGGCGCCCGGCTGGCGGGCCGGATCCGAGGCCGGGATGGCGAAGCCGCCCGAGCCCTGCGTGCGCAGCCAGGCGATCAAGTTGATGCGGGTCTTCTCGTCGCGGATGCCGGCGAACGACATCTTGGTGCCCGGGACGTAACGGCCCGGCGCGGTCAGGAAGGCGTCGATCTGGTCATAGCCCCAGGTCGGCGCCTCGGCCTTGTGCTTGGCCATGGCGTCCGAATAGGCGAAGCCGGCGCGGTGCATCACCGGACCGCCGATCACGCCCCACAGGTTCGGACCGATCTTGTCGGCGCCGCCGCTGTGGGCGTCGTGGCAGGCCTGGCAGCGCGCGAAGGCGGCTTCACCAGCGGCCAGATCGGCGGTCGGCAGGACCGTGCCCCAGTCGATCGGCAGGGCAGCCGGTTCGGCGCCCGCGGACTCTACCGGCGCGTCGACGAAATAGCCCATCTTCTCGGGCGTCTTGGTCTGGTAAACCATCCCCGACACCTGCTGGACTACCAGAATGACAAAGGCGGTGCCCAGGCACGCGCCCATAATCTTGTTCCACTTCAGATCGCCGCTCATGCGCGTCGTCGCATCCCGTCTCTAAGGCCCAAACCGCGATGCGGCGTACAGGCGTATCCTTGCGTGGGCGTCTCTTACACGCTAGCGCGGCCTTCGCAACCGGCCCGGGTGCTTCCGGGCGTCACAGGACGCGTCAAGTCGATGAATCCGCTGATATTGATACCCGCTCGCATGGCCGCGACCCGTTTGCCGGGCAAGCCGCTGGCCGATATCGGCGGCCAGCCCATGATCGTGCGCGCCTGGCAGCAGGCGGCCCTGTCCGGCTTCCGCGTCGCCGTGGCGGCGGGCGATCCCGAGATCGTCGCGGTCGTCGAGGCGGCGGGCGGCCTGGCCGTCCTGACCGATCCGGCCCTGCCCAGCGGCTCCGACCGCATCCGCGCGGCGGTCGAGGCGGTCGATCCCGACGGCGCGCATGACCTGGTCATCAACGTCCAGGGCGACATGCCCTTCGCCTCGCCCGATCTGGCGCGGGCCTGTGCCGAGTTGCTGAACCGCGAATCGGCCTGCGACATCGCGACCCTGGTGGCGGCCGAGGCCGACGTCTCCGACCGGATCAACCCCGACGTGGTCAAGGCCGTTTTGGCCCTGGCTGAGGGCGAGACCAGCGGCCGCGCCCTCTACTTCACCCGCTCGACCCTCTACGGCGACGGCCCGATCTGGCGCCACGTCGGCATCTACGGCTATCGTCGCGACGCCCTGATGCGCTTCTGCGCCGCCCCGCCGTCGCCGCTGGAGAAGCGCGAAAAGCTGGAACAACTGCGGGCGCTGGAAATGGGGCTGCAGATCTGGGCCTCGGTGATCGAGGAAGCCCCGCTGTCGGTGGACAACCCGGCGGATCTGGAGGCGGCGCGGGCGCTGGCCTGATCCTTTCTTCCTTCTCCCCTTGCGGGAGAAGGTGGCAGGCGAAGCCTGACGGATGAGGGGTCTCTCAAGTGTTGGATAAAGGGCTGCGACACGCCGTCGCGAAACCCCTCATCCGACCTCGCTGCGCTCGGCCACCTTCTCCCGCAAGGGGAGAAGGGCCTCCAGCTTAAGCCTCTTCTTCCGCCCAGGTCGCCAGCAACCGCCGCGCGATGGCGTAGGGCGGCGGCGCGTGGATCGCGCCGTGCGTTCCGGCCAGCACCGCCCGCGCCTCGGCCCGCGTCAGCCAGGCCACGGCTTCGAGTTCGGTCTGGTCCGGCGCGGCGTCCTCGGTGGTGACCTCGGCGATCAGGCCGATCATCAGCTGGGCCGGGAAGGGCCAGGGCTGGCTGGAGTGATATTTGACGCTCGACACGGTCAGGCCGGCTTCCTCCATCACCTCGCGGGCGCAGGCCTCCTCGATCGATTCTCCGGGCTCCATGAAGCCGGCCAGGGCCGACATCCGGCCCTCGGGCCAGACGGCCTGACGGCCCAGCAGGCAACGCGGTTCCGCCCCGCCCCTATAGACCGGCAACATGATGACGACCGGATCGACGCGCGGGAAATGCTCGACGCCGCAGGCCGGGCAGATCCGCCGCCAGCCGCCCGAGGCCTGATCCGTCGCCTGACCGCAGGCGGCGCAGAAGCCGTGCCGGCGGCGCCAGTCGAACAGGTTCTTGGCCGTCCCCGCGATGGCGACATCGGTTTCCGTCAGGGCGGCGGCGGCCGCGCGCATTTCGATGAACTGGCCCAGGCCCTGGGCCGGGCCGCTGGTCGGGTCGATCGAGCCCTCGAACTCGACGGCGAAGGCCGGCGCGCCCTTCCACAGACCCAGGAAGACGTCGCGGTCCGGCGCCAGGTCGCGCCCGTGCGCCAGCGCCAGCCAGACCAGCCGCTGTCCGCCGTCATGGTCCTCGACCAGAGGCCGGCCCTCCCACAGGACCATGGCCAGGGCCTCGGGGTTGGCTTCCTGCTCGCCCAGCCAGGCGGCGTCGTTGCGAAGGTCGCCCGAGCGGTCGAGCGGATTGCCGGAGAAGACGTTGCGATAGGACATGGCGCTTCATACCCCCGACGCTGGCGATGGGGGAGGGGTCTTGCTTAGAGCTCTTGATTCCGGGGCCGCCAACCGTCATATCCCTCCTCGGAGATCGCGGGCGAAGGCTTCGCCAACTTGGTCAGGGCCGGAAGGCAGCAGCCACAACGAATTCACCTTCGGGTCGCGGTCTCTACTTTCCATCTTTGTGGCGCTACCGCTCGCCATGCGATGGCTCGCTGCTTGAGCGCGTGATTTCAGACAGATTAGACGAATTGGACTCTGTTTTTTTGCAGGGGCCTCCCGGCGTCTCGCAAGCTTCACGGAACCCGAATCGCTCTGGCCCGCTGAAAGGGCGTCACCTTTTCAGGAGCAGGCGATGAGCATTCTCGGGTCCATTCTCGGCGGCATCTTCAAGAAAAAGGAGGCGGCCCCCGACGCACCGGCGGCTCCGGTGCCGACCGCAGCGCCCGCCCAGCCTCAGGCCGCCCCGGTCGCCCCCTCGGCCGCCGCTCCCGCGCCCGAGGTCGACGTCGCCAGCATCCTCGACTTCATGAACGACCAGAAGGCGCAGAAGCTGAACTGGCGCACCTCCATCGTCGATCTGATGAAGCTGGTCGGGCTGGAATCCTCGCTGGCCGAGCGCCAGGAACTGGCCGGCGAGCTGGGCTATACCGGCGACAAGTCCGACAGCGCCGCGATGAACGTCTGGCTGCACGCCCAGGTGATTCAGAAGATCAGGGACAACGGCGGCCGACTGCCCACCGATCTCTGATTCGCCCAGCCGTCCGTCATCCCGGACAAGGCGCGCTTGCGCGCCGCTGATCCGGGACCCAGGCCTGTGGGTTATGTGGCCGGTTTCCAGCCTGTGGCCGCCGCCTAGGTTCCCGGGTTCCGCCGCTTAGCGTCGGCCCCGAGAATGACGGTGCATATCGGCCGAGGGGAGGATGCGCTGGCGGCTTACTCGCGGTAAGACATCCGCATGAGCGACGTCGATCCGAGTCTTGATGGCCCTCCCTGGGAGGAGGACGTTCCCGAGCGGGACGAGAACACCGACGACATGTTCGGCGCGCCCGCCGCTACACCCGAGCCCGTCGCGGCTCCGGTCGCCGCGCCCGTCGCGACGCCCGCCCCGGCCAAGGCCGAACCGTTCGCGGACGAACCCGCCGACGACGGCGCCTACAAGGTTCTGGCGCGCAAATACCGCCCGCGCACCTTCGAGGACCTGATCGGTCAGGAGGCCATGGTCAGGACCCTGACCAACGCCTTCGCCACGGGCCGGATCGCCCACGCCTTCATGCTGACCGGGGTGCGGGGCGTCGGCAAGACGACGACCGCCCGCCTGCTCGCCCGCGCCCTGAACAACGAAACCGACGTCATCGACAAGCCGTCGCTGAGCCTGACGGCCCACGGTCGCCACGACGCCTCCATCATGGCCGGCCAGCACATGGACGTCATGGAGATGGACGCCGCCTCGCACACCGGCGTCAACGACATCCGCGACATCCTGGAAAGCGTCCGCTACGCGCCGGTCGAGGCCCGCTACAAGGTCTATGTCCTCGACGAGGTCCACATGCTGTCGACGCAGGCGTTCAACGCCCTGCTGAAGACGCTGGAGGAGCCGCCGCCCCACGCCAAATTCATCTTCGCCACCACCGAGATCCGCAAGGTCCCGGTGACCATCCTCAGCCGCTGCCAGCGTTTCGACCTGCGCCGCGTCGAGCCCGAGGTCCTGGTCGGCCACCTGTCGCGCATCGCCGACCGCGAAGGCATGAAGATCGAGCAGGAGGCCCTGGCGCTGATTTCGCGCGCCGCCGAGGGCTCGGTCCGCGACGGCCTCAGCCTGCTGGATCAGGCCCTGGTTCAGGCCGAGCACGGCGAGACGGTTCAGACCGCCACCGTGCGCGACATGCTGGGTCTGGCCGACCGGACCCAGACCATCGCCCTGTTCGAATCCGTCATGGCCGGGCGCACGCCCGAGGCGCTGGAAAACTTCCGCACCCTCTACGGCTATGGCGCCGATCCGGTGCAGGTGACCAACGACCTGCTGGAGCACTGCCACGCGGCCTCGGTCGCCAAGATGCTGGGCCCCAACGCCACCCGCCTGCCGAATGATCAGGCGCAGAAACTGACGGCCCTGGGCGCAGCCATCTCGGCCGGGACCCTGTCGCGGACCTGGCAGATGCTGCTGAAGGCGCTGGACGAGGTGCGACGCGCGCCGAACCCGGCCGACGCCGTGGAAATGGCCATCGTCCGTCTGGCCTACGCCGCCGACCTGCCGGGACCGGAAGAGGCGCTGAAGGCCATCCAGTCGGGCGGGACCCTGCCGGGCGGCGGCGGCGCGGGCGGCCCTCGCGGCGGCGGCGGTGGAGGCTCTGGAGGAGGTGGGGGCGCCTCGGCCATGCTGGCGGCGCGGCCCATGGCTCAACCCGCCTTGCCTGATCCGCAGACCTTCGAGGCGGTGGTCGCCCTGATCGGCGACAAGCGCGAAATCACGCTGCAGATGGATGTCGAACGCTATGTGAAGCCGGTGTCGTTCAAGCCGGGCGCCATTGTCTATGAACCCGCGCAAGGCTCGCCGCACGATCTGGCGCGGCGTCTGGCCGGGCGGCTCAAGGAATGGACCGGCCGCACCTGGCTGATCGCCGCCAATGGTCAGGGCGGCGGCGAGACCCTGATCGAGGTCGAGAAAAAGGCCCGCTCCGCCCGCCGTGCGGCGGTCGAGGCGGACCCCTTCGTGGTGTCCATCATGCAGGCCTTCCCCGGCGCCGAGATCAAGGAGATCAAGACCCTGGCCCCGGCGGTGGAAATGCCCGCCATCCCGGAAGACGACGAGGCCGGCGAAGAGGACTGAGCGTCATCCCGGAAGCCCGCAGGGCTATCCAGGACCGCAGGAAGCGCAACGTCTTGGGCGGTCCCGGATCGGCGCGGCGCGCCGTCCGGGATGACGGTCTCTGGCTTACAGAATCTGCGCGGCTTCCTCGAAGTCGAGGCGGGGCGAGCGCGGGAACAGGTTCTCGTCCGTGCCGTAGCCCAGGTTCATGATGAAGTTCGGCTCGACATTGCTGTCGGCGAAGAACTCGGCCTTCACGCCCGCCGCGTCAAAGCCCGACATCGGACCGACGTCCAGACCCAGGGCGCGGGCGGCGATGGTCAGGTAGCCGCCTTGCAGCGAGGCGTTGCGGAAGGCCGCTTCGCGACGACCGGCCTCTTCCAGGAACCAGTCGCGGGCGCCCGGGGCGTGCGGGAACAGCTTGGCCAAGGTGTCGTGAAAATCGATGTCCTGGGCGATGATCAGGTTGACCGGTGCGGCCAGGGTCTTGGCGCGGTTGCCCTCGGCCATGTGCGGGGCCAGGCGCGCCTTGGCCTCGGGCGAGGTGACGAAGACGAAGCGGGCCGGGGTCATGTTGAGCGCCGTCGGGCCGAACTTGGTCAGGTCGTACAGCTTGCGGATCAGCTCCTCGGACACGGGCCGGTCGCTCCAGCCGTTGCGCGTGCGCGCCTCGGTGAACAACTGGGCCAGCACGGCGTCGGAAACCGGAACGTCGCGGGCGGAAAGGGCGTCGAAAGCCATGGGGGAGAACCTCCTGAACAGGATTAGCAACTTCAATGGTTGCTATTTGGCCTCTTCCGCGACGGCGTCAAGGGTAATCGCTACAAATTCTGTTGCCAATAAAGATCGTCGTTCTGTGTCAGGGACTGGAGCCTTGCTGCACTTCGCCCTATCTAGGGGGGATGAAAGACCTCAACGCTCTGATGCAACAGGCCCAGGCGATGCAGCAAAAGCTGCAGGACGCCCAGGCCAAGATGGCCGAAACCACCGCCGAGGGCACCTCGGGCGGCGGCCTTGTCGTCATTGCCCTGAAAGGCCCAGGCGAGATCACCGCGGTGAAGATCGACGACAGCCTGATGGCCCCCGGCGAGGGCGAGATCCTGGCCGACCTGATCGTCGCCGCCCACGCCGACGCCAAGCGCAAGCTGGACGAGGTCAACAGCGCCCTGATGCGCGAGGCCGCCGGCCCCATGGCCGGGATGAACCTCCCGGGAATGCCGAAACTCTTCTGATGGCCGCCTCCGCCCCCCTGTCGTCATGCTCGGGCTTGTGCCGAGCATCCAGAAACGCCGACCTCTGATGATGACTCATGGATCGCCGTATTTCTGGATCCTCGGGACAAGCCCGAGCATGACGGATGGAGGGGACTTCTGATGGCCGCCTCCGCCGGGCCGGAAATTGAACGGCTCATCAGCCTGCTGGCCAAGCTGCCGGGCATGGGCCCGCGCTCGGCCCGGCGCGCGGCCCTGGCCCTGCTGAAGCGGCGCGAACAGTTGCTGGTCCCACTGGCGGCGTCCCTGGCCGAGACGGCCGAGAAGGTCGTCAACTGCTCGGTCTGCGGCGCGCCGGACACGCGCGATCCCTGCTCCATCTGTGCCGACCACAGCCGCGACAACGCCCTGATCTGCGTGGTCGAGGAGGCCGGCGCCCTGTGGGCCATGGAGCGCTCGGGCGCCTTTCGCGGCAAGTATCACGTGCTGGGCGGACTGCTGTCGGCGCTCGACGGCGTCGGCCCCGAGCAGCTGCGCATCGCCGAACTGATCGGCCGCGTCAAAGGCGGAGAGATGGGGGGCGGCGAGGCGAGGGAGGTCGTTCTGGCCCTGCCCGCCACCGTCGACGGCCAGACCACGGCCCACTACCTCGCCGAACGCCTGTCGGCGGCCGGCGTCGAAGTCACTTCGCTGGCGCGCGGCGTCCCGGTCGGCGGCGAACTGGACTGGCTGGACGACGGCACCATCATCCAGGCCCTGCGCGCCAGAAGGCCAGCCTAACCCCGCCTGCCATCATATCCACGACCACCAATCCCTTGCGCCACAAGGGATCAGCCGTCTCCCGCGCCCATTAGCGCGCCTTGGCGCCAAACTCAGGCACAGTGACGGCTGGTCTTTGACAGCGCCATCCGTCGCCCCGCCGCCCCAGGCCGGTCGCTTCCCTTTTTCGCCATCCCTCCGGCCGCGGCCCATTGCACTAATTGCACTGTTTTTTTCGCTGCACCGTGCAACCAAGGCCGTCATCCCGCCCTCCTGCCGCCCCGCTTTCAACGGGCCGCGACTCCGGCTAGGAACGGAGCATGAACACGCTCGAACTCATCCTGCTGGTCGTCGCCGTCGTCGCCGTCGTCGCCGGGGGCGGCTTCTTCTGGGCCTTCATGGGCTGGCAGAAGACCAGGGGCGCGCTCGACGCCGCCGACGCCCGGCTGGAACTGATGGAGGAGAGCCGCGATTCCATGGCCGAATTCCTCAAGGCCCAGGCCTCGCAGTCGGCCGAGGCCGTGGCGACCAAGCTGGTGGCCCGCGCCACCGAGACCTTTCAGGCCCAGGACCGCGTCGCCCGCGAGCGGATGGAGGCCCAGCTCAAGCCGGTCTCCGAGACCCTGGCCAAGTTCCAGGAGCACGTCGCCGCGCTGGAGAAGACCCGCGCCGAGGACACCGGCGGGCTGAAGGAGCAACTGGCCGCCCTGATGACAGCCTCGACCGCCACCCGCGACGAGGCGCGCCGCCTGACCGAAGCCCTGAAGGGCAATACCGGCCGCCGCGGCCGCTGGGGCGAGCAGACCTGCCGCAACGTGCTGGAAGCCGCCGGCATGGCGGGCCGTTTCGACTTCGAGGAGCAGAACTCCTCGGCCAATGACGAGGGCCGTCAGCAGCGCCCCGACTTCATCATCAAGCTGCCCGGCGGCGGGATGTTCGTCATCGACGCCAAGGTGTCGCTGGCCTTCGCCGACGAGGCCGACGGCGACGAGGAGGCCCAGGGCAAGGCCATGTCGGCCCGCACCGCCGCCAGCATGAAGACCCACGTGCGCCAGCTGTCGTCCAAGGCCTATCAGGACCAGTTCAAGCCCAGCCCTGACTTCGTCGCCATGTTCGTGCCCGGCGACGCCTTCCTGGCCGCAGCCCTCGATCACGAACCCGACCTGATGACCCAGGCCATGGCCTCGCGCGTCGTCATCGTCACGCCGACCACCCTGTTCGCCCTGTGCAAGGCGGTCGCCTATGGCTGGCGCGCCGAGGAGCAGGCCAAGAACGCCGAGGACGTCGCCAAGCTGGGCAAGGAGCTTTACAAGCGCCTGTCGGTCATGGGCGGCCACGCCGCCTCGGTCGGCCGGGCCTTGGAGACCGCGGTGGGCAAGTACAACCAGTTCGTCGGCTCGCTGGAGAGCCAGGTCATGGTCTCGGCCCGCCGCTTCGAGGACCTGCAGGTCGACCACGAGGGCAAGGAGCTGCCCGAACTGCCTGCCGTCGAACAGTCGCCGCGCACCCTCAGCCGCCCCGAACTGCTGAACGCCCCGGCGGCGGAGTAGGCCTCAGGGCCTGACAACCTCGCTTGACGCAAGCTGGGGCGCATGTAAAACAAACTTGTCTGTCGGCAAGTAAGAGCATCCATGTCTTCGAAGCCTGTTAAACCGCTCGGCGCGTCCGGACTGATCGCCCTGACCGTCGCCACGATGGTCTTGGGGCTTCTGGGCGGCGTGGGCTCTGCGTCTCTCTCCGAACTGCCCGGCCAAACCGGTCTGTTTCTGACGGTCGCCGTCCTGGCTCTGGTCATGGCGGCGACGCTTTGGCTGTGCCTCTTGTGGTGGCGTCGCGTGGACGAGGCCGCGCGCGAGGCGCACAAATGGTCGTGGTTCTGGGGCGGATCATGCGGAATGATCGTCGGCGCGATCTGCCTGCTGACGCTCTCGCTCCGGGGCTCTGATATTCCCCTTCCGGCGTCGTTGGGTGAAACGCCGCACGACCTTCTTGTCTCGGGCATGATGGCGATCCTCGCGTTTCAACTCATCGGCTACGCCATCGCCTGGGGTTGGTGGTGGTTGGCGCGGCGTTGAGGGCAAGGGCATGAACAATCGTCTCAAGGTGCTGCGCGCCGAGCGCGACTGGAGCCAGGCGCACCTGGCGACCGAGCTCGGCGTCTCGCGCCAGACCGTCAATGCGCTGGAGACGGGCCGCTACGACCCGTCGCTGCCGCTGGCCTTCAAGATCGCGCGTCTGTTCCAGTTGCCGATCGAATCCATCTTCTCCAACGATCCGGACTGATCCTGCGCTTCGCAGACGCCTGATCCCGTGCCGCCGCCCTGACCAGGAGTTCGCCATGACGTTCGCCCGCCTCTGGATCCGATCGGTTTCCGCCCTCGCCGCCGGCGTCGCCCTGTTGTTGCTGGCGCCGTCCGCTGTGGCGCAGACGCCCGTCGCCCCCGAACCTGTCGCCGTCACGGCCGCGCCTCGAGGCTCGGGGCCGGGGCTGTGGGTGGTGCGCGACGCCGATTCAACCATCTACCTGTTCGGCACGGTCCACGTGCTGAAGCCCGACACCCCCTGGGGCACGGCGCGCATGGACAAGGCCTTCGCTGGCGCCGACGAATACTGGTTCGAGATCGCCGACCTCAACGACCAGACCGGCGTCATGGCGCTGATCCAGGCCAAGGGAATTTCGCCGGACCGTCCTCTATCCAGCCTGCTGACCGCCGAGGAAATGGCCGATCTGGACGCCGCCGCACGGACGGTCGGCGCCAGCGCGGCGCAACTGAATCCCCTACGTCCGTGGCTGGCCAGCCTGCAACTGGCCCTGGCCTCGATCCAGAAGGCCGGCTACGTCGCCGCCAACGGCGGCGATCAGATTCTGCACGCCCGCGCCGCTGCGACCGGCAAGCCGATCAAGGGGTTCGAGACCGCTCCCCAGCAGATCGGCTTCGTCGCCGACATGTCCGAGGCGGCCCAACTGGCCATGCTGCGCTCGGGCCTCAAGGAGTTTGATCAGGCCGACGCCTTCCTCGGCCGCATGGTGACGGCATGGGCCGCCGGCGACGTCGACGCCCTGGACGCCCTGATCGGTCAGGAGATGCGGACGGACTCAAGCGAGATGTACGCCGTCATGCTGACCCGCCGGAATCAGGCCTGGGCCGATCAGATCCAGACCCTGCTAGCCGGATCGGGCACGGCCTTCATCTCGGTCGGCGCCGGCCATCTGGCGGGTCCCGACAGCCTCCAGGCGCAACTCGAACAGCGCGGCGTCCGCGTCGAGCGCGTCCACGACTAAGGGCTCGGTCGGGTTCCTATTTTCCCCAGGCCCGGCCCCGCGCCGGACCTTTTCTTTTCAGCCCCGCCCTCTATGGTCCGCCGCCTGCGCGGCCGTAGTTCAGAGGTAGAACGTCAGCTTCCCAAGCTGAATGTCGGGGGTTCGATTCCCCCCGGCCGCTCCATGTTTTGTCCGGCCCAGGGCGCTGGCTGGACGCTCGAAACATCCTCCATGATCAAGAGCCGGCGCCGGCCAATGAGCGCTTCGACGGCGACGGCGGCGTCCACCCCCATCGCGGTCGCCGACGGTATGCGACGATCCCCAGACATTCTGATCTAGGCGCGCGGGCCGATTGGCTTTAGCAACGACAGCGACGAGGCGGGGCCGCGGACAGTTTGAACGTCTGCCGCCCCGTTTTTGTATGAACGGAAGGGGCTTGTGCGGTCGGGGGAGGATTCCGACGGGGTGAGCCGAGTGGAGTTGGAACGTAAAAAATGAAGCGACTATTCGCCTACCTCATCATCGGCGCCATGATTCTGGGCGTCCTCACCGGATGGGGCCTGAACCAGTACCTCGGCGCTGACCAGGCCGAGGCTGCGGCCAAGAATCTCAGCCTCATCACCGATGTCTTCCTGCGGCTGATCAAGATGATCATCGCGCCGCTGGTCTTCACGACCCTGGTGGCCGGCATCGCCCACATGGAAGACGCGGCTTCGGTCGGCCGTATCGGCGTCAAGACCATGACCTGGTTCATCGGCGCCTCGATCGTCTCCCTGCTGCTGGGGCTGACCATGGTGCAGATCCTGCAGCCGGGCGCCGGCATGCACCTGCCGGAAGCCGTGCTCGCCGCCGCGCCGGCCGCCTCGACCGACGCCTTCTCGCTGCATGGCTTCGTCACCCACCTGGTGCCGACGTCGATCTTTGACGCCATGGCCAAGAACGAGATCCTTCAGATCGTCCTCTTCTCGCTGTTCGTCGGCACCGCCGTGGCCGCGCTGGACGACAAGGCTCCGGCGGTTCTGAACCTGGTCGAGCAGGCCGCCTCGATCATGCTCAAGGTGACCGAGTTCGTGATGAAGCTGGCGCCCTTCGCCATCTTTGCCGCCCTGGCCTCGACCATCGCCACCCAGGGGCTGGAGATGCTCGGCGTCTACGCCAAGTTCGTGCTGGGCTTCTACGGCTCGATGGGGATCCTGTGGGGGCTGCTCTTCCTGGCCGGGGCCCTGGTGCTGGGGCGTCGGGTTTTGCCGCTGTTCAACGTGATCCGCACCCCGGCCCTGCTGGCCTTCTCGACCGCCAGTTCGGAAGCCGCCTATCCGCGCATCCTGGAGGCCCTGCCCAAGGTCGGCGTGCGTCGCCGCATCGTCAGCTTCGTCCTGCCGTTGGGCTATTCGTTCAACCTCGACGGCTCGATGCTCTACTGCACTTTCGCCACCATGTTCATCATGCAGGCGCATGGCGTTCATCTGAGCGTTTCGCAGCAGGTCTTCATGCTGCTGCTGCTGATGGTGACGTCCAAGGGCATCGCCGGCATTCCGCGGGCCTCGCTGGTGGTCATCATGGCGACCCTGACCTACTTCGGTCTGCCGGAAGCCTGGATCGCCATCGTCCTGGGCGTCGACCACCTGCTCGACATGGGCCGCTCGGCCACCAACGTCGTGGGCAACTCGGTCGCCGCCGCCGTGGTCGCCAAATGGGAAGGGGAACTGGACGATATTCCTCAGGAGGAGGTCGGGCGCCCCGTCGAGGCCTGATCACAGAGCCGCCACGACGCCTGATCGTCATGCAGTCGCCGTCCTGGTCCCCCAGGGCGGCGATTTGTCGTTTGGGGGCCGGGCCTAGGGGCTGGGCGGCAGGCCTGGCGCTTCGGCGAAGACTCCGGTCGTGGCGGAACGCTGGGGGGCGTGCTGTTCCGCTGTCGAGGCCGTCCTGCCGAAGCGCCCATGTTTGAACGAAAGCGCGAGTGCGCCTTCGTCCGGCCCGCCCGTTGACGCGTCGATCCCGCGCATGCGGTGGTGGCGATCGGCGTGTCAGGGTCTTGATCCGTCCGCGCGCCGGGCTGCGGCGCCGGATGCGCGGACGGGAAACTGATCAGGCGGCGCAAAACGCCGTTTCGACGCCTCTGACGGCGTCTGACGGCGCAATCCCAGTAAAATCTCGTCGTCTGTCGCGGCCGCAGAGTTCAGATGATCCGCCGCAGGAGGGGTCTTGGCGTGATGGACTTTGAAAATCTCCTGTTTTCAGCAGTTTACACTGTTAACTTTTCGTTAGTAATCAGCATTTCATTTCTGTAAGCCGTATTGCCTTAGTAAGGCAGATGCTTGTATTTGAGAGAGCGCGTATAAATTGAGATCATCATTGCGATGATCTGTAATGATATAATTTTTATATGTCTTGGCGTATCACCAATCTGTGGGGTGTGGCGACGAATATTTTGAGGTACCCTGCGCGGATTGGAGTGGGGCGTAGCATAATTCGGTGTGCACTAACCGGCCGGGCGGGGGCGGCCAGAGCTTGGAGGCTTGGTGTGAGAGAGGGGTCTGTCGAGGCCAACCGTCCCCGCGGACTGGCCCAGGAGCCGTATTGGCTTTCGGTCGATCGCCGGGCGTCGGGGGAGCGACGCCGGTCGGCGCCGACCGCCGACGACGCGGATGATCCGGGCGCGCTCTGCCACCGGGCCTTGGCCAACTGGGTCGACGGCGAACGTCGTGCGCGGTTGATCGTAACGCGCGATCTGGACGTCCTGTGGCTGAACGAGGCCGCGCGGGCGCTGCGCGACGACGGCGAGGCGTTCGAGGTCTGCGACGGGCGGTTGGCGCCGCGCTCGGCCATCATCGGCAGCCTGGTCGCCACGGCGCGGCCCGAGGAGGCGAGTTGCGCCGTCGTGCCGGGCGACGCCGGTCGCCATTGGGTGGCCTGGGCGCGCGAGGTCTGCGGGCCGCCGAACGCCCTGATCGGCCTGACTCTGCAACGGGCCCGCAGCGAAATCCGCTTTCAGGCCCTGATCGAGAACCACCTTCTGACGCCGTCAGAGGGCCGGATCATCGAAATGCTTCTGGCCGGGGTGGAGACGGGTCGGATCGCCCAGGCCCTGGACATCTCGATCGAGACCCTGCGCACCCATCTGAAGCACGCCTATCAGAAGCTGGGCGTACGCAGCCGCGGCGAACTGTTCGCCGAGGCCCTGAGCTTCGTCGGCCCCTAGGGGCTAGGCGGCGGGCGTCGACGCGCCGGGAACGGCGGGGGCCGGCGTGGCCGCGGCCAGGGCGGCGGCATTGGCGGGATCGCTCTGGACCAGAAGCGGGCCCAGGGCGAAGGCGGCCACGGCCGCGCCTGCCGACAGGGCCAGGAGAGCGACGACGGCGTAGGCCACGGCGGAGCCCGAACGGCGTCGACGGAAGCCGCCGGTCTTCACGCCGCGAATGATCACGAACGGGCGTTGGCTAAAGGCTTCGGAGCCAATGATATTGTGTTGGGACAAATACGCGCTCCCCGACTGTCCAGGAATGGATCAATCCAGAGAGACGTCCCATAAGGCCAAAGGATGGCGAACGTTGGTCCTCGGCGTCGTTCAACTTCCGAGGGTGACGTTGACCATCCGCCCGCCGCGCGTCTGGACGCGGCGCATCAGCACCACGATGTCGTCGTCCGCCTTGACCGGCGAGATCAGAAACCAGCTGCCGTCCGGCAGGCCCGAGAAGCGGAAGGCGTCGTTGGCGCAGGCCTCGGCCCGTTCATAGGAGCGGTAGTCGGCGCCCTGTTCCCCGGCCGAGCGGGCGCGCACTACGGCGGCGGGCGCGGCGGCGCGTTCGGTCGAGCCGTAGAGGCGCTGCATGCGGGCGCGGGTGTAGCCCGTGTCGGGGATCAGGCCGACGTTGCCGACGCAGCGGAAGGTGCGGCCGTTTTGGGCATAGGCGACCCGGCCCTCGATCGAGGCCTGGCCCGCGCGGGTCGACCAGGCGAAATCATCGGCGCTGAAGGCCGAGCCGGTCGCGCCGCCCATGGGCGTGGTGGCGCAGGCGCTCAGGGCCAGTCCGCCCGCCAGGACGGCGACAAGGGCGATGGAGGACGAGGGGCGACGGATCGACATGGAGGGGCTCCCGAAATCTCGTTTCAAGCGTCACCGGCATGGCCCCCCATGGCCCCGCGAGTCAAGGTTGCCCGCCCGCGCCCGGTGCGCCACAAGAGCGGCGGAGACCGGGCGCAGAGACCGGCCAGAAACGAGTTCAGGGACTTCATGACCGTCACCATCGACGACATCCGTGCGGCGCAGCGGCGCATCGCCGGTCAGGTCGACCGCACGCCGGTCCGCTATTCCCGCCGCCTGTCGCAACTGACGGGCGCCGAGATCTGGATCAAGTTCGACAACCTGCATTTCACCGGCAGCTTCAAGGAGCGCGGCGCCCTGAACCGGCTGCTGCAACTGACGCCGGACGAGAGGAAGCGCGGCGTCGTCGCCGCCTCGGCCGGCAACCACGCCCAGGCCCTGGCGTATCACGGCGGCCGGCTCGGCGTGCCCGTGACCATCGTCATGCCCGAGGGCACCCCCTTCGTGAAGGTGGACGGCACCCGCGCCCACGGCGCCACGGTCGTCATCCACGGCCTCGATTTCTCGGCCTCGACCGAGGAGGCCAAGCGGCTTCAGGTCGAGCATGGCTATGTCTTCGTCTCGGCCTTCGACGATGAAGGCATCGTGGCGGGGCAGGGCGTCTGCGGGCTGGAGTTCGTGGAGGACGCGCCCGATCTGGACGCCCTGATCATCCCCATCGGCGGCGGCGGCCTGATCGCCGGCAGCGCCATCGCCGCCAAGGCGATGAAGCCCGACATCAAGATCTTCGGCGTCGAGGCCGCCCGCTATCCCTCCTTCACCGCGCGCCGTCGCGGCGAGCCGGCCAAGTGCAGCGGGCAAACGATCGCCGAGGGCATAGCCATCAAGGCCGTGGGGGAGATTCCCTTCGCCCTGGCCGACGCCCTGATCGACGAGGTCTTCGTCTGCGAAGAGGCTGATTTCGAGAAAGGCGTCGCCCTGCTGGCGACGCTGGAGAAGACCGTGGCCGAGGGCGCCGGCGCCGGCGGTCTGGCCGCCATTCTGGCCAATCCCGAGCGCTTCAGGGGCATGAGGGTCGGCATCGAGCTGACCGGCGGCAACATCGACGCGCGGATGCTGGCCGTGGTGCTGAACCGCGAAATGGTTCGCGAGAAGCGCCTGATCGTCTATCGCATCCTGGGCGACGACCGCCCGGGCATGCTGTCGGCCATGGCTGCCGTGATCGGCGGACTGGGCGGCAACATCATCGACGTCGTGCACAACCGGCTGGCGCTGGACGTGCCGGCCAAGGGCGCGGAGTTCGACATCATGGTCGAGACCCGCGACGCCAGACATGCCGAGGAAATCGGCGAAGCATTGAAAGAACGTGGCTATGAACTTCGCATGGGCTAGGCCCGCACTCGCTGCGGCGGCGGTCGCCGCCTTGCTGGCCACGACCGCCTGCAACCGCCAGCCCGCCGCATCCGGCGCCGATCTCGCCAAGAACGCCGAGGCCGCCGCCGCCTTCATGAAGAGCAACGCCTCGGCGGAGGGGGTGCAGACCCTGCCGTCGGGCCTGCAGTACAAGGTGGTCGCCAGCGGCCCGGCGGGCGGGGTCCGCCCCGATCGCAACGATCTGGCGCGCGTCGACTACGAAGGCAGCCTGACCGACGGCACCGTCTTCGACAGCTCGTTCAAACGCGGCTCGCCCGCCGTCTTCTCGCCCGAGCAGGTCGTGCCGGGTTGGACCGAGGCGCTGCAACTGATGAAGCCCGGCGACGAATGGCTGCTCTACGTCCCGCCCGCGCTGGGCTATGGCGAAGCGGGCGGTCCGCCGCTCATCCCCGGCAACGCCGTGCTGGTGTTCCGGCTGAAGCTGCTCGACGTGGCCCCGGTCCCCGGCGGCGGTCGCGGCGTGGGCTCGGCTGACGTCTGACGTTTTTCCTTCTCCCCTTGCGGGAGAAGGTGGCAGGCGAAGCCTGACGGATGAGGGGTTTCTCCACGTGGGAAACCCCTTTTTGCTAGGTTTGAGGGCGGCGAGACCCCTCATCCGACCCGCTGCGCGGGCCACCTTCTCCCGCAAGGGGAGAAGGATTCCATTCGGCTCTCACGCTCTCATCGGTCTCCCCCGCCAGCCGCGCCTCGCGCAGCGCCGCCCACCGCTCGGCGTCCAGCCGCGACAGCGCCCAGATCGCCGCGCCGCGCACCACGGGCGTCGGGTCGTCCAGCAGGGCCTCGACCGGCGCGATCAACTCAGCGTCGTCCGCGTTGCCCGCCGCGTACAGTACGTTGCGGATGAACCGGTCGCGCCCGATGCGCTTGACCGGGCTCTTGGTGAACAGGGTGCGGAAGGCGGGATCGTCCAGCGCCAGCAGGTCGGCCAGCCTTGGCCCCTTCAGGGCGTCGCGGGCGTGCAGCCGCGCCTCCGACGCCCCTTGCGCGAACTTGTTCCACGGACAGGCGCCCAGGCAGTCGTCGCAGCCGTAGATGCGCGGCCCCGCAGCGATGCGGAACTCGACCGGCCAGGGATCAGCAAACTCGATGGTCAGGTAGGACAGGCAGCGCCGGGCGTCGATCTGGAAGGGCGCGGGAAAGGCGTTCGTGGGGCAGGCGTTCAGACAGGCGGTGCAGCGGCCGCAGTGCTCGGTCTCGGCCTCGTCCGGTTCGATCTCGGCGGCGGTCAGGATGACGCCGAGGAACAGCCAGTTGCCGTGGGTCCGGCTCAGCAGATTGGTGTGCTTGCCCTGCCAGCCCAGACCGGCGCGCTGGGCCAGCGGCTTCTCCATCAGCGGGGCGGTGTCGACGAAGACCTTGACCTCCTGCCCCAGCCGCGCGCCGATCTGACCGGCCAGGATCTTCAGCCGGCCCTTGATGACCTCGTGATAATCGTCGCCGCGCGCATAGACCGAGATATAGCCCGCCGACTTGTTCTCAAGTTCGGGCAGAGGATCGGCCGCGGGGCCGTAGTTCATGCCGAGCACAATGGCGGTCCTCGCCCCCTCCCACATGGCGGTGGGATGGGCGCGGCGCTCCAGCGTCGTCTCCATCCAGTCCATGTCGCCGTGACGGCCCGCCTCGACGAAGTGCGCCAGCTTCTCGCCCGCGCTCCACGGTTCGCTGGCAGAGGCGAAGCGGCACACGCCAAAGCCCAGTTCAGCGGCGCGCTGTCTGATGAAGATACGGGGATCGGCCGCCATGAGGGGCGTTTGCCCCTGTTAGCCTCAGAAGTCGAGGTCGGCGTACCAGGTCGCTGGCTGGACGCCGGGGAAACGGTCGGTCAGCAGAGGTCGGAAACAGGGCCGCGACTTTAGCTTGGAATACCAGGTCTTCAGCGCCGGATAGGCGGCCCAGGTGATCTCGCCGAAATAGTCCAGCACCGACAGGTGGCCCGCCGCGATCAGGTCGGCCTGGCTGAGTCGACGCCCGGCCAGCCATTCGCGTCCGGCGGCCAGGGCCTCGAACATCGCCATATGGGCGCGCAGGGCGTCGCGGCCTTCGCGCAGCATCCGCGCCTCGGGCGGGCCCAGCCGCAGCAGGGGTTTTTCCATCCGTTCGTGCAGCAGGACGGCGTCCACCTCGTCGATGAAGCGGCGGTTGAACCAGGCCGTCAGCCGCCGCGTCTCGGCCCGCTCGGAGATGTCGCCGGGCATGAGGACGTCGCCCTTGGAGCGGTCCTCGATCCAGCCGAGGATGGAATCAATCTCGCACAGGGTCAGGGTCTTGCCCTTTTCCGTCACGGTCAGGACCGGCGGCATCCCCGAGGGGTTGAGGTCGAAGACCGGGCAGTCCGGCTCCCACGGCTTGACCAGTTCCTCGCCGAAGTCGATGCGCGCCTCGCCCAGCGCCAGCCGCGCCGTGCGTGAACCGGGATGAAAGGCGAAATGATAGAGGACGGCGGGCGCGGACATTTCCCTATCCCTGCGCCCGCGCTCGTTAAGGGCGCGTTTACCGCGAGGGGTTCTGCGCGCGAGTCAGGACCAGGGGCCGGCCTGGTTCGCCAGCGGTTCGTCGTCGGTTCCGGAGGCCTCTGAGGCCGGAGCCTCGGCGGGCGTGTCGCGAAGACCGTGATCCTCGCCGCGTCCGCGCGGATCGGCGTGGATCAGGATGTCGGCGTGGGGAAAGGCGGCCAGCACGCGCTGTTCCGCGTCGACGACGATGGCGTGGGCGGCCTCCAGCGTCAGTTTCGGATCAAGGTCGACGTGCATCTGGATCATCAGCACCTGCCCGGCCAGGCGGGTGCGCAACTGGTGCAGACCCGAAATGCGCGGATCGGCCAGGACGGCGGCGGTGATGGCGACGCGGTCCTCTTCCGGTCCGGCGTGGTCCAGCAGGTGGTCGGCGGCGCCGCGCAGGATGGAGGTCGCCCCCCAGAACAGCCAGACCGCCACGACCAGACCCGCGGCCGCGTCCAGCCCCGGCGCCTGGAGGAAGGCGCCTGAAACCACGCCGATCAGCACCACGACATTGGCCGCCAGATCGGCGGCATAGTGGGCGCGGTCGCCCGCTACGGCCAGGGACGCGGTCTTCTTCAGCGCCTGGGTCTGCATCCACACCAGCCACAGGGTCACCAGGATGGAGACGCCGACCACGCCGACGGCCCAGCCGCCCGCCGTCACCCGGCGGGGATCGAACATGCGCTGCACCGCCTCCCAGCCGATGAAGACCGAGGAGGCGAACACCAGCCCCGCCTGCACCAGGGCCGCCAGGGCCTCGGCCTTGCCGCGTCCGTAGCGATGGGCGTGATTGGCCGGGATCGCGGCCCAGCGCACGGCGAAGAAGGTCGCCAGCGAGGCGATCAGGTCCAGCGACGAGTCCGCCAGGCTGGCCAGGAGCGACACCGATCCCGAAGCGCCCAGGGCGAAGGCCTTGAGCACGATCAGGACGACGGCCGTCCCCACCGACAGGGCGGTGATCCGGCGGGTCGCCGCGTGGGCGTCGTCGAGCGCGGGGGGGGAGGCGGTCATCCCCGCCCTTGTCGCGCAAAACCGCTCGCCCGCCAATGGCGGCATCTCGTCCGGGGCGCTAAGGAGGTGGCGTGCCCGGCGCGGACGAACCGGCGGCCGGTTGAGATGGAGTTTCCATGGCGGACTGGCTGACGGCGATCCTTATGGGTCTAGTCGAGGGACTGACCGAATTCATCCCGGTGTCCTCCACCGGCCACCTGCTGCTGCTGGGGCATTTCCTCGGCTTCCACAGCACCGGCAAGACGTTCGAGATCGTCATCCAACTGGGCGCCCTGCTGGCCATCATCAGCGTCTATTTCAAGCGGCTGTGGACCCTGGCGACGCGCTGGCCCTTCGATCCGGCGGCGCGGCGCTTCCTGATCGGGCTGCTGCTGGCCTTCCTGCCGGCGGCGGTGATCGGCTTCTTCGCCTACGGCTTCATCAAGACGGTGCTGTTCGAGACGCCGCTGGTGATCTGCATCGCCCTGATCGTCGGCGGCTTCCTGCTGCTGTGGCTGGATCGGGTGGACAAGTTCCCAGTCTATCTGGACGCCGACCGCTATCCGTTCCGCGTCTATTTCCTGATCGGCCTGTTCCAGTGTCTGGCCATGATCCCCGGCGTCTCGCGCTCGGGCGCCACCATCGCCGGTGGACTGCTGCTGAAGACCGACAAGCGGTCGGCGGCCGAGTTCAGCTTCTTCCTGGCCCTGCCGACCATGGGGGCGGCGGTGGCCTATGACCTGTTCAAGAACCGCGACGTGCTGGATTTCAGCGATGTCGGCCTGATCGCGGTCGGCTTCGTCGCCGCCTTCCTGACGGCCTTGGTGGTGGTGCGCTTCCTGCTGGACTTCGTGTCCAAGCGCGGCTTCGGCCCCTTCGCCTGGTGGCGGATCGCGGTCGGCGTGGCGGGCATCATCGGCCTGGCCGCGACGGGCGCGCTCTAGCCTCTCTTTCCTCCCCATTTGTGGGGAGGGGGACCGCTTCACTGGGCAAACAAAAACCCCTCGGGACGCGGTCCCGAGGGGTTTTCGTAGGCCGTCTGATCAGGCGGCGGTCGGGTTCTCGGCGTACTGGCCGCCGACGCGGTAGCGGAACAGGTAGCTCGGCGCGATGGCTTCCAGCCCTGTGGGCTCGATGCCCAGTTCGGCCAGACCCTCGGCGCCCGGAGACACGACGTTGTCGCTTTGCAGCAGCACCACCTGATCCTTGGTCAGGGCCGGGGCCAGGCCGATCAGGGCCGGAATCTGCGCCAGCGAGCCGATCAGGCGCGCGATCGGGAAGGGCAGGGGGACCAGGAAGCGGTTGCGCTTGGTCTCGCGCAGGATGAATTTCAGGATGTCCTCGAAGGTCCAGACGGCGGGGCCGCCCAGCTCGAAGGTCTTGCCCTCGGCTTCCGGCGCCACGGTGGCGCGGGCGACGGCTTCGGCCACGTCGCCGACATAGACGGGCTGGAACCTGGTCACGCCGCCGCCGATCAGGGGCAGGGCGGGCGAGAAGGTCGCCATGGCGGCGAACTTGTTCAGGAAGGCGTCGCCCGCGCCGAAGACGATCGACGGGCGGATGATCACGGCGCCGGGGAAGGCGGCGCGCACGGCGATCTCGGCCTGGCCCTTGGTGCGGGCGTATTCGGCCTTGCCGTTCACGTCGGCGCCCAGGGCCGACATGTGGGTCAGGCGCTTGACGCCCGCGGCCTTGGCGGCCTCGGCGACGTTGACGGCGCCCGCGACGTGCAGGGCCTCGAACTTGCGGCCGCCGGTCTCGAACAGGATGCCGACCAGGTTGACCACGGCGTCGGCGCCCTTGATCGCCTCGGCCACGGCGGCCTTGTCGGTGATGTCGCAGCGGACGGTCTGGATCTGGCCGACGTCGCCGGCCATGCGCAGTTCATAGGCCAGGGCTGGCTTGCGCACGGCGATGCGCACGCGCCAGCCGCGCTTGGCCAGGGCTCGCACCACCTGGGTTCCGATAAAGCCCGAGCCGCCGAAAACGGTGACCAGACCGGGGGCGAAATCAGCCATCTGAGCGCTCCAACGCCAAACCCCGGCCGCAATGGCGACCGGAGAAGAATTCCTCGCCGGGGCTTAACCGATGCGCCGCCCCGCCGCAACGCACAGGCGGGTCAGAAGGCCTTTAGTCGGCCCGATATACCACCTGTCCGTCGACGATGGTCAGGACGGCGCGGCCCTTGGGAATGGCGGCGGCGGGCACGGTCATCAGGTCGATGTCGAAGGCGGTCAGGTCGGCGCGCTTGCCGACCTCGATGGTGCCCAGCTCACCCTCGCGGAAGCTGGCGTAGGCCGGCCAGAGGGTGAACATCTTCAGCGCTGTGGCCCGATCCACGGCCTCGCCGGGACGCCAGTCCGGGCCCTGGAAGCCGTTCAGGTCGCGGCGCGCCACGGCGGCGTAGAACTCGATCAGGGGATCGCCGCGCTCGACCGGCGCGTCCGAGCCGCCGACCACGATGACGCCCCGGTCCGCCAGACTATGCCAGGCATAGGCCCCGTCCAGACGGGCGTCGCCCAGGCGCGCGGCGGCGAAATGCAGGTCGCCGATGGCGTGGCTGGGCTGCATCGAGGCGATGATCGGCAGGTCGTTGAAGTAGTGGTAGTCGCTGGGCCGGATGATCTGGGCGTGCTCGATGCGCCAGCGCGGATCGGCCAGCTTCCATTCGGCGCGCGGGACCTCGCGCATGGCCTGTTCGTACCAGGCCGCGACCTCGTGGTTGCCCCGGTCGCCGATGGCGTGGGTGGCGACCTGGATGCCCGAACGCAGGGCTTCTTCGTACAGCGGGACCATCTCGGCGCCCGAGGTCTGCATCAGGCCGGTCGACCCCGGCTGGTCGGCATAGGGGTCGAGCAGGGCCGCGCCGCGCGAGCCCAGGGCGCCGTCGGCGTAGAATTTCACCGCCCGCGTGATCACCCGCCCGTCGCCGGCCTCGCGCGGGCCCGAGGCGTACAGCGCCCGCGCCCCATCGGGGGTGACGCTGTTATAGACCCGCAGCGGCGCCTCGCCGTCGCGCGCCATCGCCTCCAGCAGCGGTACGTCCTTCCACGGCGCACTCATGAAGTGGACCCCGGTCCAGCCATAGCGGGCATAGACGCCGAACCCGGCGCGATAGGCCGCGCGGGTCGCCGCTTCGTCGGCTTGCGGCATCAGCGGCTCGATCAGGGCCTGGGCGGCATCGACCAGCAGGCCGGTGGGGCGGCCGTTGGCGTCCTTCAGGATGTCACCGCCGGAGGGAGCGGGCGTCGCCGCATCGACCCCGGCGGCGGCCAGGGCGGCGCTGGAGGCCGCGACCGCATGGCCGTCGGCGCGGCTCAGCAGCACCACGCGGCTGGGCGCGGCGGCGTCCAGATCGGCGGCGGTCAGGAAGCGTTTCTCGGGCCAGTGGGTCTCGATCCAGCCGCGCCCGACGATGACCCCCTCGGGGTGGGCCCTGGCCCAGTCGGTCAGTCGCGCCATGGCCTCGCCGACCGAGGCAGAGCCTTCGAGGTTCAGCGTCATCTCGCGCCAGCCGATGCCGTCCAGATGGGCGTGGCCGTCGGTGAAACCGGGAAACAGGGTCGCGCCCTTCAGGTCGATGACCTCCAGCCCCTCGGCCGAGGGTGCGCCAGAGGCGGCGCCGACATAGGCGATGCGCCCGTCGCGCACGGCCACGACCTCGGCGGTCGGCTGGGCCACATCGCCGGTGTGGATGGTCCCGCCCCGGATCAGCAGGTTCTGGGCGAAGGCCGTGGGGGCGGCGGCCAGCATCAGAACGGCGGCCAGCGGTAAAGCCTTCAGGGCGGAACGGGTCATGGGGTCTCCTCCAACTGCGGCGCAGGGAGCGGGTCGCAAGGCCCGGCGTCAAGTCCGGGACGGAGGGGCGTTGCACGGTGCGGCGAAAAAAACAGTGCAATTGGTGCCATGACGAGTGGCTGGGGAGGGACGCTCCGTGGCGCATTTGCGGGGCGCCGGCAGGGGCGGGCCGGACGACCTGGGCGGTCAGGCGGCGGTTGGCGATGTCAAAGACCCGAAGCCATCATCGCACGTCTGGCGACGGCGCCTAGGATCGGGCGCCGAGCCGAACGCAAACCCGGAAATTCATGGGGATTGGGGCGCTAGGTTGTGACGGCGGGGCGGCAGACGCCGCCGAAGTGATTTCACCCGACCCCGTTTGCGCGGATGTCCGCTTGTTGATCAAACGGCGAATGCCGCTTTCGACCCATGGCAGACATTAGCGGCGTATGCTCTCCTCCGCCCATGACCCAGAGCCACTCCCGGGAAGTCATTCTTGAACACGTCGTTGGCGTGTTGCGCAGAATGACTTTGTCCGAGATGGAGCCCATCACTGAGGCGACCGAGTTGTATTACGACCTTGGGCTCTACGGCGAAGATCTGGCTGATGCTATCGATGGGATAAGAGCGCCTTACGGGACCGATTTCAGCGGAATGGACCTGCGCCGCTACGCACCGGGCGAGGGCTATGATCCCGGTTTCAATATCGTTCGCGATTTCCGCGAATGGCGAGGGAAACGGACTTATCGCAGCCTGACTGTAGCCAGCTTGATTGAGGCAATTCAGGCTGGTTCGTGGAGCGACCGCTAGCCACCCTTAGCTGACGTCATCGACGTCTGGTCTCGGGTCTGTATGCCGGTGTCGGCCTTCTGGGTCGAAGGCGGGACATGGCTGGCATCGGCCGGCTCGACGGGTGGGGCGCAAGGCTTGGCGTCGAGCGGCTTTCGTCCGATGCTGGCCGGATGAAGCTGTTCACCATCGGCTATGAAGGTTCGACCCAGGCCCAGGTCATCGACCGGCTGAAGAGCGCCGGGGTCGAGATCGTGGCCGATGTGCGTGCGGTGGCCTCGTCGCGCATCGCCGGCTTTTCCAAGACGGTGCTGGGCGAAAGTCTGAAGGCCGAGGGCGTGGATTATCTGCAGCTTCGGGCGCTGGGCACGCCCAAGGCCGGGCGCGATGCGGCGCGAAAGGGCGACATCGCCGCCATGCACGCCGTCTTCAACGCCCATATGCAGGAGCCGGAGGCCGAAGCCGCCTTCCAGCAGTTGCGTCACGTGGCGGGCCAGAAGCGCGTCGCCCTCCTGTGCTTCGAGGCCGAGGCCTGCGGCTGCCACCGCGCCGTCCTCGCCGACCGGCTGGCCCGCGAAGACGGCGTCGAGGTGGTGAACCTCTGAGCCTTACGACTGTCCCACCAACTGATCGACCGAGCGGCTGGTCACCGGGTGATACAGCGGCCGGGCCTTGGCGTAGATGCGCGTGGCGATCGGCCGGCCCCAGTCGCCTTCGTTCCACAGGGTCTGGAACAGCGGCAGGACGAATTTCCGACGACCCTGGCTGGTCAGGAAGCGGTCGGCGGTGGCCACGGCGGGTTCATAGCGGTGGGCCAGGGCGATCTGCAGCCAGGCGAAGGTCAGCTCGGCGTTGCCTTCGTTGGCCAGGTTCAGGGTCTTTTCCAGATCGGCCAGCTGGGCGTTGGTCAGCCAGTCGGCGCCGGCCTTGAGGCCTTCCGGACGCCAGGCCAGGAAGCGCTGGCGCTGCTGGGTGTTCCAGCTCTTCCAGTCGATGGCCGAGGCCGGGCCCTTGTCGGCGAAGAAGGCCTTGGCGGCCACGTCGACGGCCTCGAAGGCGTGCGACACCGGGGCCTGGGCGTTGGACGGCATGCCCGGCTGATAGATCCAGTTGTCGAGCTGAAGCTGGGCCTCCAGCGCGGCGTCGCCCTTGACCAGATTCGCGCGGATGTCGGCCAGGAAGCCCACGTCGGTCATCGGCTGGAAGGCGTGGCGGTCGAAATAGCCGCGCAGCCAGGCGTCGAACTTCTCGCGGCCGACGATGCGTTCGATGGTGCGCAGGAAGGCCGCGCCCTTGTCATAGGGAATGCCCGACAGACCGTCGTCCGGGTCGCGTCCGGTCAGGTCGATGTGCAGCCGGGTGTCGTCGGGCGGCGTAACTGCGATCTCGGCCATCAGATCGGCCCAGCCCAGGGCCTGTTCCTGCAAGGCGCGCTCGCGGCCGTACAGGACTTCCATGATCCGGTTCTCGAAATAGGTGGTCGTGCCTTCGTTCAGCCAGATGTCCGACCAGGTGGCGTTGGTCACCAGATTGCCCGACCAGCTATGCGCCAGTTCATGCGCGACCAGCGACACCAGCGAGCGGTCCCCGGCGATGATGGTCGGGGTGGCGAAGGTCAGGCGCGGGTTCTCCATGCCGCCGAAGGGGAAGCTGGGCGGCAGGACCAGCAGGTCGTAGCGGCCCCAGCGATAGGGGCCGTAGAGGGTCTCGGCGGCGTCCACCATCTGGGCCGTCGGCTCCAGCTCCCAGTGTGCGGCCTGCAGGCGGCTGGGCTCGGTCCAGACCCCGGTGCGTTCGTCGAACGGGGCGAAGGCGATGTCGCCGATGGCCACGGCCATCAGATAGGGTGGGATCGGCCGATCCATGTCGAAGCGCCAGGCCTTCTTGCCGGCGCCGGCCGCCTCGCCTTGCGGCGTCAGGTGCTCGGCGGACATGACCACGGTCAGGTCGGCGGGGGCGGTGATGCGGGCGGAATAGGTCTGGCGGATGCCGGGGCTGTCCTGGGTCGGGACCCAGGTGCGGGTCAGGATCGCCTGTCCCTGGCTGAACAGATAGGGCTTCTGGCCGCCTGCCGTCTGCTGCGGGCTGAGCCATTGCAGCGCCGCCGCGTCGGGACGGGTGGCATAGTCGACGACGATCTTCTGCGTTTCGGCGCCGGTGAAGGCGGGCAGGTGGACGGTCAGGGCCTGGCCCTTGATGGCGTCCATGGCGCCCAGCTCAAAGCGCAGCGGGTTTCCTCGCGCGTCGCGCACGGCGCGGATGTCCAGGGTCTTGGTGTCCAGCACCACCTCGGTCGCGCCGACGCGGCCGGTGACGTCCAGCGTCGCCGTGCCGGACAGGGTCTTGGCGGCGAAGTCGGCGCTCAGGTCCAGCGCGACATGCTTGACCCGCGCCTCGGCGGGGCGGGCGTTGGAGTGGATGTCGTCAGCGTAGGCGAACGCGGGGGCGACGGGGGCGACGGGGGCGGTCGCGGCGGGCAACGTCATCTCAGAGCCTCCGGGCGCGGTGGCGCAGGCTCCAAGCGCGGCGGTGAGGGCGAGGGCGGATACCAGGCCGGCCAGCTTCAGGGTCATCGAACGCTCCGTATTCAGATGCGTGCGAAATGGCGCCCTTGGGCCGAAAAGATCAAGCCTTGGCCGTGCTGGCGACCGGGGGCAGGTGGTGGGCCCTGAACAGCCGCCCCTTCTCGGCCGCCAGAACCAGCAGCAGGGCGACGACGCCCAGGCCGGCGAAGCCGACCGTCAGCGGCACGGTCGAGCCGTCGAACTGCTGGCCGATCCAGAAGCCCAGCAGGGCCCCGCCGATGGTCGAGATGAAGCCCTGGGCCGACGACGCCGTGCCGGCGATATGGCCCATGGGGTCCATGGCCATGGCCCCGAAATTACCGGCGATCAGGCCGAAGCAGAACATCTTGCAGGCCTGCAGGGCCGCGAAGACCCACAGGCTGTCATGGCCGGTATAGGCGACCACGGCGTGCAGGGTCGCAAAGCCGATGAAGCCGAACAGGGCGGTGTGGGCGATCATGCGCGAGCCCAGTTTCTCGACCAGCCGCGCGTTCAGGATCGAGGCCAGGGCGATGCCGCCGGCCACCAGGGCGAAGACGGTGGTGAACAGGCCCGGCGCCTTGAACACGTCGAAGAAGATCTGCTGCGACGAGTTGATGAAGGCGAACAGGGCGCCGCTGATCGCCGTCATGGCCAGGGTGTAGCCCATGCCGACGCGGCTGCTCAGGGCCTGACCGAAGGCCTGCGCGATCCGCTTCACATTGATCGGCATCCGGTCGTCGGCGTGCAGGGTCTCGGGCAGGCGCAGCGTCGCCCAGATCAGGAAGCCGCCGCCGAACAGGGCGAGGAAGCCGAAGATCCAGCGCCAGGGCGCCACCAGCATGATCAGTTGGCCCAGCGTCGGGGCCAGGATGGGCACGCCCAGAAAGACCAGGAAGCTCAGCGACATGACCCGCGCCATGGTGCGCCCGGCGTAGCGGTCGCGCACGATGGAGACGGCCAGGACCCGCGTCGCCGCCGAACCCAGCCCCATGCCGATGCGCGACAGGATCAGCCATTCGAACGACTGGGCGAAGGCGGCCAGGATGCTGAAGGCGACATAGAGGCTCACGCCCAGCGTCAGGATCGGCTTGCGGCCGAAGCGGTCGGCCAGCGGGCCGTAGAACAGCTGCGCCCCGCCGAAGCCCAGCAGATAGGCGGTGATGACCCACTGGCGGGTGTTCTCGTTGGCGACGCCCAGATCCTCGCCGATGTGCGGCAGGGCCGGCAGCATGGCGTCGATGGCCAGGGCGTTCAGCGCCATCATGATGGCGATCAGGCAGACGAATTCGGCGAACCCCGGCCCCTTGGGCGTCGCGGCTGTGGTGGTCGGGGCGCTGGTCATCGGGACCAGATGCGGGCTGCGACAGGCTGACGCAACCCTCAAGTCTGATGAATTTTGCATTGCAACATGAAGGCGACTGGGCCCGAAGGTTGAAAGATCGCCCCCGAATCCCGCTCATCCCGGCGGACGCCGGGACCCAGTGAGAGGGCCAAATGGCGGCTTTTCAATTGGTCGAATTGCTTTGAAGCCAAAGCACTGGATCCCGGCGTCCGCCGGGATGAGCGGATAGGGATTAGGCCCTCGCTCTAGTCCCCCACCTGGATCCGGGCCACGACCGACATGCCGGGCGCCAGGCGCGCGGCGGCCTCCTGACCGGGGTCGATGGAGATGCGGACGGGGACGCGCTGGGCCACCTTGGTGAAGTTGCCGGTGGCGTTGTCGGGGCGGATGACGCTGAACTCGGAGCCCGTGGCGGGCGAAATCCGCTCGACCTTGCCCTTCAGCGTCTGGCCGCCGAGGGCGTCGACCGCGATCTCGACCGGCTGGCCGACGCGGATGTCGCGCATCTGCGTCTCCTTCATATTGGCCGTGATCCAGACGACGTCGGGCACCAGGGCCGTCAGTTGCGTGCCGACCGCGACCTGCTGGCCCTGCCGCACGGCGACCTCGCCAAGGCGTCCGGCGCGGGGGGCCGTGATGCGGGTGTTGTCCAGATCGATCTGGGCCAGGCGCACCTGGGCGCGGGCGTTCTCGACCGCGGCTTCCAGCGAACCGCGCCCGACCACAGCTGAGGTCACGCCCGTCTGGGCCACGCCTTCGGCGGCACGGGCCTGGCCCAGTTGGGCCTCGGCGGCGCGCAGGGCGTTCTGGGCGACATCGACCTGGGCCTGAGCGACCCATCCGCCAGCGAACAGGGTGCGCACGCGCTGGGCGTCGGCGCGGGCCTTGGTCACGGCGGATTGGGCGCCGGCGATGGAGGCGCGGGTCTGGGCGACCGACCCCAGGGCCGAGGCCTTGCTCTGGGCCGCGTTGGCCAGCGCCGCCTCGGCCGCGTGCAGCGAGGCCTGGGCCTGCTCCAGCCGCTGGCGATAGATGCGGTCGTCGATGGTCGCCAGCAGTTGGCCCTGCTGCACCCTCTGGAAGTCCTGCACCTCGACCGAGACGACATAGCCGCTGACCTGCGGGCTGATGATCGTCACCGGGCCGCGCACATAGGCGTTGTCGGTCGACTGCGGTCCGCCATTGAACGGCGGCAGTCGCCAGGCGTGCAGGATCAGGCCGACCCCGACCAGGGCGATCAGAACCAGCGCCACGCTCCACATGACACGGCGGCTCTTGGTCGGCTGGGGCGCAGGCGCGGGCGCAGGGGCGGGCGGCGGCGCGGCCGGGGCGGGAGACGGTGCTGGGGCAGGGTCGGTCATGGTCGGGTCCGGGTCATTCGACAGCGGCGGCGGCTTCGGCCGCCTCGCGGTCGGCGGCGCGGCGCGCCTCGATGCGGGGGCGGTAGTGGTTGACGGCGACCCAGACGGCGCCGATGGCGGCGGCGCCCGAGATCAGCAGGAAGACGTCGTTGTAGGCCAGGACCTGGGCCTGCTGGCTGATCTGCTGCTGCAGCAGCCTCAGCCCTTGCGCCTGTCTCAGGGCGGCGTCGCCGATCGTGTGGGCGTAGGCGCCCGACAGTTGCTGCAACCGCACCACCGCCTCCGGATCGCCCAGGTTGATGTGCTCGCTCAACTGGTTGGAATGGTATTTCTCGCGGACCGTCTGGATCGTGCCGATCAGGGCCGAGCCCATCAGCCCGCCGATGTTCTGGCCGATCGAGAAGACGACGATGAAGCTGACCAGGTTCTTGCCGCCGCCCTGCAGCACCTTGCCGAAGCCGATGATCATGGTCGGGCCGAGGAAGAAGGCGGCGGCGAAGGCCAGCAGGGCCTGGCTGAGATAGAGGTTCACCGGTCGCGTCAGCACCGTCGCATGGCTGTCCATGAAGGCGCCGATCGCGATCATGCCGAGCGCGATGGAGATCGGCTTCCACAGCTTCACCGGGTTCAGGGTGAAGGCGCTGGTCAGCGTCCCCGCCGCCGTGGCGAACAGCATGACCCAGAACAGGCCATGCATCTGGTCGTTGCCCAGCCCCATCTGCTGCAGGAAGCCGACCGCGCCGGTCGTCTGTTCCGACAGGACGATCCGCACCAGCAGGATGGCCAGGGTCAGGCGCGCGATGTCGCGCCCGGCCAGCCATTTCAGGTCGATCAGCGGATTGGTCCGGTTGTATTCGATGACGACGGCGGCGGTCAGCAGGACGACGGCGCCGATCAGAGACCAGCCGATCCACGCGGCTTCCGTCCACCAGACGATCCGCCCCAGCCCCAAGACGGCGGTCAGCAGGGCCACACCCGGCGCGAACAGGGCGAAGGTGACGAAGTCCATCTTTTCGAACGATTTGACCCGCTGCGCCGGCGGCATCTTCAAGGCGAAGACGGCGGGCAGGGCCAGCATCACCAGCCCCAGGTCGAACATATAGACCGCGCGCCACTGGTCGTGGTCCAGCAGAGGGCCGACCCCCAGCCGCGCCAGGGGAATGGCCAGGCTGGCCAGGCCGACGGCGATGATGATCCCCTTCAGCCGATGCTGCGCGGGGAAGGCCTGGATGATGTAGAGGACGCCCAGCGTCGACATCCCCGCCGCCGCCATGCCGGCGATGCCGCGCACCACCAGGGTCGAACCGTAGTCCTCGAGGAAGAGGTGGGCGGCGGCCACCGCCAGAAAGACGATCAGCACGATCTCGGTGAACAGCCGCAGCCCGTACTGCATGCGGAACTTGACCAGCAGCAGGTTCATGCAGGCGTTGGTCATGACGAAGACGACCGGCAGCCAGGTCGCCTCGGCGACGGTCACGCCCAGCGAGCCCGCCAGCTGGGGGATGTTGGCCGTCACCGCCGCATTGCCCAAACTGCCGGTCAGGGCGACCAGAATGCCGACGGCGGCGTAGGCCCAGCGCATGGGCGTCGAATGGTCGGGCGTGGCGGGCGAGCCGGGCAGGGCGGGCCGCTCGTGCGGCTTCAGCGTCGCCAGATAGTCTTCCCACGGCAGGTTCCAGTCGCGGCGGCTCACGCGCGGGCTCCGCCCTGCGGCCGCACCGCGTCCAGCACCAGCTCCAGGGTGCGGCGGCTCAAGACGTCGCGATCCTCGGCCTGCACCGTGCGCGACGGCGCCCCCAGCATCAGGGCGATGACGCGGATGTCCTCGACCGTCAGGTCGGGGCGCACCCGCCCCGCCGCCTGCGACAGGGTCAGGGCCTCGGCGCCCGCGCGCTTCAGCCCGCTGCGGATCCGAGCCAAGGCCTCGTCCTTCAGGTCGCGGATGGCGCTGGACAGGCCCGCGCTGCGGATCATCAATTCGACCAACTGGCCGAGGAACCACAGGAAGACTTCGGGATCGTTCAGCTGCGCGTGCGTGCGGCGGCCCAGGTCGTCGATCTGTTCTACGAAGACCGCCGCCGCCAGCTCCGAGCGGTCGGCGAAGTTGCGATACAGCGTCGCCCGTCCCACGCCCGCCCGCTCGGCGATGACGTGCAGGGGCGTGTCCAGCCCGTCGCGGGCGAACGCTTCCCCCGCCGCTTTCAGCAGCGCGTCTCGCCTCTCGGCGGCGTCTTTTCGCAGGGGACGGGTCATGGAAGTCGCCAAGTGGACACTTGTGTCCGCTTAATCAAGTGAGGCAGGACTCATTCTTTGTTTCAGCCCGTGTCGCGTTGTGGACAGGCGCGCGCGATCCCTCCTCGCAAGCGGAATGCGCCAGAACGGCTAAGGCTGCGTTCCGGTCGGTGGCGATGTCGGAAGGGGAAGGGCGGGATGGCGCCGATCGGCGCTCATCCAGACGTGGTGCGGGTGGCCGGGCTCGAACCGGCACTCCTCTCGGAACAGGATTTTGAATCCAGCGCGTCTACCAATTCCACCACACCCGCACAGGTCTGGGAGGCCGCGCAATCTAGCGGCGGAATTCGTCGGGTCAATCACCGTGTTCGTCGGTCAGGTCGATTGCCGAAACGCCGCCCGATCAAGATTCTAGTGAAAGCGGGCCTCGAATTTGTAGTCGAAGCGAATGATCCGAAAGCCGGTCTTGCCGTCGTCCGGCACCTCGAAGCGAGCGGTCATGGTGGATGCGACGGCGGCGGGGCCGACGCCCTTGCCTGAAGGCGTCTCGCCTTCGACCCAGCAGGATGACGGACGGCCGTCCGCGTCGATCAGGCAGCCGAGACGCGCCTCGGCCGCCACGAAGCGATACTTGCCGAAGCGGGGCGGCAAAACGGCCACCGGCTTTCGGGTCCAACGGGTCGCGGTTTCGGCCAAACGGGGCAGGCGGTCATGCTCGCCGGTGGTCAGCTGGTTGCAGGCCTGAAGAACATCGCGGACGCCCGCGCCGTCGGACGGCAGCGGCAAGCCATAGGTCGCCTCGCCACCGGTGGTCATGACGCGCAGATCCAGGTCGCCCCCGTCGGCCATGAGGCGGGCGATGCGCGCCGGCTCGGGCGGCGAGGCGATCGGGCTGCCGGGCGCGGTGGCCCAGGATTGAGTTTCGGGACCGACCTCGCCCAGAGTCATTTCGATCCTGCGCGACCGCGTCTCGGCGGGCGGCAAGCCATTGACGATGACGTCCAGACGCCCCGCCTTGCAGCGCACCAGAACCGCCTGGCCTGACGCCCAGGCGGCGCTGGCCACCCGGCCGTGGTCGGGGTCGATCATCATGTCCCAGCCGTCGGCGTCAGCGTCGAAGGGCTGACCGGCGACGGCGAGGGCCGCCAGCGCGATGATCAAGCCGCGACCTCGACGTGGCTGTCGCTTCCGCCGGCCAGGACGCGGCGGGCACGGATATACATCTCGATGCGCTGGGTGACGATCAGGCCGATGGCGAAGATCATGAAGGCGTCGGTGACCACCACGGCGTCCAGGCCCCAGGCGACGGCGTTGGACTGCATCAATTCGCGCAGGCCTGCGCGCGCCGCGAACAGGCCGATGACCAGGATCAGCCCCAGCGGCGAGGCCTGGGCCTTCAGCGAGCCGTCCGGCTCTTTCTCGATGGTGATGGTCTTGCCACGCTGCCAGCCGGCCGCGGCGCCCAGCGCCAGGGCGGCGGCGAAGGCCATCCAGGCGTAGGGGCCGAAATGGGGATGCTGGGTCGTCGCCCACAGCCCCATGCCGATCATGATGGTGACCAGCAGGGGCATGACCCACAGCAGATGCGGCCGCAGCGTCCGTTTGCGCCGGTTGCGCAGCAGGACGACGATCAACGCCACGGCGATGCCGATCAGCGGGCCCATGGTTTGCGGCGACATGCGGACTTCCCCTTCCGAACGCCGTCAGTCTATCCCGACGAACGGCGCTCGAAAAGCGGAGATCAGGCGGGCTGAACCGTCTGCTCGATGGCGCCGAAGATGGTGTGATGCTTGTCGTCCAGCATCTCGATGCGGACCACATCGCCGTGCTTGAGGAAGGGCGTCTTGGCCGCGCCCGTCAGGAGGGTCTCGACGGTGCGGACCTCGGCGATGCAAGAATAGCCGACGCCGCCGTCGGCCACCGGCTTGCCCGGGCCGCCGTCGGCGTCCTTGTTCGACACCGTGCCGGAGCCGATGATCGAACCGGCCACCAGGGCGCGGGTCTTGGCCAGGTGGGCGATCAGCACGCCGAAGTCGAAGGTCATGTCGACGCCCGCGTCGGCCTGACCGAAATCCTTGCCGTTCAGTTGCACCGACAGGGCGCCGTGCATCTTGCCGTCCTTCCAGCGGTCGCCCAGGGCGTCCGGGGTGACGAATACCGGCGACAGGGCGCTGGCCGGCTTGGACTGGACGAAGCCGAAACCCTTGGCCAGTTCGCCGGGGATCAGGTTGCGAAGCGAGACGTCGTTGACCAGGCCGACCAGACGGATCGCCGCCAGGGCCTCCTCGCGCGTCGCGCCCTGGGCTACGTCGCCGGTGACGACCACGATCTCGGCCTCCAGGTCGCAGCCCCAGGCCTCGTCCTTCAGCGGGATGGCGTCGCGGGCGCCCATGAAGTGGTCGGAGCCGCCTTGATACATCAGGGGGTCGGTCCAGAAGGTCGCGGGCATCTCGGCGCCGCGCGCTTTGCGCACCAGTTCGACGTGGTTCACGTAAGCCGAGCCGTCGGCCCACTGATAGGCGCGGGGCAGGGGGGCGGCGGCCTCATGTTCGCGGAAGCGGCCGCTCGGCACGGCTTCGTGCTCCAGGCTCTCGGCCAGGGCGCGCAGCAGGGGCTCGCACCGCGCCCAGTCGTCCAGCGCGGCCTGCAGCGTCGGCGCGATCAGGAAGGCGTCCGTGAACCAGTTCAGGTCCTTGGAGACGACGACGAGGCGGCCATCACGGCCGTGCTTGAGCGAGGCGAGTTTCATGAGGCGAAGCTAATCCGGGGCGAAGCGGTTGGGAAGCGGCGTCAGTCGTCATCCTCAATCCCATTCCCGTCATCCTGGGCCTTGTGCCGAGGATGACGGGGAGAAGCGTAGGCTAATTTCAGGACGCCTTGCCGTTCGGGGGCGCGATCACGGCGCGCGCCTCGGCCCCGGTGCGCAGGGCCGGGTCGCGCACCTCGACCTCGACGGCGATCGAGCCCGCCGGGTCGTGCGCCCACAGGTAGCGGCGCTCGATCTCGACCGCGCGGCCGGACGGGGCCACGCCCTCATAGACGTCGCCCCAGGGGGTGACGGCCTTCATCTCGACCCACAGCAGGGCGCAGGCGGCGTCCAGTTCCTCGATGGCCATTTCCGATAGTTCGTCGGCGTGCGGGGCGGGGGTGTTGGGGGTCACAGCCATCGGCGGACCTTTCCTTTGTAGGCCTGGTAATCGGCGCCGAACTTGCCCGCCAGATAGCGCTCCTCGCGGGCGATGACGAAGCGGTCGACGACGATCAGGCAGGGGACCAGCAGGGCCAGCGCGATCGGGCTGTCCATGGCGATGGCCAGACCCAGATAGGTGATGGCGAAGCCCAGATAGATCGGGTTGCGGCTGAACTTGTAGAGACCGCCCGTGGCTAGGACCGTTGTCGGCTTCCACGGCTCGGGCGGGGTGCCGAGGCGACGGAAATAGCCCGCCGCCGCCCCGTCCAGCAGCAGACCGACGACGATCAGGGTCAGGGCGACCCCGCGCCGCGCCTCGACCGCCAGCCCCAGCGACGGCTCGGCCGTCCACTGGCCCAGTCCCCATCCGGCTAGAAGGAAGCCGAAATAGATCAGCGGCGGCGGGGCGATGACGCCGGGCGTGTCGAGCTTGCTCATATCGTCTGGATCATATCGTTCGGGTCATATCTTCTGGTCGGGCGGCGCGGTGAAGTCGGAGGTCGGGGCGTCGCCGGTGTTGATCACTTCGGAGGGTTCGAAAATCATCACCTCGGCCTCCTCGTCGGCGGCGGTGCGGTGTTCGACGCCGCGCGGCACGACGATGAACTGGCCGGGTTCCAGCGTCTCCACCCGGTCGCGGAACTCGACCCGGAAGCGGCCCTTCCAGACCAGGAACATCTCTTCGGCGTCCGTGTGGCTGTGCCAGGGGAAGACCCCCTGGACCTTGACCAGCCGCACGTCCTGCCCATTCAGTTAGGCGGCGACGCGCGGCCGCCAGTGGTCGGAAAAGCCGCCGAACTTCTGTTCAAGATCGACGACCTGCCCGGTCAACGCTTGGCGTCTTCGTCGGCGTAGATGGCGACGCGGCTGGCGCGGTTCGATCCGGCCTCGCCGCGATACATGCCCGAGGTGTTCATCGAGAAGGCGACCGTGCCATCCTTGCCCATGACGATGACGCCGCCGTCGCCGCCGATGGCGCCGACTTCTGCGATCTCGGCGTCGGCCGCCGGCTGGACCGCCATGCCCTCGGCGGTGCGGTGGCAGATGTCGCGCGCCACGGTGGCGCGGATGAAATACTCGCCCGCGCCGGTGGCCGAGACGGCGCAGCCGTCGGCGTTGGAGGCGTAGGTGCCCGCGCCGATCACCGGCACGTCGCCGACCCGGCCCCAGCGCTTGGCGGTCATGCCGCCGGTCGAGGTGCCGGCCGCCAGACGGCCCTGGCTGTCCAGGGCCACGGCGCCGACGGTGCCGAATTTCCGCTCGTCCAGCGGGGCTTCGTTCAGGGCGGCGAGGGGAACCGCGGCGCCGTGCTTGCTCGGCTCCGGCGGGGCGCCCGCCGGGCGGGGCGGCAGGGGCTGGCCCGCTTCGCGCAGGGCCTTCAGCAGCGCCTGCCAGCGGCTTTCGGTGAAGAAGAAGCTGGGGTCGACCTGCTCCAGACCGACCGAGGCGGCGAAGCTCTCGGCGCCTTCGCCGATCAGCATGACGTGGGGGGACTGCTCCATCACCGCGCGCGCCGCCGCGATCGGGTGGCGGGTGCGGGTCAGGCCGGCCACGGCGCCGGCGGTCAGGTCGGCGCCGTTCATCACGGCGGAATCCAGTTCGTTCTTGCCGGCGGCGGTGAAGACGGCCCCGCGCCCGGCGTTGAACAGGGGATTGTCCTCCATCGTCTGAACCGCGGCCTGAACCGCGTCCAGGGCCGAGCCGCCCTTGGCCAGAACGGCCGAGCCGGCGTCCAGCGCCGCCTGCAGACCCGCGCGATAGGCGGCGTCGCGTTCCGGCGACAACTCGGCGCGCTCGATGACGCCCGCGCCGCCGTGGATGGCCAGCGACCAGGTCGGGGCGTTTTCGGCGTGGGCCGAGGTCGCCAGCAGAGCCAGCGCCGCGGCGGCGGTCAGGATGGATTTCATTTCAGTCTCTCCCCATTTTTTCCTCCCCACCTTGTGGGGAAGCAGCGCGGACGCGCAAGCGGCGTGACGGAGGGGCTGTTTGAGCGTGGCTCGCCCCTCCACCGCTACGCGGTCCCCCTCCCCATGGCATGGGGAGGAAATAGTTCAACGATGATGTCGTCGTTTCCAGACGCGGTAGCCCAGAATGGGGGCGAAGCCGCAGACCAGCGCCGCCAGCAGCACCATCCAGAAGCCTCCCCCCAGCCAGTATTCCCCGGCCAGAGCCCCGGCCCCGGCCGCCAGAAGCGGGCCGAGCCAGGGCAACCAATGCGGCGGCCGCATCCTCATTCAGGCGTCGACCTTGATGACGCCGCGACGAATCTGGTCCAGCTCGATCGAATCGAACAGGGCCTGGAAGTTGCCGTTGCCGAAGCCCTCGTTGCCCTTGCGCTGGATGATCTCGAAGAAGATCGGACCGAAGGTGTCCTGGGTGAAGATCTGCAGCAGCAGGCCTTCCTCGTCCGAACCGTCGATCAGGATGCGGTTCTTGCGCATCCGCTCCACGTCCTCGCCGTGGTGGGGCAGACGCTTGTCGATCAGCTCGAAGTAGGTCTCGATCGTGTCCTGGAAGGCCACGCCGCGCGCCTTCATGGCTTCGACGGTCTCGTAGATGTTCTGGGTAGTCAGGGCGATGTGCTGGATGCCTTCGCCGTTGTAGCGCCGCAGGAACTCCTCGATCTGGGAGTTGTCGTCCTGGCTTTCGTTCAGCGGGATGCGGATGGCGCGGTCGGGCGCGATCATGGCCTGCGAGAACAGGCCGGTGGCCTTGCCCTTGATGTCGAAATACTTCTGCTCTTCGAAGTTGAAGACCTGGCCATAGAAGCCCGACCAGGTGCGCATCTCGCCGCGACGCACGTTGTGGGTCAGGTGGTCGAGGACCTCGAGACCCATAGAGTTCTTGCGCTCGGCCTCTTCCCAGCCCTCGATCTCGTCCCAGGCCTCATAGAGCGAGCCCTGCTCGCCGTACTGGTCGATGACGTACAGCAGGCTGCCCCCGATGCCTTGCAGGATATAGGGATAGTCGTTCCCCAGGGCGCCGCCGTGCGCGCCCTCGGCCTTGCGGGCGCCGCGTTCCAGCGCGCCCTCATAGGCGGCCTTGGCGTCGGCGACGCGGAAGGCCATGCCGTTGGCCGAGGGGCCGTGGTCCCTGGCGAAGTCCGCCGCCTGGCTCCCCGGAACCTTCGTCGGCGTGCGGTTGACCAGCATGGTGATGTCGCCCTGCTTCAGGCGCACAGCGCCGGTGGTCGGGTTCACATGGGTTTGGGTGAAGCCCATCAGCTCCAGCCGGGCGATCATGGCTTCGGGCTCGGGTCCGGTGAATTCGACGAATTCGAAACCGTCCACGCCCAGCGGGTTTTCCTGATCGAGTTTGGCGGCGTCATTCATGACGCGTCTCCTCTGACTGTCTTTTGGGGCGGCTCCTGCCGCCGATTGGGGCGGAACCTAATGGTCGCCCCCGGTGGGACGCAAGGCGGGGCTGATCCGAAACAGGACACGTTGCGGTGTCGCAGCCGCCGATCATCGGATGCGCGAGAGCTTCCAGCCTGCTAGGAGCCGAAGGCTCAACCGGGACGCCTGTATGCTTCGCAAGCTTTATGACTGGGTCTTCTCCCTGGCCCGCCACCGTCACGCGACCCGGTCGCTGGCGATCGTGTCCTTCGCGGAAAGCTCCTTCTTCCCCATTCCACCCGACGTCATGCTGGCGCCCATGGTGCTGGCCAAGCCGGAACGGGCCTATTTCTACGCCATGGTCTGCACGGTCGCCTCGGTGCTGGGGGCGATGCTGGGCTACGCCATCGGCTATTTCCTCGAGCCGGTCGGCCTGCAACTGCTGGCCCTGCTGGGCAAGGCCGATACCTTCGAGGCGTCCAAGGCCCTGTTCCAGCAGCACGGCGCCTGGGTCATCCTGATCAAGGGGCTGACGCCGATCCCGTTCAAGCTGATCACCATCGCTTCGGGCATCTTCCATTTCAATCTGGCGCTGTTCCTGGCCCTGTGCGTCGTGACGCGCGGCGCCCGCTTCTTCCTGGTGGCCTTCGTGCTCAAGCGCTGGGGCGAGCCGATGCTGGCGATCATCGAGAAGCGGCTGGCGCTTTTCACCGTGCTTTTCGTGGTTCTGCTGGTCGGCGCCTTCTTTGCGGTCAAGCTTGTCGGACACTGATCGACGCCGGCTCCGGCTGCGTCTAAGAAAGGCGCCATGAAGCGCCTTTATCTACGTCTGACCCGCTGGTGGACCGCCTTCGCGCTGGCGGCCTCTCTGGCCATGCTGGGCGCGGCCCATGCCTTCGAGCGGTTCGCCGGGCTTGCGCCCTGCAACCTCTGCCTCAAGCAGCGCGAGGTCTATTGGGCCGCCGTGGCCATCGCGGGCGCTGCCACCTTCTGGGCCGTCTTCAGCCGCGCCAGCCGGGGCACGCCGCGCATCGCCTCCTTCCTGCTGGCCGCCGTCTTCTTCACCGGCGCGATCACCGCCGGCTATCACGCGGGCGGCGAGCTGAAGTGGTGGGCCCTCCCGGCGACTTGTATGGCGGTCAATCCGACCGACTTCAGCATCGAAGGCCTGAACGCCCTGGCGCTCGGCACCGCCGAGATCAAGCCCATCGTCGGCTGCGGCGACGTGCCGTGGAGCTTCGCCGGAATCTCCATGGCCGGCTGGAACTTCCTGATCTCCCTGGCGCTGGCCATTTTCAGCCTGCTGGCGGCGAAACGTCCCAAGGACGCGCGCGCGCCCAAGGCGTAGAGAGGCGATCATGACCGAGGCATCCGACACCGTCGCCGCCGCCCGCCGCATCCCTCTGCCGCGCCCCGGCGTGGGCCAGACCCGCGCCCGCATGGCGGAAATGTTGCGCGTCGACCATGCGGGCGAGTTCGCCGCCGTCCACATCTACCGCGCCCAGCGCGCTGTGCTGGAAGGCCGCAAGGGCAAGGCCGCCATCGCCGCCGACCTGACCGAGATGGAGGGCCACGAGGCCGTCCACCTGGCCCGGTTCGAGGCCCTGCTGACGGAAAACCGGGTGCGCCCCACGGCCATGATCCCGCTGTGGAAGCTGGCCGCCACGGCGCTCGGCGCCGGCACCGCCCTGATCTCGGAGAAGGCCGCCCACGCCTGCACCGAGGCGGTCGAGAGCGTCATCGAGCAACACTATGCCGACCAGATCGAGGAGGTGCGCGAGCGCGACCCCGAACTGGCCGCCGAACTGACCAGGTTCCGCGAAGAGGAACTGGCCCACCACGACCACGCCATTGAGCACGGCAGCCGCGAAGCCCCGGCCTACCGCCTGCTCTCGAGCGTCATCAAGGTCGGCTGCAAGGCCGCCATCAAGATCAGCGAACGGATCTAGAATCCTTCTCCCCTTGAGGGAGAAGGTGGCATGCGAAGCATGACGGATGAGGGGTGACGACGGCGCCTTCGATAGTCAGGCTCGACGCCGGCACGGCTCATTTCCAGACGCCGCGCCGACACCCCTCATCCGAGCGCCTTGGCGCCCACCTTCTCCCGCAAGGGGAGAAGGGTTAGCGGACATCAAACGCCAGCATCATGGTCCGCTGCACGGCGTTGAAATTATCGTCGGACAGGATGTAGAGCCGCGTCCGCGCGCCGCGCTTTTCCGCCGCGATCCCCTCGAAATTATCCGTCGTGCCGGGCAGCTTCAGCTCGATCAGCACCGGCCCCAGCGTCCCGTCAGCCGCCATGCGCCGCACCCGCGCCCGCATGTCGACCGGCGCGCGATAGGACCTTTGCACCACGAACCAGCCGCCCGCCGGGTCGCGGTCCATGCCGGTGATGCGGTAGTCGCTTTCGGGGATCGGCGTCGCCGGGGGCGCGGTCACGACCGAACAGCGCGCCGCCGAACAGTCCCACACCCCGCCCGCCTCGCCCGCGACCCGCCAGCCGTTGTTTGAGGCCGCCAGCCCCTCCATTCCCTCGTTCTCGGGGAAGGGGAAGTCCGGTTGGCGCACGGCCTCGGGCCGGGTCCCCAGCGCCGCCAGAGGGCCGTAGTTCCAGATGCGGTGGTCGTGCTCGAAGCTGACCAGGAGGTCCCCGCTCGCGGTGATCGCCAGCCCCTCGGCGTCGCCCGCGGCCTTCTGGCTGATCGGCGTCCCGTCGGTCAGGGTCAGACGACGCACCCGCAAGCCCTCCAGCCCGATCAGCCGCCCCTGCCGGTCCAGCGCCAGCGTCCCGCGCGCCAGATCGCCGGCGTCGGACACGGCGATGAAGCCGCCGTCGCCGGTCAGCTTCAGGTCGGACAGGCTGTGCAGCGGCGAGCCCGCGTGGGCCAGCAGGGTCACGCCCCCGGCGTAATGCACGCCTTTCGCCAGAAAGGCGCCGCCCGGCAGGCCCAGACCGACCGGGCGGGTCGAGGGGCTGGCCGCGCTCCAGCCCTCGGCCTCGGGCGTCGGCGCCCAGGGCTGCGACGTCACGACCGCGCTGGCGCAGGCCGCCAGCGTCAGCGCCGCCAGCGCGGCGACATAGACGCGCCGGTTCACGCCGCGCGCTTCCTCGGAGATTTGGCGCCCGACCGGGAGATGGTCTTGGGCTTGGCCTCGAACAGCTCGGCCAGCTTCTCGGTCATGACGCCAGCCAGTTGCTCGACGTCGACGATGGTGACGGCGCGGCGGTACCAGCGGGTCACGTCGTGGCCGATGCCGATGGCGATCAGTTCAACCGGCGACCGGGTCTCGATCTGTTCGATCACCTGCCGCAGGTGCTTGTCCAGATAGAGGGCGGCGTTGGCCGACTGGGTGGAATCGTCGACCGGCGAGCCGTCGGAGATGACCATCAGAATCTGACGCGACTCGGTCCGACCCAGCAGGCGCTCGTGCGCCCAGGTCAGGGCCTCGCCGTCGATGTTTTCCTTCAGCAGGCCCTCGCGCATCATCAGGCCCAAGTTCTTCTTGGCCCGGCGCCACGGAGCATCCGCCGATTTGTAGATGATGTGGCGCAGGTCGTTCAGGCGGCCCGGATGGGCAGGCTTGCCGGCGCTGATCCAGGCCTCGCGCGACTGCCCGCCCTTCCAGGCGCGGGTGGTGAAGCCCAGGATCTCGACCTTGACCCCGCACCGCTCCAGCGTCCGCGCCAGAATGTCGGCGCAGACCGCCGCCACCATGATCGGCCGCCCGCGCATCGAACCCGAGTTGTCGATCAGCAGGGTCACGACCGTGTCGCGGAACGGGCTCTCGCTCTCCATCTTGAACGACAGGGGGCTGGTCGGATCGGTGATGACGCGGGTCAGGCGTGCGGTGTCCAGCACGCCCTCCTCCAGATCGAACGCCCAGCTGCGGTTCTGCTGCGCCATCAGGCGGCGCTGCAGCTTGTTGGCCAGGCGCGACACCACGCTCGACAGGGTCGCCAGCTGGGCGTCCAGCAGGGAGCGCAGCCGGTCCAGCTCCATCGGATCGCACAGCTCCTCGGCGCCGATGGTCTCGTCATAGGCGCTGGTGAAGACGTGGTAGGCGTTGATGGCGCGCCCGTCGTCGGCGTTGTCCTGACGGTTGGGCAGGGCGCCTTCGTTCAGTTCCGGGCCGTCGTCCGAGGCCTCGCCATCGGGCTCGGCAGGGGCGCCGTCGGGGCGGGTCTGGCGCTCGTCCTCGGCGGACTGGTCGTCGGCCGTGCCTTCCAGCGACTGGCCGCCTTCGCCGCCGTCCTCTTCTTCCTGTTCCTGCTCGTCGGCCTGATCCTGCCGCGACTGGTCGGGCTCGTCCTCGCCCTCCTCGTCGTTGGCGTCCTCAGCCTGGCCGTCGCCGGGATCGAGGTCCAGCGCCCGCAGCACGTCCTTCAGCCGGGCCGCGAAGGCCGTCTGGTCGTCGGCCACGGCGGCGAGGGCGTCCAGTTCCGTCCCCGCCTTCAGCTCCAGATTGGACCGGACCAGGTCCAGCATGGTCTTGAGCCCGTCGGTCGCGGCCTCGCCCGTCAGCCGTTCGCGCACCAGCAGGGCGGCGGCCTCGGCCACCGGCACCCGCTCGGCCTCGGCCCGCAGGGCGCCCGACTTCTCCAGCCGGGTCAGAAGCGCTGCGTTCAGATTATTGCGCACCCCCTTCAGTTCGCGCGCCCCGACCGCCTCGACCCGCGCCTGTTCGACGGCGTCGAAGACCTCGGCCGCCGTCTGATCGACGGGCCGCAGCCGGGCGTTCAGCCCCTCGTCGTGATTGGCTAGCCGCAGGGCCAGCCGGTCGGCCTGACCGCGCAGGGTCGCGCTCTCGGGGGCACCCGGATCGCGCGGCGGGTGGGGCAGGGTCAGGACGCCGTTGGACAGTCGCGGCCCGTCAGAGCCGAAGGTCACCTCCAGCTCGGCCTGCTCGGCCAGCGCCCGCGCAGCGTGCGCCAGCGCGCGTTTGAAGGTCTCGACGGGGGTCTCTGCGGCGGCCATGGCCCACACATAGACCACCCCGCGCGCGGGGGAAGGGGGCGGGCGGCCTGGGGGCGCGAAAAGCCCGCTGTTCTAGAAGCTCTGCGGCGTCCTCGACCCCTGGGACTCGCGCAGGCGATCGCCCGCCGAGCGGTCGCGGGCGGCGCTGTTCACCGGGACCTGACGGCAGACACGTTCCGACAGATTGGAGCCCGGCGTGCGTTCCCGGCGGCAGACTTCGCGCATCGGCTCGCCGGACGGAACGGTCGGAGCCGGGGCGATGGCCGTGCTCGGCGGGACGGCGGGGCGACTGGCCGACGCGGCGGTCGGATCAAGGGTAAGAACGGCGAGAGACGCAACCAGGATCATGAACATCTGAGCGGTTTTGAGCTTTTTCTGGTCGGGCTAGGGGGGCGGCGAAGGCGCAAAGCGTGATCCGCATGGCGTCAGCCGACCGGGCGCCCTCCGGGCGCGCGCCGGCTGGGCCCGTTCGAGGAGTCGAGGCCGATGCTTTGCATCTGCCGCAGATAGTCGCCCGACATCAGTTCGCGGCCTGCGCTGTTCACGGGAACCTCGCGGCACACGCGGCGCATGATGTTGCTGTCCATCGCCTTCTCCCTGCCGCAGACCACCCGCGTGGGGCCGTCGGGCAGGGTCGGGGCGCGGGCCGAGATGGCGCGCGACGGCGTGCTGGAGGCGACGCGCGGTCGAGCGGCGCCCTCCTCATTCTGGAGCGCGGGGGCGCCCAGCAGGGCCAGGGCGGCGGCGGTGATCAACAGCATGGCGAACTCCTGTGCGCGGAACGGTCAGACGGCCATCCTGCCCGCCGCTTCACTTTGTGGCAACACTGTTATCCGAACCGTTCCGCTTGTCGGCGCGCTTGATCCGCGCACGCATGGCGCTGCCGGGCCCGACTTCCACGTCGAAACGGCCCGTGGCGCGGATCAGCTCCGACAGCTTGGCGTAGCCGTAGGTGCGCTGGTCAAAGTCGGAATGGGCGTTCCTCAGCCGGTTGCCGATGCCGCCGACGCTGACCCAGCCGTCGCCGTCCTCGTCCATGTCGGCGATGGCGGTGGCGATCAGCGGCGTGGCCTCGGACGGTTTCCTCACCGCGGGGATCGGGGCGGGGGTTGCGGTCGCGTCCGCGTCGCCGCCCTCCGCAGGGCCTCTCAGGTTCTCGGTGTAGATGAAGCGGGTGCAGGCCTGACGGAAGCTCTCGGGCGTCTTGCGCTCGCCAAAACCATAGACCGGCACGCCCTGTTCGCGGATGCGCGCCGCCAGCCGGGTGAAGTCGCTGTCCGACGACACCAGGCAGAAGCCGTCGAACCGCCCCGAGTGCAGCAGGTCCATGGCGTCGATGACCAGGGCGATGTCGCCGGAATTCTTGCCCTTGGTGTTGGCGAAATTCTGCTGCCACTGGATCGCCCAGCGCGCGAGGACGTCGATCCAGCCTTTCAGCGAGGTGTTGGCCGCGTCGCCATAGATGCGTCGGGCGCTGGCCTCGCCTAGCGTCGCGATCTCGGTGAACAGGGCCTCGGCGATCCGCGACGAGGCGTTCTCTCCGTCGATCAGCACGGCCAGGCGCGGCGTCCGGGCATAGGCGTTCAGGGCGTCGGTCGGCATGGGCGAGCCTTTCAGCGATCCGAACCGCCAGCCTCGACCCGCGCGCGGGCGCGGTCAACCGCCGACGGGCGTGCTACAGGGCGGCATGACCAACGCACCGCTCCGCCGCCTGATCGACCTGCCCGGCGTCGATGATCTGGAACTGAAGGCGCTGATGAAGCCGCGCTACGCCGATCCCGACGCCCGCGACGAATTCCCCGAGATCGACGCCCTGACCCAGTCCCTGTTCGGCCTGACGGGCGATGCGGCCGAGGCCGTCGCGCTGCCCGAGGATTGGCCCGACAGCTTGCGGGACATCCACCGCCTGTCCGGCGCCGATCTGGCCGAAGCCTTCGAGGCTATGGGCTGGGACGTGACCGACAAGCGCCGCAAGCCTCTGCGTCTCATGCCCCACTACGCCCTGCCTCTGGCCCTGGCGGCGCGCGGAGTGGCCGGCGAACTGCCCTTCCACGCCGAGCCCGACCACCCCACGACCGATTGGGGCGCCAGCCTGGCCGCCGACGCCGCCCGCTTCAGGAAGCGATAGCGGCCGCCAGCGTCGTCAGTCCAGAGGCGTCACCATCCCCGTGTTGTTGATGAAGTCTTCGGTCTCTTGACGCTTGGCGCGGGCTTGAAGCTCGGCGCGGTGGCGTGGCTCGCACTGGGTGCGGTCAAGGCGCGAACCCGTCGGCGCGCGTTGCGAACAGACGACTTCGAGCCGCGCCAGACGCCGGCGCTCGGCGGCCTGTCGCGGCGTTTCCGGCGCGGCGGCCTCTGCCGACGCCATCACTTGAGGCGCGGCTTGTGGCGAAGCGGGCTCTGGCTGCTGGGCCATCGGCATGGCCAGCAAGGCGAAGATGACCATAAGCATCAGGCGCAATCCCTTGTTTTGAGGCCGAGAGCCTCTCACGCCCCTCGGGATTCAGCAACCAAAGATATTCGGACGGGCGTCTGGCCGGTCCTCAGTCCTCGTCCATCTTCAGCGCCGCGATGAAGGCTTCCTGCGGAATCTCGACCTTGCCGAACTGGCGCATGCGCTTCTTGCCAGCCTTCTGCTTCTCCAGCAGCTTCTTCTTGCGGGTGGCGTCGCCGCCGTAGCACTTGGACGTCACGTCCTTGCGCAGGGCGCGGACGGTTTCGCGGGCGATGATCTTGCCGCCGATGGCCGCCTGGATCGGGATGACGAACATGTGGGGCGGGATCAGTTCCTTCATCTTCTCGACCATGCCGCGTCCGCGCGTCTCGGCGCGGCCCCGGTGGACCAGCATCGACAGGGCGTCGACCGGCTCGGCGTTGACCAGGATGCTCATCTTGACCAGATCGCCGACCTTGTAGTCGGTCAGTTCGTAGTCGAACGAGGCGTAGCCCTTCGAGATCGACTTCAGGCGGTCGTAGAAGTCGAACACCACCTCGTTCAGCGGCAGCTCATAGACGACCAGCGCGCGGCTGCCGACGTAGGACAGCTCGATCTGCGACCCGCGGCGGTCCTGACACAGCTTGATGACACCGCCCAGATATTCGTCGGGGGTCAGGATGGTGGCCTTGATCCACGGCTCGGCGATCGACTCGATCTGCATCACGTCGGGCAGGTCGGCCGGGTTGTGCAGGTCGATCTCGGTGCCGTCGCGCTGCTGGATCTTGTAGACGACCGAGGGGGCCGTCGCGATCAGATCCAGATTGAACTCGCGGCTCAGGCGCTCCTGGATGATCTCCAGGTGCAGCAGGCCGAGGAAGCCGCAGCGGAAGCCGAAGCCCAGGGCAGCCGAGGATTCCATCTCGAAGGTGAAGCTGGCGTCGTTCAGGCGCAGCTTGCCGATGGCGGCGCGCAAGTCCTCGAAGTCGGCGGCGTCGACCGGGAACAGGCCGCAGAAGACCACGGACTGAACGTCCTTGAATCCCTTCAGCGGTTCGGCGGTCGGCTTCTTCTCGTCGGTGATGGTGTCGCCGACGGCGGCGTGGGCCACTTCCTTGATCTGGGCGGTGATGAAGCCGACCTCGCCGGGGCCAAGCTGGTCCACGGGGGTGTTCTTGGGCAGGAAGACGCCGACGCGGTCGACTAGGTGGGTCGTGCCGTGCTGCATCATCTGCACGCGCATGCCGGTCTTCAGCACGCCGTCGAACACGCGCACCAGAAGCACCACGCCCAGGTAGGGGTCGTACCAGGCGTCGACCAGCATGGCCTTGAGCGGGGCGTTGACGTCGCCCTTGGGCGCGGGCAGGCGGGCCACGATGGCCTCCAGCACGTCCTCGATGCCGATGCCCGACTTGGCCGAGCACATGACGGCGTCCGAGGCGTCGATGCCGATGACGTCCTCGATCTGCTGGCGAACGCGCTCGGGTTCGGCGGCGGGCAGATCGATCTTGTTCAGGACCGGCACGATGTCGTGGTTGTTGTCGATCGCCTGATAGACGTTGGCCAAGGTCTGGGCCTCGACCCCCTGCGAGGCGTCCACCACCAGGATCGAACCCTCGCACGCGGCCAGACTGCGCGACACCTCATAGGCGAAGTCGACGTGCCCCGGCGTGTCCATCAGGTTCAGGACATAGTCCAGCCCGTCCTTGGCCTTGTAGTTCAGGCGCACGGTCTGCGCCTTGATGGTGATGCCGCGCTCTTTTTCGATGTCCATATTATCGAGGACTTGCGCCGACATTTCACGCGCGGTCAGGCCGCCGGTGAACTGAATCAGCCGGTCTGACAGCGTGGACTTGCCGTGGTCGATATGGGCGACCACCGAGAAATTACGGATGCGTTCGATTGGGGGCGTCGTCATGGTCCGCGCGCTTAGCATCCGCAGCGCCCGAACGCCATGCACGGGGCGCTGTGGGCTTATTTCCGGCGAAGGTCGGCGGGCGGCCGAGTTTATTTTGGGTGGTCGCCCCATCAAATGATCCGCCCGGAATCCTGGCGGTCGTCCAATCCATAACAATTGGCGCGGGCCGCCACGGGAATGCCCGAAGAGCGGCCATTTTGGGGCGGGGTCGCCTGGGTCGAAAATGCGGAACGACGGCTGCTCAGAGCGATTGGGTTGTCCGGAGGTGGAGGAACCTCCGTATCCATTTGATCTGGAGGCTACTGATATGCGTGCCAAACTTATGACTTCGGCGGCGGTCCTGTTGGGGACGCTGGCGTTTGCGAGCGTGGGCTACGCCCAGTCCCATTCGACTGGGCCAACCGGTGCCGTCGGTGGCAACACTCACGCCACTGATTCCTACAACAGCGGTCACAACGACAATTCGACCTACACCGATAATTCTCAACAAAATGAAAGTGAACTTAAGGTTGAGGATTCTTACAACAACAATTCTCGGACCGAGACGGAAAATAAGGTAGAAGATTCTCATAACAACAATTCTCGAACGGAAACTGAAAACAAAATTGAGGATTCTTTCAACACCGACAACTCTTCTAGTGTTGAAAACGAACATTCTTTCAATACGGACAATTCTTCCAGAGTTGAAAACGAACATTCTTATAATGCTGATGAGTCGTACAATACCGACGAGTCGTTCAACACGGATAACTCTGTCTATGTCGATGATTCCTTCAACACCGACAGCTCCACCAATGACTCGTTCAATGACTACTCGAGTCATGACAGCTGGAACATCCGGGTTTCCCTGAACTTGCAGGACCTGGACGCGTCGGTAAGCGATATCGGCTTCGACCAGTCGGAAAGGGATGACGGCAGCCAGCATGGCCATATGACCACGGGCGACATCAGCCAACACGGCGGCGCCTTCGCCGGCTTCGCGGGCATTCAGACCGTGAGCAACAACACCGGCATGGCCTCGATCGGCCAGGCGGCGACGGCGGTCAGCGCCAACGCCAACGTCACCTTCGGCAGCGGCGGCGGCGGCATCTAAGCGTCCTACTGTCGGCGGCCGGTTTCACCGGCCGCCGATGTCTTTCTGGGAGGAAGCCATGCTTGTTTTTCTAACAGCCGCGCTCTTGTTCGCCGGCTCGGATCCCGCCCCCCCGCCGCCGATTGTTTCACCGGCTACGTCTCAAGTCCCGGCGGTTTCGACGTCCCCCGCAATACCGGCGCTGGATCTGTCGCAGCTCCGTGACCTGAACGGACGCCAAGGCGTCAGCGTCATCGTCGCCAGCGATCAGCTTCTGAAGGCTACGAACAGCGGCAACAGCGTCAACGCCAACACCGTGGGGTCCGGCGCGATCACGATCAGTCCCAACGCCTTCGCCGGCTACAGCGGCATCGGCAACTTCGTCATGAACACCGGCCACAACAACAATCTCCAAGGCGCGATCACCATCAATATCGTGACCACGGGGCCGACGCCGTGAAACGAGGAGGGCTCTGTATCCGCGGCGGTCTAGGCCTTCCGTTTGCGGCCTTGTGCATGGCCTGGATGTCGGCGGCGCCTGCAGGCGCCGATGTGCTTCTCAGCAGCGGGCCGGCGCCGGCCAGGGTCAGCGTCGTCAGCTATCGCGACATCCCGTTTCGGACCGTGGTCCGGCAGCGTTACGACTTCAGTTGCGGCTCGGCTGCGCTGGCCACCCTGCTGCGCTATCACTACGACCGCAACGTCGGCGAGGAGCAGGTGTTTCGCGCCATGTACGCGGACGGAGATCAGACGGCGATCCGGCGGGTCGGCTTCTCCCTGCTCGACATGAAGCGGTTTCTTGAAGCCAGCGGCTATGAGGCGGACGGCTTCAGATTGGGGCTCGTCGATCTGGCCGAGATGAACAAGCCCGCGATCGTCATGATCAACACGGCCGGCTACAAGCATTTCGTGGTGTTCAAGGGCGACGACGAGGGGCGAGTGCTCATCGGCGATCCCGCCCTGGGGCTCAAGATCTACACTCGCGACGAGTTCGCCTCCATGTGGAACGGCGTCGCCTTCGTGATACGGGCGCCGGCCGACAGCTTCAATCAGGCGGCGGAATGGACGCCTTGGAACCGGTCGCGGCCTTGGCAGGCCCTGCCGGACCGTTCCCTGGCGGAACTGACGCGAGAATTGCCGCCGCTCTATCAGATCACTACGCGCTTCCCCATCGACCCGTATTTGAGGTGACGATCATGCGACGCGCACGTTCCCTTTTGCTGCTCGCCCTGATCGCCATGGCTCCGGCCTTGATGGCGACGGCGGCCCTGGCGGAAACCCCCTCGGGGCCGCAGCCCCTGTCCGATGACGAACTGTCGGGCCTGCGCGGCGGCTTCATCACCACCAACGGCTTCACCTTCGGTTTCGGCGTGGTCATTCGCTCCTATGTCGACGACCGGCTGGCGCTGCAGACGCGGCTGACCTGGACCCCGACCGGTCCGGTGACGCAGCAGATCCGCGGCGACGTGCCGGGCGTTGTCGATCTGGCGGCCGCCATGACGTCGCTGGTGAACAGCGGCATCGACCTGACCCAGCTTGCCGGAACCAGCGGCGGCGTCGCGCTTGTCGACGGCAACGGCGGGACGGCCCTGATCCATAATGTGACGGCCGGCCAGCTGCAGAATCTGATCGTCAACAACGCCAACAATCGCAACCTGCGTCAAGACATGGAGCTGAACCTGTACCTGCCGGATCTGGCGGCGATGCAGAGCGCCAGCAGCGCGCAGCAGCGTGCGGCGCAGATGACCTACGATCTCAATACGAGTCTGGTCGGCTCCCTCGGCCGCTGACGGTCTCCGGCGTTCCGGCCGGAGACCGCGGGCGTCGCTAGAAGACGATGGGCACGCGCAGCACAAACCGCATGTCCGGCGCGTCCTTCGTCACCCCGAACTCGAAATTGCCGTTCAGGCTGAAGCGGTCGCTGAGCAGGTAGGACATGCCGAACTGCAGGGCGCCGACCTGCAGGGAATCGGACTTCTCGGTGATGTCGTTCAACTCGCTCGTGGTCGGGCGGATATAGCTGTGCTTGTAGCCCAGCGAGTACGAGAATCTCGGATTGAGCGAGAAGCCGAAACCGATGGACATGCCGATGGCGTCGCCGGGATCGACGCGGCCGATGTGGATATCGCCCTCGGTCTTGTCGATGTTGCGCGACAGGTGGGAGAAGTAGCTGAGGCTGCCGAAGATCACCGCCGGGTCGCTGGGGTAGAGGAAGCTGACGCTGGGTTCGACGCCCCAGAAACCGGAGCCGGTGGCCAGGCGGGTCGCCACGCCGAACTCGTCGCGCGGAATTTCGAAGGGGCCTTTGCCGGTGTCGCTCTTGACCCGCAGGCTGGCGATGAAGATCGGTCGGCCGCGTTCGCCGCCGTTGATCTGATAGCGGACGGCGCCCTCGACGTCGCCGATGCCGTCGCCGCTCAGGTCGATGGTGCGGGTCACGGCCTGGTCGCGCTGCTGGACCGTGGTGATGGTGTCGTTGCGCCAGACGTAGGGCGCGCGCAGTTCGACCTCCATGCGCGAGGTTACGCCGTATTTGCCGGCGATGGTCGTCACCCCGGTGTCGCGGTCGGCCTCATTGGCCTCGATCACGCCGATCTGGACGCCGGGCACGATCTCGATGCCGCGGAACACCAGCCGGTTGGCGCTGGAGCGCGTGTATTCGGCCGACAGATCGACAGTCAGCTTGCCGGGCTGGGTCAGCACGGCGATGCCTTCGGGGAGGGCCGCCAATTGTTCGCGGCGAGCCTGTAGCAGCGGCGGTTCGACCGGCGGTGCGCCTTCCGGGGCCGGGGTGGTCTGGGGCTGGCCGTTAGGGGCGGCCTGACCGGCGCGCAGGTCCGTCATGTCGCGATCGGCGAAGACGGCGCGACCCGAGGCGTCGCTCTGGACGCGCCAGCGCGCATCGACGTCGGCATTGGCGATTCCGGCCGGCGGGGCGATCCCGGCGGCGCGTTCCGCCAGAAGCGCGTCCTGGGCCTCGATGCGTTTCTGCTGGTCGAGGACCAGGGCCTCGAGCCGCGCCACCCGCGCGGCCAGATCGGCGTCCTGGGCCAGGGTGGACTGCGGGCCGATGAGAGCCGCCGCCGCCACCGAAGCCAACAGCAGGCCTAGCCTCGATCCCTTTCGACGCGAGCCGTGCAAATCGCGTTGTCGAGGCGAAGGACGATGGATCATGACGCGCTCTCTCTCTTTGCAATGGGGATCAATGAAGGACGGGGTAGTCCGCGCCGTAGTCGCAGGCGGACCGCAGGTAGGCTTCGTTCAGAAGGGTCAGCCAGCCGTTCTGCATTGCGATCAGTTGACTGCGCTTCATCTGGCTCAGGGTCCGGCTGACGTGGACCAGGCTCAGGCCCAGCGCATCCGCCAGCATTTCCTGCGTCAGCGGCAGATGCATCCGCTCGCCGCTGCACAGGCCGGCCCGTTGCAGGCGATCCCGCAGTTCCAGCAGCAGGTGGGCGAGCCGGGCCACGGCGGACTGGCGGCCCAGCCGCACGACGTGATTCAGCAGGCAGGCGTCCTCGTAGCGCCGCGCGGTGGCCAGCGCGCGGCGCAGCCGGTCGTGTCGGGGATCGTGAAGCGCGAGGATTTCGCGCAGCATGACGGCGTCGACGCACTCCACCCGGGTCAGGGCCACCGTCGTGGTTTCATCCAGCGGACGCGGGTCCGCGCCCAGGCCCAGGCCGTCGCCCGGCAGCAGGAAGCTGAAGATCTGGCGCTGTCCGTCCGCCAGGGTCCGCTGTCGACAGGCCCAGCCGCTCAGGATCAGCCGGGGCGTCACTGTTCGCCCTTCGGTCGTAAAGGTCTCGCCCGCCGCGATCACCTCCTGAAACACGCACAGCCGGCGCACCAGGGCGCGTTCCTCCTCCGACAGGCGCGCGGCGGTGTTCAGGATGCGGAGCGTCGCCATGTCGGCGGGCACGCCCAGGCTGCGGCGCACGCTGATGTTTCGCGACGTCATGCCATGCAACCTGTGGGGCGCAGCGGCCACCCTCCGGCCGCACCGCGCCTGTCCCTCGCCAAATACATATCCGGCGCTCCTCCGCGGGGCCAAACGGTCGCCAAACGTCGCCGTTCCGTCAGGTCAGCGGAAACATGTATTTCTTTGAAGGCTGTGGCGCGGGGGCCGTGACCGCCGGGAGGGCTAGAAGGGCGCCTTCGCCGCGACGTAGGCGGCGACCACGACGATCAGCCCCGCGAACAGGCGGCGGCCCAGGGCGGCGTTGGCGCCGAGCCGCCGGCGAGCCACAGTTGGGCCGCGTCCATAATCAGCTCTTCTTGAGGGCCCGATTCCAGGGCGCGACGGCCAGGAGGCGGGCCATGCCGCAGAAGCCTGTCGCCCCGGCGACGAACAGGCCGGCGCCGATGAAGGCGCTGAGGGCCCAGAAAGCGGGATGCACGAGCGTACCCAGCAAGCCGCCAAGCAGGATCAGGCTCCCCGCCGCCATCTGCACCTGACGCATTAGCTCCAGCGGCGCTTGGGCGTCGGTGCGGGTCGGCAGTCCGGCCTTCTTCCAGGCGTCTAGGCCCCCGTCCAGCACATAGGCCGGACCCGCCACGCGGTCGGCCAGGCGCAGACAGTTGACGCCCGTGCGATTGCCGGTGCGGCACATGAAAATGACGTCCTGATCCGCTTTGAGAGTCAGATCGGCGGCCTCGAAGGTCGACAGGGGCGCGGGCAGGGCGCCGACGACGTGGTCGCGGGCGAATTCGTCGGCTTCGCGGATGTCGACCAGATGCGCGGCGCCGGACTTCAGGCGGGCGGCGACCTCGGCGGGCGACAGGGGGACGAGCGCGGTCATGGTCGGGTCTTTCAGGAAAGCGGAGGGCAATAGATTTCGGCGAGCACCGCGATCACCTTCAGGGCGGCCGGATCATCGATGCGGTAGAAGACGGCGGTGCCGTCCCGGCGTGTCGCGACCAGTTCGTCCTCGCGCAGGCGGGCCAGGTGCTGGGACAGGGCGGACTGGGACAGGCCGACGCAGGCCTGAAGCTGCGACACCTGCATTTCGCCGTCGCCGAGTTGACACAGGATCATCAGCCTGTGTTCGTTCGACAGGGACTTGAGGAGGCGGGCGGCTTGTCCGGCGCTTTGCTGGAACCGGTCCAATCCGACGGCTTTAAGGGTGATCATGGCGGGCAATATATGAGTGCTTGCTAAATTAGCAATATTTAATATGTAGGGCGTCGCAAGGAGATCGTCACATGGTCCAGGCTGCACCGTCCGTTCCGCACGTCACCGGCGTTTTCGATCCGGCGACCCACACCGTCAGCTATATCGTCGCCGACCCGGCCACGGGGGCGGCGGCCATCATCGACCCGGTGCTGGATTACGATCCGGCGGCGGCGCGCACCTCGACCGGATCGGTGGACCGCCTGCTGGCGATGGTGGCCGAGCGCGGCTTGAAGCTGGCGCGGGTGCTGGAGACCCACGCCCACGCCGACCACCTGACGGGCGCCGACGTCATCCGTGTCCGCACCGGGGCGCCCATCGGCATCGGCGAGAAGATCACGCAGGTGCAGAAGACCTTCGGCGACCTGTTTGAGGCCCGCGACGTGACGCCGGACGCGGCGGTCTTCGACGAGACCTACGCCGAGGGCGACCGCTTCCGGCTGGGCGACCTGGAGGTCGAGGTCCTGCATACGCCCGGTCACACCCCCGCCTGCGTCAGCTATCGGATCGGCGATGCGGTCTTCGTCGGCGACGCCCTGTTCATGCCCGACTACGGCACGGCGCGGTGCGACTTTCCCGGCGGCGACGCGCGGACCCTATATCGTTCGATCCAGAAGCTGCTGGCCCTGCCTGACTCGACGCGCGTCTTCGTTGGTCACGACTATCTGCCCAAGGGGCGAGAGGTCTTCGTCTGGGAGACGACCGTGGCGAAGGAGCGGGCCGAAAACGTCCATGTCGGCGGCGGGCGGTCGGAGGAGGATTTCGCCGCCCTGCGCGAGGCGCGCGACGCGACCCTGAGCCCGCCGCAACTGATCCTGCCGGCGCTGCAGATCAATATTCGGGCGGGCGCCCTGCCGCCGGCCGAGCCGTCGGGCCGACGTTTCCTGAAAACGCCGCTGAACGCGATCTAGGGGCGTCGTCGCTCCGGTCTTGCGTCCTGGGTTCAGGCGCAGGTTCCCCCCAGATCGGGACCGCCAAGCCCATGGATCAAGTCGCCGGTCAGATTGGAATAGGCGCACCGATCCGAATAGAGCCGCACCGGCGGCCACCCCCGGCGTTCGTTCGGCTGGACCGCGATCACCAGTCCCAGGCTGGGGGCCACCGTGATGTAGCGCCCGCCGTTGCCGACCGCCGAATAGGCCGTGAAGTTCTGGTTGAGCGCCCAGTCGCGCGCCACCCACCACATATAGCCATAGCCGCTCAGAAGCCCGCTGCGGCTCCCCTGGGAATAGGCGGTGGTGCTCTGCCGCACCCAGTCCGGATCCAGCAACTGGCGGCCCTTCCAGTTCCCGTTGTTGAGGTAAAGCTGGCCGAACCGGGCCATGTCCCGGGCCGACAGCGAGAGGGTGTAGGCCGGGAAGGGGGTCGAAGCCGGTTCGCGCACCCACTGGGTATGACGTCGAACATTGAAGTCTCGCCATCCCAGGGGCCCGGCCAGCCGACGGTCGATGGCGGTGAAGAGGTCCTCGCCGGTGGCCATCTCGTAGATCCGGCCCAGGACGTTGAAATCCCAGTTGTTGTAATACCAGTGATCGCCCGGCGCATAGCTGCCGCGCCTTGGGCGCCGCGCCTTCTGCCGGCTGGTTTCCGCCGCGGCGGGCAGATAGACGCCCGAACGGCTCATCAACAGTTGCCGGACGGTCGCCCCGGCTTCGGTGGCGGTCAGCGGCGCCAGGCGATCAATCCCCAGATCGCCCAGCGTCCAGTCAAGCTGCACCTGGCCTTCGGCGACGGCCATGCCGAACAGCGCGTCCAGAACGGATTTGCGAATGGAGGCGATGCGAAGCGGCGTCGCGACGTCGCCGGCGGCCAACACCGTCTCGCCGTTCTGGACCACGCAGACCGCCCGTGCGCCGAGCCTCAGCGTCCGTTTGCGAAAGTCGCTCAGGGCCTCGCGGCTGCGGTCGCGGTCCGCACGCGCCCAGGCGGGGAAGGCCGACAGGACAGGTATCGCGGCCCCGCAGGCGACAGCGCCGGACACCACCGCCCGGCGGTCAACGACGACATGGCTCATGCATCGGCCCCGCTCTGTCTATCGTTGAATCCTTGTCACGTTAGAGCAGCTTGGAGCTTTAACACAAGCGCTGCGTTAGTCCTTCGCGCGATCAACATCGATCATCGTGGCACGAGGTATTGTGGTGCGCAGACGAACTTTTCTGACATCTAGCCTCGCATTGTCGCTTGGGAATGTCGTCACGGGTTGCGGGGCGGCGCCCGCCGCCGGATCTTCAGGTTCGTCCTTCCGTCTGCTTGTCGGCGGAGACACGAATTTCGGTGAAGGGCACGACATCGAGGAAGGCGTCGCCGCCACGACGTCGGTCGCCGAATTCGGCTACGCGCATTCGCTGGAACGCCTGGCGCCGCTGCTCAAGCGCGCCGACTACGTTGTTCTGAATCTTGAAACGCCGCTCACGGGGGCCCAAACCCCGGCCCTGGCCAGCAAGAGCTATCTGGGCCGGTCGGATGTCGCCAGAGCGCCCGAACAATTGCGTTTTCATGGCGTGGATGCGGTGGGATTGGCCAATAACCACGCGCTGGATTTCGGCGTGCCGGGGCTCAAGGACACGTTCGGAGCCCTTCGTCATCATGACATCAAATGGTTTGGGGCCGGCGACAACGCCTATGACGCCTCCCTCCCCCTGATCGTCAAAATCCCGACCGACGACGGGCGAGACAGGCGCGTCGCCTTCTTCGGCCTCTTCGAATACCGCCGCCGGTATGACGAACAGTATCATTTCTACGCCTCTCCCAAAAACGCCGGCGCGAACCGGCTGGACGTCGCCGCCTTTTCCAGGATGGTGCGACGCTATCGACGTCGGCATCCCTCGTTGTTCGTGGTCGCCTACGCCCATTGGGGGCGGACCTATGCCTGGCGAACCGATTATCAGACGGCCAAGGCCAGGGCGTTGATCGACGCGGGGGCGGACATGATCATCGGCCATCACGCCCACGTCCTTCAGGAGATCGAGCAGTATCGCGGCAAGTGGATTCTGTACGGCATCGGCAATTTCATCTTCAACGCGCCGGGTCGCTTCGCCGGGCGCCCGGACGTGCCGCCTTACGGCCTGGCCGTTGAGCTTCTGTTCCCCAAAAGCCGGACGGCGCCGCCGGAGCCGCGCCTGTATCCGATCCTGTCGAATAACGCCGTCACCGGCTTCCAGCCGCGCCTTGCGGACAATGGGGAATTCCAGGGCGTTTTCGACACCTTGGCGAGACGTAGCGACGGCGCGACGCGCGCAGGCCTCGCCTCCGGCGCCGACGCCATGGGCCGCTACATCAGGCTCGATACAGGCTAGAAAACCTTGCGGACGGTCAGGGACAGGCGGTTGCCGTCCTCTTCGCGGGTGCTGTCGTTCGATCGGCGGAAGTCCCGGCGATAGTCGACTTCGACCGTCGTCTCATTGGCGAAGGCGTGCGTGAACCGCACCTGAGGCTGAACCCGCCAACTGTGCAGACGCTCTCCTCCTCCGGTCACGAGACGAGAGTCGAACTCCCAGTTCTGCACGACTGCCCCCAGGCGCAACCGGTTCACGCGACCGAAGGTGCGGGTGTAATATCCCCCGAGCCGCTGCCTCTCATAGTCGAAGCTGGCGTTGTTCGTGTTCACCCACTCGTATCGCGCGTCGAAATCGAACCTGTGAAGGTTGTCCGGCTGATACCGGTAGGTGGCCTCGGCATAGGGCGCCGAACCGCTGGAGTTGGCCCGATCGTCATATTCGCGGTGGCGGTATTCCGCCGCAAACCCAAAGCGATGCTGTCGTGACGGGCGGTAGAGAATGGCTGCGCCCAGCGCGATCTGGTCCGCGGATCGATACTCCAGCGTGGAATAGTCTGTACCCGCCGCGGCCAGGAGGCTCAGCTTCACGGTCTCAGACAGGCTGATCTCATGATCCAGGCTCACCTCGTTGTTCCAGCGATCCCGGCGCCCGCTATCCAGATACTTGTAATAGTTGCTGGACACGGCGACCTGGGTCGCGCTGTCGCCATGCACCCATCGCGCCCCGCCCTGGCCCCTCAGGACGAGGGCCGAGCGGTTGGAGTCCTCCTGGTCGTCCAGCAGTTTCGAACCGTCGGCGTAGATGCCGGAGGCGGAGAGGCTGCCGTAATAGTCCTGAGCGGCGGCGGGCTGGCTGGAACAGGCGATGCCGACGGCGAAAAGCCAGCCGCAGCTACATGCCCGGATATATTCCGTTTTCATGCACTACACCCCACAAAGAGAAGGTTTCACTGCGCGCCAGAAAGATCTGGCCACGCCAATTCATCCACCAAGAACGGCTCTCTTGAATTCCACGCCTTCCGCCACGCATTCGGAGGGCCATGCGACAGTTTCACGCTCGGGCCGCAAAAGAAATTCAAAACTTTGATCAATAAGGCCGCCGTTGCGGACCGCCTCCTTCAGGGAGTGGCCCGTATTCGGCAGGGAGAGGAACTCAAGCTGATCCGCGACGCCCCGCTTCATCGCTTCGTTCGACAAGTGGTCGATCCAGCGGCGGGCGCGTTCGAACCGATGCGCGCCCTGACGCCGGTCCAGTTCGGGGGTGGTGCGGAACCGTTCGCCGCGCTCCACATCCTTCTCGCCCACCGCGACCAGGATCGGCAGGCGCAGAAACGCCTCCAGGGCGGGGTCGGAGGGCGACATTTCACCCTCCCCGACACCCAGCGGATAGGCGAAATCTCTGTCGAGATAGGTGTACCAGCCCGCCGCCGCGACGACGACGCGTCGCACCGCGCGGGGAAAATGAAGCGCGAAGCGATGGGCGAACTGGGCGCCGCCGGAGAAGCCCATCAGGTCAAAGCGATCCGTTTCCAGACCGTATCGGACGCCGACCTCGTCGACCGCCGTCTGCAGGGCGCGGGCGGGGCCAAGCCCGCCTTGGCGCCCCCGCAACCTCTGGTAGCCCGCAAATTCGGCCCCGGAAAAATCGGGCGCCAGCAGCGGGACGCCATGCTGCGCGGCGAAGGCGGCCGCATAGTCGATCAGCCGCGCCGGCCGGCTGCTGACGCCGTGGACCAGGACCAGAAGCGGACGCCGGGGCCGGGGCGGCATGTAGAGGTGGTAGGGCAGGGGCGTCCGTGCCTTGTCTTGGTCCTGGCCAGCCAACCCAGCCTCCCTAGGACGCCGCGGCGACGTCGATGCGGCGAGCCAGGCGCTCTTCGGCGCGCCGCCGACTTCTGTACTCGTCCCCCGCGACGGCGCTCACCAGCCGCCCCTTGTCCAGCAGCCATATCTGATCGGCCATTTCCGCCGTCGCCGGGTCGTGGGTGACCAGAAGGATGGTCCCGAGGTAGCGTCTCAGGGCGTCCTGAGCGATGTCCTGGCTTCGCGGGTCGAGGTTGGCCAGGGGTTCGTCAAGCAGGAGGATGGGCGGATGGCCTAGCATGGCGCGACCCAGCGCCAGAAGCTGCCTCTGGCCGACGGAAAGGTTGAGCCCGCCTTCCGTGACCCACCCGTCTATGCCGCCCGGCAGATCGGCGAAGACCTCGTCCAGATTGCAGATCATGACGACGTGGTTGATCTCGGCTTCGGTGGCGGCGGGATTTCGGTAGGTCAGGTTGCGCCGGATGCTTCCGCGCATGAGCGGCAGGTCCGGGCTCATCACCCCCAGATATCTGAAGGTCGACACCAGGGTGCAGTCGGCCAGGCACTGGCCATCGATGCGGACCTGGCCTGACAGCGGGTCGACCATTCTCGCGACAAGCCCCAGCAGGGTCGATTTTCCGGCCCCGGCCGCCCCCAGGATGGCGACCTGCTCTCCGGCCTGCGCCGTCGCCGTCACCTCGGCCAGGGCCCCGGCCACCGACACGGCCTCGAACTCGATCATGCCGCGCCGCACCCGGAGCTTCTGCTGCGAGGGATCCTCGAGCTGGCGGCTTGCGCTTTTCAGGAAGTCCTGGATCTTCCGCTGCGATATCTGCGCGCGCCGCCAATAGTCGTGGGCGAAACCCAGGTTGCGGACCGGGCTGTTCATATAGCGAACGACGGTGATGGCGGCCGCCAGCGCCCCGATCGACATCCGTCCCGCCGACACGTCAAAGGCCCCCAGGGCCAGGACCGTCAGAACCGCCGCCCATCCGGCTCCCGCTGAGATGCCCCGAAGACCGCCGCGAATATTGGCTTCCTGAACCAGGAAACGGGTCATGGCGTCGTTCTGCCGCGACAGGCGGCTGCGTTCGCCTCGGGAGCGGCCGAACAACTGAACCACGGCCAGGGCGCTGATCTGCTCGTCGAGGTTGCTGGTGACCAGGGAACGTCGGCGGCGCACGGCCCGGGTCAGCCGCGCCAGCCGCTTTCCCTCGTGGGCCGACGCCGCCAGGCCGATCACGAAGATGGCGAGGACGACCAGGGCGATCCTGATGTTGATGACCCCCAGAAAGAGGGTGCCCCCGGCGACGATGATCGCGGCGATGACGCCTCGCCCTATGCCGCGACTGATCCAAGTGCGCAGCATGGTGAGATCGCCCGTCAGGCGCAGGATCAGACTTCCGCGCGAGCGGTGCTGGATCTGTCGCGGCGCCATGCCGCTCATATGGTCATAGAGGACGAGGCGCAGGCGGCGCACCAGTTCGAGGCCGACTTTCTCCGTGACCGCGAATTGAAGCGCTCGGAGAAGCGCGCTACAGGCCACGGCCAAACCTAGACCGCCGATCAATGGAAAAGTGGCGAAGGCGGTTTGCGGGGACGCGGTGATCCTGTCGACGATTATCCAGACGAGAAACACCACGGCGACCAACGCAAGCGTCTCGCCGAGCCCGAGGGCGATGATGACGATATAGTCGTGACGCCGCAGCCGGACTGGATTCCCCCCTCCCGGCGCCTCGGTCATGACGCCGGGGCCTCAAACACGCCGGACTGGACCCCGGCCTTATCCGCTGCGGAGGCCTCGAACGGAGCGAAGCTCGGCTCCTCTTCGTCGACGGTGGTCCCGAACGGGGCGAAGCTCGGTTCTTCTTCGGCCACGGTGGAGCCGAACGGGGCGAAGCTGGTCTGCTCTTCGGCGAAACGCAGTTTCTTCTTGCGCCACCGAGCGATCTTGAACCCGTGCCGCCTGGTGTCGTCCCGGCTGAGCAAGATTTCGTCGTGGCGAGGCTCGTCCGGCGCCGAGGTCTCTACCGACTGTTCGGCGCCGACGATGCGCGCGGCGTACCTCGGGTCGCAGAGTTGTTCCTTGGTGTAGATGGGCACGGAACAGGCGCTGGCGGCCTCTTGCACGAGAAGTTTCGACGCGGTGAAGGCGCCGGAAACCCCGAGGACCGGCAGGCCGAGGGCTTGAAGCTGCGACACCCCCAGGACGGCGCCCATGGAATCCCCGGCGGCGAAAAGGACGCCGTCGATGAAGTTCTTGAAGAAATCCGTCTGCAGCAGTTCGATGTTCTGCCGATGCAGAAGGCCGTCGGCGATCTCCACGAGGATGATCCCGCAGCCCTCGGCGGCAAGGTGGGTCACCAGATCGATCGCGGCCTTCTCCAGGAGGTCCGTTGGAATCCTATAGGTCGCTGCATAGCCGGCGTCGGTGAAATCCGCGACGGCGTGAGCCCCCGCATCGACCATCACCCAGAAGTCTCCGCCCGAACCCGTGCCGGTGATCTTGGTGGCGCCGGGCTTGTGGCCGGCTCGGCTCAGACCGGAAACCAGGTAACGGTTGGTGGTGGTCTTGCCGGAATTCATCGAGGTGCCCAGCACCGCGATCGTGCGCGGCCTGACGGCCTGCGGGCATCGGGGCTCCAGAGCGAACTGCGACAGGTTCAGAGGGATGCCTCTGGCGTCTCCGACCAGTCCGATGGGGGTGATGTTGGTCGCTGACCGAATGCCCTTGGCCCGGGACAGCATCCTGGACGCCACGCCGCCTGTCGCCACCAGATTGGTCGGGCCGAGATCGGGAGGGACCTCCGCCTCGAACTGGTCCGTGGCGTAGCGATCTCCGTAGGCGATGACGATTTCGTCGCCGAGATGGAGGCAGGCCTTGCGGCCCGACGTCAGCTCAAGGCGGGTCTGATAGCCAAACCGATCGACCCGGGCCAGGACAAGGTCTCCAGACCTTGGCCGTATCGGCCCCATGATCAGGGTCTTCATAGCGGATGAGGGGACGCGTCGGGTTGTAAACCCCATTTTGGAGTGAGCTTGCCGGGCTGACGAAAACTCGGCGATGACCGGTCCCGATCTATGCTTCTTGCGATGCGCTTCCGCCATAGCCGTGTCGTCAACGCGCAGGGACTCGATATTCATTTGCCCTCTCCTCATTCCCGCACTGGAAATGATTTATTAACTATGCGCCGACCTATTTTTTTTTCCGACTCACAAAACGCCAACCGGTGAAAAAATGTCATTTCTTGGGCCGTGCGCCCCGCCCTAGCAAGGTCGGGGCGGTCTAGCCCCTGCGTCACCTCGGAGCGCCGGGGGAGCGATGCAGCGCCATATAGAGCGCCGGTGCGAAGATCAGGATGAGAGGCACGCCGGCCAAAAGACCGGTGATGATGGCGATGGCGAGGGGCTTCTGCATGGCCGAGCCCTCGCCCAGGCCGAGCGCCAGGGGCGACAGCGCCAGGATGGCGATCAGCGCGGACATCAGGATGGGACGCAGACGCGCCCGACCGGCGGTGATCAGAGCCTCGGCGTCGCTGCGCCCTTCCGCCCTCAGTTCGGACAGATAGAAGACGCCCAGCTCCGCCACGATGCCGATGACCATGGTCAGTCCCATCATCGCCGAGAGGTTGAGCTCCGTGCCCGTCAGCCATAGCCCCGCGAACACGCTGGCCGCCGACAGCGCCAGGGTCACCACGATGCCGATCACGGCGGGCCAGCTCTGGAACAGGTAGAGGAACAGCAGGCCGACCAGCGCCAGAGCGGCGACAAAGACGACCGACAGGTCGCGGAACGACTTCTGCTGCTCGGCGTAGAGGCCGCCGTATTCGACGCGGACGCCGGACGGCAGGCTGAGGCGGGACACCACCTGCGACGCCTCTTTCATGGCCGAGCCCAGGTCTCGGCCTTCGAGCCGGGCGGTGACCGCGACCAGAGGCTGCAGGTTCTCGCGCGTGATCTGGGGCTGCCCCGGGGTGTTCGTCAGCGAGGCGACGCGCTTCAACGGCAGGGCGTGTCCGTCGGGCGCCCGCAGCGGCAGATCTTCCAGCGACTTCACCCGGTCCCGCAACGAACCGTCGGTCCAGACTCGGACGCCGACCAGTTTCTCGCCTTCCTGAATCTGGCCGATGACGATGCCGCCGACCAATTGTTCCAGCTGGCGGGTGACCGCTTCGGGATCGAGCCCTTCCAGCGCGGCGGCCGGTCGATCGACGGTGATGGTGACCGCATCGCCCGCGACGCGCAGACCGCCCTCGACCTCGACCACGCCGCGAATTTTGCCGATCGCCTCGGCGACCAGCGGGGAGGCGGCCCTGAGCGCCCCGGCGTCCGATCCCAGCAGCTTGACCTCGATCGGCTGAGGCACGGCCGTCAGGTCGCCGATCAGGTCCTCCATCAGTTGCGCCGTCTCGATGGTCAGGCCGGGCGTCGTGGTCTCGATCCGGTTGCGCACGTCCGCGGTCACCTCGTCGATCGGGCGGCGGCCGTGGGCCTTCAGCCGGACGAAGAAGTCGCCCTCGTTGGCCTCGGACAGCCCGCCCCCCAGCTGCAGTCCGGTGCGGCGCGAATAGCTTTCGACGTCGGGCGTGTCCTGCAGGATGCGTTCGACCTGGCGAAGCAGTCGGTCCGTTTCCGCCAGGGAGGCGCCGGGGGCCGCGCGATAGTCCAGGATGAAGCCCCCCTCGTCCATTCGGGGCATGAAGCCCGAGCCGAGCCGGGAATAGGCGAAGCCGCCGACCGCGACGACGATCAGGGCGATGATCAGGGCGAAACGGATCGGCGCCTTCAACACCCGCCGCATGATCCAGTCGTAGCGGACGGCCAGACGGTCGAGAGCCTCGCCTGCCTTTTCCGCCTGTTCGACATCGCGCGGTCGGACCCAGCGTTCGGCCAGCAGGGGCGCGACGAAGAGGGCGAACAGCAGGGAAACGCCGAGCGCCGCCGACATGGTGACCGCCAGCGCCTTGAAGAAACCGCCGGTCACGCCGCCGAGGAAGGCCAGGGGCGTGAACACCAGCACCGTCGCCAGCGTCGAGCCGATCAGCGGGCGCGTCATCTCCGACGCAGCCTCCAGGGTCCCGGCGCCGGCGGCGCCGTCGCGACGCCTTTCCTGAAGCCTGCGCATGAGATGCTCCAGCATGACGACCGCGTCGTCTACGACCAGGCCGACCGCCGCCGCCATGCCGCCCAGGGTCATCATGTTGAAACTCATGCCGAGCAGGGTCAGCACGATCGTCGTCGTCGCCAGCACCGCCGGCAGCAACAGGGCGACGATGAGCATGAAGCGCTGGCTGCGCAGGAAGACGAACAGGACGCCCCCCGCCAGAACGGCCCCCAGCAGGATGGCGTCGCGCACGCTGCCGGCCGCCGCCGTCACCAGTTGGGACTGGTCGTAGAAGGTCACGATCTGGACGTCGGCGGGGGTCTCGCCCTTGAAGCCGTCGATGCGTCGGCGCACCTCCTTGACCAGGGCGACGCTGTTGGCGTCCGGGGTCTGGCGAATGTTCAGCAGCACGGCGTCGCGGCCCTGGGACGTGACGCGGGTCCATTGCGGAGCCTCCCGGACCGCCACCTGGGCGATGTCGTCCAGTTCCACGACGCCGCGGGCTCCGGTCTGGATCACCGTGCGCCGGATGTCATCGACGCCCTTCAGGCGATTGTCGGCCAGGATCAGATAGAGCCGGTAGCGATCCTCCAGCCGTCCCGTCGCGACGACCACGTTGTTGGACGACAGGGTCCGCGCCAGATCCTCGATGGACAGGCCCAGGGCCTGAAGACGGGCGGGATCGGCCAGAACTTGATATTCCTTCTCCTGTCCGCCCAGCACGTCCACGCTGGCCACGCCCGGCACCGACGACAGCAGCGGCGCCAACTGCAACCGGGCGAAGTCGCGAAGCGCGACCGGGTTCTGGACGGGGGACACCAGCGCCAGGCCCAGAACCGGGAAGACGGTCGGGTCCATCCGGCGCACCTCGAAGCGAACGCCGGGGGGAAGGTCGGGAAGCGCCGCGTTGATCGCGGATTCGGCCTGCAGAGTGGCGGCGACCATGTCCGCGCCCCAGGCGAAATTCACCGACAGTTCGGCCGAGCCCCGGCTGCTGGTCGATCGCACGCTGACCACGCCCGGCACTGTTCGCAGCGCGCGCTCGACCGGCCGGGTGATCTGGCTCACCATCTGGTCCGCCGGCCTGTCGCCCGCCTCGACCGCGACGACGACGCGCGGAAAGTCGATGTGGGGAAACAGGCTGACCGGCAGACGCACGGCCGAGGCGGAGCCGGCCAGGGTCAGCAGGACGAAGATCAGGACGATGAAGCGGGCCTGGCCGCTGAGCCAGCGGCTCATGGCTTGTCGGCTGCGGGCAGGGCCGTCTCGCGGGTGCGCATGCCGTCGGACAGCGACGGTCCGCCCTCGATCACCACCTTCTCGCCCGGTCGGACGCCGTCGGTCAGTTGGACCACGTCGCTCTGTTCAAGGCCGACGGCGACCGGGCGGCGCGAGGCGACGCCCCGGCTGACCACAAACACATAGGGCTGCTCGCCGTCGTAGAGGACCGCGGCGCGCGGCACGACCACCGCATCGGCCCGAAGCCCGACCACGACCGCCCCCTTGAGCGCCTCGCCCGGCAGAAGCGGGCTGCCGGCGGGCAGGGCGACAATCACCGCCGCCAGCCGCGTCGCGGGATCGACGCGCCGATCCACCGACGCCGCCCGCGCGTCCACGGCCGCGCCGCTTTCGTGCAGGCCCGTCAGCCGGACCAGGGCGCCGGGGCGGATGCGCTGGGCGTCCTCGACCTCGACCCCAAGGCGCGCGTTCAGAAGGCGGGTGGAGGCGACGCTGGCCACCGGCCCGCCAGCGCCGATGACGGCACCGGGACTGGCGGGCAGGCTGTCGATGACGCCGCCGACGGGGGCCGTCAGGGTCAGGCGTCCGCCGTCAGTCCGTCGACGCAGATCGGCGCCGGCTTCTCGCGCCGTGGCGGCGGCGGCCGTGGCGGCGGCGACCTCCGCGTCGGATGCCAGACCGTCGGCGCGCAGGCGCTGCAGGCGCGAGGCCTCGGCGCTCGCCACCGTCGCCTCGCGGGCCAGCCGATCCATATCCAGGCGCGTCGTGGGGCTGGCGATCAGCGTCACGACCGGCTGCCCGGCCTCGACGGCCTGGCCCAGGTTGACGTGGACCTCGGCGACCTGGGCCTCGAAGGTCGTGGTCAGGGTGCGAACGGCCGAAGGATTGAACTCGACCTGGCCATAGGCCGTGATCGTCTCGTCCAGGGTTCTGATCTCGGCGGCGGCGGTGCGCACGGCGGCGACGGGCGGGGCGGCCGCCGTCTCGGGCGGGGCGGAACAGCCCCCGGCCGTCCCGACCAGGGCCGCCAGGGCCGCCAGGGCGATGATCGTCCAAACCCTCATTGAAGCACAGTCCCCGCCGCCAGTTCCAACGCCGCCCATTGCTCGTTCAGGGCCTGATCGAGCGCCGCCAGCGCAATTTCCTTGTCCGTCAACGTCTGCCGCGCGGTCTCGGCGGCGACCGGGGCGATGTCGCCTCGCGCGCCGGCGCGTTCGAAGGCCTCCACCGTCCGGCGCAAGGGCGCGACCTGGGCGGCCAGATCGTCTCGCTGTTTCAACCCGATGGCGTAGGCGCCGATCAGGGTGGAGATCTCCGACCGCAGGGTGAACAGGCGCGCCTCATATTCGGCCCTGAGCTGTTCGCGGGTGGCCTCCTCGACCGCGATCGCGCCGCGATTGCGGTTCCACAGAGGAAGGTCGAAACCGACGCCGAACCCGTAGGTGCGAACCGCGCTCGTGTCCCGGGCCGCGTTCAGGGACAGGTTCAGTCGCGGATACTGCAGCAACAGCGCCGACCTCAGGTTGGCATCCTGGGCCTTATAGCCCGCCCGCAGGGCCGCCAGATCGAGCCGTCCCGCATAGGCGCGCGCGGTCAGGGCGGGCCCGTCCGGCGCGGCAGGATGAACCGCCGCGCCCTTCGCCAGCGCGATCCTGTAGTCCGGCGACAGGCCGAGGGCGGCGTTCAGTTCGAAGCGCGCGGCCTCGAGATCGCGCTCCAGCGTCCTGACGCGATCGCCCGCGTCTGCAGCGGCCAGTCGTCGGGCCTCCAGGTCGCCCGCCGACAGGTCGCCGCGCGCCACCGCGCGCAAGGTCCGCTCCAGCGCGCTGTCGGCCAGGGCCGAGGAACGCCGCGCCAGCTCAAGGCTCTGTTCCAGGCCCTGGATGCGCGCGGCCTGCAGGCGCGCCGTTCCGGCGACCTGCCATTCCCGCCACGCTAGATCGAGGCGTGCCTGCTCGCGCGTCGCCTGCGCCGCCCGCAGTTTCCCGGAGCGGGCGTAGAGGGCGGACAGGTCCATGCCCAGTCCGGCGGCGACGGCGTCCACCAGCCCTCCGTCCCCGAGCGGGCGGTCCAGGCTGAAGGAGAACTGGGGATCGGGCAGAAGCCCCGCGTTGAAAACCTGGGCCTGCGTCACGCCCAGATGCATGCGTTGTGCCTGCAACTCCGGATTGGCGATCACGGCGACCAGACCCAGTTGCTCAGGCGTCAGCGCCGCATCCAGATCGATCGTCGTCGGCGCCGCCAGGTTCAGACGGGCCGCCTGCATCGACAGATCGGCGGAGGACGGGTCGGCGCGGGGCGCGGACGCCAGGTCCGCCGGTCGATAGGCGGCGCACCCCGACGCGGCCGCCGCCAGTCCCAAGGCCAGGGTCCGGGCCAAGGCCATGCGCATTCGCCCCCTTGCCATGGCGCCGGACCTCCGAACCGTTGCAGCGTTCCGTCCCGACGACGACGCCCTATTGCAGCGCAGTGAAATACTCTTCCAGCGCATCCACAAGCGCCAACTCGTTCGATGCGGCGACCGAGGCGGCGACGTCGTTCTTGCGGGCGGCCGCCAACTCCATTCCGGACACGGCGCTCTCGAAGGCGCCGCTCAGCCCCGGCGCCTTCACCTGGGGCGAAAGCCGCGCCCACGTCTCGCGCGCGAACCGGGCGTCGGCCGCCATTTCGTCCCAGTTCACCGGCCTGGCCTTGTTGAGCGCGTCAAACTTGAACCCGGCGTAGTCCAGCAGGCTGACGTCCACGGGCGTCTTGCCGCTGGCGTCCTGCGCGCTCACCAGAATCCGGAAGGTTTCGACCGCCGCTATGGCGATCGCGGCGCGGTCCTGGGCCGTCCGCGCGGCGTCGAGCCGCCCGTTCAGGGCGTTGATCTGCGCGCCTTGCGCGGCGTCGAGCAGGCGTCGCAGGCCTTGCGCCTTCTGATAGCCGGCGCGCTGAAGAACCTCGAGTTCGGCGACCGGCTTGTCGAAGGCCGACTCCGTCAGGGTTTCATAGTCTTCCGCCGCCGCCAGCAGTTGGACGTTGCGCGGCGTCTCGACCGCGCGACCGGAGGCCGGGGGCTCGGCCTGCCGGCCCTTGGAGGCAGGCGGATTGCAGCCGCCGAGCAGTCCGGCGGCGACAACGACGGCGAGCCCGGCCGAAGCCGACTTGAAGAAGGAGGAAGCGGACATTCTTCATGACCTCGGCAAAGCTGGTTAAATCGTGCTCTGCGCCAACGCCAGGGGGCCTGCTGCGTTCCCGCTACGCCGCCGATTGGTCGTGGCTTGTCGAATCGACGGGGAGCGGGGCTCTGGCGTCGGCCTTTCAAGGCGCGGCGTTGAGCACGCCCTGTATGCCGTTGAGCAGGACGCCGGCGGTGAAGGGCTTGCCGATATGGCGGTCGGCGCCGACGGCCCGGCTGGCCTCCAGATGTTCGGCCTGGGTGTTCGCCGTCAGCATGATGACGGGGGTCGGGGCTCGGCCGGACGCTCGCTCGGCGGCGCGGATCCGCGCGACAGCGCTGATGCCGTCCAGGCGCGGCATCTGGATGTCCATCAGGATGACGTCGAAAGGGTCGCCGGCTGCGGCCTCGACCGCTTCCAGTCCGTCCTCCACGGAGGTCACCTCGGCCAGACCCTCCATCATCAGCTCCACGATCCGGCGATTGGTCGGATGGTCGTCGGCGATCAGGACCCGCAGGCGGTTTTGCGCGCCGATGTCGGGCTCTGATGGTTCCGGCGAGGCGGCGGCGAGCGGGGCGTCCAGCCAGAAGCAGGCCCCGCCTTCGGGACGCGCCGCGGCGTCGATGACGCCGCCCAGCTTCTTGGCCGCCTCGCGCGCGATGGTGAGGCCCAGGCCCAGGCCATCGAAGCGGCGGGTCAGGCTGCCATCGCCTTGCTCGAAATTATTGAATAACAAGTCCTTTTTGGTGGGATCGAAGCCAATGCCGTCGTCGATGACGCTGAAGCGGAACCGGCCGTCGGCCAGGGTTTCGGCGCGCAGCACGATCCGCCCCTCGCCCGAGAATTTGATCGCATTGTCGATCAGTCGCGACAGGGCTTCCTCGAGGCAGACGCGGTTGCCGGCCAGGACAGCCGCCGAGTGATTTTCGACGACCAGGGTCAGGCCCTTGGCGTCGGCGCGGGCGCGGAACCGCGCCGCCAGATCCTGCAGCAGGACTGCGGCGTCGATGGGCTCGATGTCGGCCTGGCCGCTGGGCGCGTCGAGATGAACCACGCGCATCAGATCCTCCAATCGTCGCTCCAGCGTCGCTGCTGAACGGCGCACCATCTCCAGGACCTCGGCGCGGTCGCCGGCGCCGGATTCGATCAGATCGATCCCGGCGATCACCCCGTTCAGCGGCGTCCGCAGTTCGTGGCTGATGTTACTCAGGAAGGTGTTGCGGGCGCGTTCGGCCTGGCGCGCCTTCTCCAGCGCCTCGCGCAGCGCCGCCTCGTCGCGGCGTTGCCGGGTTACGTCCTCGGTCAGGCTGATGACGTGCCGCACGCCGTCGTCGTCGTAGGTGGCGACCTTGACCGCCGAGATATGGCGATCGCTGCAACTCGCCGTGCCGGCGTGGAAGGTCGAACGCATCCGGTTGGGAAGGGGCTCTTCCTCAGCTTCCCAGGCCGCGAACGCGGGCGGCAGGATCTCCTCCCCGGTCAGGCCGATCAGGCCCTGGGGACAGTCGAACAGGGCTTCCGCGGCGCGGTTGGCGAGAATGTAGCGGCCGGTCCGCGCGTCCCGGACCGTCAACGCCGAGGGCAGGGTTTCGATCACAGTGTGGAGGAAGGCGGAGGATTCGACCTGGGCGGTCACGTCCTCGGCCCGGACCAGCAGCCGGACCAGTCGTTCTGCGTCGTCGCGGATCGGCCCGATAGTGATGTCCAGATAGACCATGGCGTTGTCATTGAGCGGGCAACGGAGGCGAAAGGCGACGGCCTGTCCGCTCAGAGCTTCGTCCAGGGCCCGGGTGACGTAAAGGCGGCTGGTCTGGGGCCAGATGTCACGCCATTGCGCGCCATTTTCCAGATTTCCGGGCAATGACGACTGTCTAGCGGGAAGATTGGCGTGAATAACCGCTCCATCGGCGTCGAGAAGCCAGATCATGATCGTCGATGCTTCGGCCAGACGCGCAAAAAATGGATCTCCCGCATAGGTGACCGTCGCCCAGTTCGTCGTCGTCTTCATGGAAATACGTCGCAACTACGATTGTTGTGGGGGAAGTAATTGACGGGTTTGTCTCTGCACAGTGAAATTCCGGTAAATCCATCAGAGATCGATCTAGGCGTAAGCAATTTCACGTAATTCTGATTTCGGTCGCAATTAACTTTTTGGGTGAACGATAGTCGTTGATCGGTGCGGCGAGGCGTCGCGTGAGACTAGAGTTCGTGATGATTAGAACAATCGAATTGGATTCGGCGCTCGTCGTCCGAAATGTAGCGGTTATCCATCAAGTTTTGGTCGATGGATTCCAAGGCTGCGATGATCTTTGTCTTGATATCTCAAAAGAAGACTTCGCCGATTTGTGCGGTCTGCAACTGATCGAGTCCGCACGCTGTTATGCGAAGACCACCGGCAAGCGCCTGTCGTTACTGCGACCTGCCGAACAGATGCGCTCCCTATTGGAAAATATAGGTTTTTTTGCTGACGCGCCGTCGGACCTCCACCGTTTCTGGCTTCATGAAGGGCCCGCGCAATGACCGCCTCGATCCTCACGGTTGATGATTCCCCCAGCATCCGCGTGGCGCTGAAGATCGCCCTGACCAACGCCGGCTATTCGGTCGCCGAGGCCGCCAACGGCGCAGAGGGCATCGAGAAGGCGCGGGCCAGCGCCTTCGACCTGATCATCACCGACCTGAACATGCCGGTCATGGACGGGCTGACGATGATCGAGAAGATGCGCCTCATGCCCGAGCAGATGGGCGTGCCCATCGTCTTCCTGACCACTGAATCCGACGCCGCGATGAAGGAGCGGGCCAAGGCGGCCGGCGCGACGGGCTGGCTGACCAAGCCCTTCGACCCCGACCAACTGGTGCGCATCGCCAAGAAGGTGCTCGGTCGATGAGCGACGAAGCCATCGCCGTCTTTCAGGTCGAGGCGCGTGAGAATCTGGAGCTGATCGAGCAGGGCCTGCTGGATCTGCTGGATCATCCCGAGAACCGCGATCTGGTCGACGCCGTGTTTCGCGGCCTGCACACGTTGAAGGGGTCGGGGGCCATGTTCGGCTTTGACGCCCTCGCCGGCTTCACCCACCACTGCGAGACCGCCTTCGATCGCGTCCGCAAGGGCGAGGTGGCCGCGACCACGGACCTGGTGTCGGCCGTGCTGGCCGCTCGCGATCACATGCGCCGTCTGATGGAAAATCCGTCGGGGGATTACGGCGATGCGGGCGACCTGCTGCTGGCCGATCTGGAGCGCGCGGTGCGCGCGGCGGACGGGATCGCTCCGGTCGCCGCCGCGTCGCCGGGCATGACGACCTGGCGCATCCGCTTCGACTTGCCGTCGAACGCCTTCAGGAACGGCGTCAATCCGTTGGCCCTGCTGGCGGAGCTGCGGGACCTGGGCGAGGCCCGCGTGGTCGCCGACCGGTCGCGCGTGCCGCCCTTGAACCTGATCGAACCGACCGACCATTACCTGGCCTGGGACGTCGTCCTGACCACCGACCAGGGCCGCGCCGCCATCGAGGACGTCTTCATCTTCGTCATGGACGACATGACCCTGGAGATCGAAGCGGTCGAAGACGCGGCGTTCGTCGCGGACGAAGTGCCGGCGTCGGCGCCGTTCGAGGCGACGGTCGCTTCGCCGGTTTCGCCGTCCGTTCAGGCTCAGGCGGCGGTTGCCGGCGATCCCGCCGACGCCGGCGCAGGCAGGGCCGCCAGGGCCGCAGAGAGCGTTCGCGTCCCTGCCGATCGCCTGGACGAACTGATGGACCGCGTCGGCGAACTGGTCATCGCCCAGTCGCGCCTCAGCCAGATCGCCGCCGCCGGGGCCGACACCGCGCTGCGCGCCGTGTCGGAGGACATCGGGCGTCTGTCGGGCGAGTTGCGCGACACGATGATGGTGCTGCGCATGGTCCCGGTGGCCACTCTGTTCGGCCGCTTCCGGCGCCTGGTCCATGATCTGGCGCGCGAGACCGGCAAGGCCATCGAGCTGTCCACCGACGGCGAAACGACCGAGATCGACAAGACCGTCATCGAACGGCTGGCCGACCCGCTGGTCCACCTGATCCGCAACGCCGCCGACCACGGGCTGGAAGGGCCTGAGGATCGCCTCGCTTCGGGCAAGCCCGAGACGGGCCGCATCCGCCTGTCCGCGCACCAGTCGGGCGGCGAGGTGGTGATCGTCATCCGCGACGATGGCCGGGGCATCGACCGCGACCGCGTGAGGGCCAAGGCCGAAGCGCAGGGGCTGATCGAGCCGGGCGCGACGGTCAGCGATCATGACTTGCTGCAGATGATCTTCCACCCCGGCTTCTCCACGGCGGCGGCGGTGACCAATCTGTCGGGACGCGGCGTCGGCATGGACGTGGTCAAGCGGACGATCGAGAGCCTGCGGGGCTCCATCGACATCGCCAGCCGTGCTGGCGAGGGCTCGGAGGTGTCGCTGCGCATTCCGCTGACCCTGGCCATCATCGACGGCCTGTTGGTCAGGGTGGGGCAGGGGCGTTACGTCATTCCTCTGGGCGCCGTCGAGGAATGCCTCGAACTGTCGCTGGACGAGGACCAGCGTTCGCGCGGACGAAGCTTCCTTTCGCTGCGCAACAGGCTCGTGCCCTTCCTGCGCCTGCGCGACCTGTTCGCCACCGGCACTCAGCCCGAACTGCACCAGAAGGTGGTTGTGGTCTCCAGCGGCGAGGAACGGATCGGCCTGGTCGTCGACCAGATCATCGGCGACCACCAGACCGTCATCAAGTCGATGTCCAAACTGCACGCCGGCCTGCCGACCTTCTCCGGCGCCACCATTCTGGGCGACGGCGGCGTCGCCCTGATCCTCGACATCGTCAACCTGGTCGCTCTCGGCCAACAGCAGGAGGCGCGGATGCGCGAAGCCGTATGAGCGGGCTGAACGACGCCGTGACCGCGCCGGGCTGGACCGGCGGCGAACAGGTCGAGGTGCTGACCTTCGAACTGAACGGAGAGCTCTTCGCCCTCGACGCCGTGCGGGTGCAGGAGATCATCGACCTGGCGCCCGAGACTGCGGTGCCGGGCGCCGGCGCCTTCGCGGGATCGGTGATCAATTTCCGCGGCAAGGTCATTCCGTTGGCCGACCTTCGGGAGGTCTTCGACCTCAAGATCGGCGCGCCCACCATCGACAGCCGCATCGTCGTCATCGAGATGACGCTCGACGGGGAGCAAGCCCTGGTCGGCCTCCGCACCGACAAGGTGCACGAGGTCACCACCCTGGAGCGCGCCGCGAGCGAAGCTCCGCCCAGCGTCGGAATGCGCTGGCGGCCCGAGTTCATCCAATGCCTGGTCCGACGAGACACCGAGTTCATCGTCGTTCCGGAATTGCAGACCATTTTCAACCAACATCAGGACGCCCGCCCGTCGGCCGCGTCCCTGAGCCGCCACTGATTTCGGGGACGACTTCCATGCGTTTCACCATCAAAGCCAAACTGGCCCTGGCCTTCGGCTTCCTCATCGTCATGCTGGCCGGCACGGCCGGCTACGGTATCCACAGTCTGGGCGTGGCCAAAGGGGCCATGGACGAGGTGGTTGACGGCACCGTTGCGCGCCTCGACAAGATGCACGAACTGAACGCCCTGTCGCTGGCCGTCGTGCGGAGTCAGAAGAACACCGTTTTGTCGGCCTCGCCGGACGAGATGCAGCGTCATATCGCCACCAGCGACGACCTGCGCCGCCAGTATCACGTCATCTTCGACCAGATGGCTGCCTCGGCCACGCCAGCGACGCGCCAGTTGTGGGCCGATCTGAAGGCCCGCACCGACGAGTTCGAGCGCACCGACGACCACATCCGTGTCCTGGCCCGCGTCGGCAACATTCCCGCGGCGGTCGTCTATTCGTCGGGCGACGGTCGGGACGCCGCCAACGCCCTGACCGACAAGCTCAAGGAGGGCGTGGCGACGAACCGAGATCGCGCCCATGAAGCGCAGCAGCAGGCCCACGGCGACTATCTGAACACCCGCAACATGATGATCGCCCTGTCGGCCCTGGCCGTCGCCCTGGCTCTGGGCATGGCCTTGTGGATCGCGATTGGCATCACTGCGGGCCTGCGCAAGATCATGGTCGCGGCCGACGCCATCGCCATCGGCGACCTGGAAAAGGACGTCGAGATCAAGTCGAACGACGAGATCAAGGACCTGGTCGACCGCATCAACATCATGACCGGCAACTTGCGCGTCACCGCCGCCATCGCAGACGAGATCGCCAACGGCGACCTGACCGTCCAGCCCAAGCCGCTGTCGGACAAGGACACCCTGGGTCTCTCGCTGCAGAGCATGGTCGAGCGCCTGCGCGGCGTTGTCGCCGACGCCCTGTCGGCCGCCGACAACGTCTCCTCGGGCAGCCAGGAACTGTCGTCGACCTCGGAGCAGATGAGCCAGGGCGCGACCGAACAGGCCGCCGCCGCTGAACAGGCCTCGGCCTCGATGGAAGAGATGGCCGCCAACATCAAACAGACCGCCGACAACGCCGCCCAGACCGAGAAGATCTCGCGTCAGTCGTCGCGGGACGCCGAGGTCAGCGGCGAAGCGGTCAGCCGCGCCGTCGACGCCATGCGCACCATCGCCGACAAGATCGGCATCGTGCAGGAGATCGCCCGCCAGACCGACCTTCTGGCCCTGAACGCGGCGGTGGAAGCCGCCCGGGCCGGCGAACACGGCAAGGGCTTCGCCGTGGTCGCCTCGGAAGTGCGCAAGCTGGCCGAACGCAGCCAGACGGCCGCCGCCGAGATCAGCTCGGTCTCGGGCGACACGGTCAAGGCCGCCCAGGAAGCCGGCGACATGCTGCAACGCCTGGTGCCGGACATCCGCAAGACCGCCGAACTGGTCTCCGAGATCAGCGCCGCCTGCCGCGAACAGGACATCGGCGCCTCGCAGATCAACGAGGCCATCCAGCAGCTCGACAAGGTGACCCAGCAGAACGCCGGCGCCTCGGAAGAGATGTCGGCCACCTCCGAGGAACTGGCGGCCCAGGCCGAGGAACTGCAGACCTCGATCGCCTTCTTCCGTACCGACGCCGCCGGAGGGCGCGCCGCGACGCGGTCGCCTGCCCCGATCTCGACCTTCAAGCCCGCCGCGCGCCCGGCCGCCAAGGCCGTCAAGGCTGCGGCCCGGCCCGCTGTCCACCAGCAGCAGGCCCGCGCCAAGGGCTTCGCCCTGGACATGGCCCTGGGCGGCGCCGACGCCGAGGACATGGACTTCCGGGAGAGCGCTTGATGTCGGACGCCGCTGAAGGCCAGTACGTCACGTTCGGCCTGGGCGAGGAAGTCTTCGCCGCCCCGGTCAGCCTGGTGCGGGAGATCCTGACCTATCAGACGCCCTCCCGCATTCCCAACGGTCCGGCCTATCTGCTGGGCCTGACGGACGTGCGGGGGCGCGGCGTGCCCACGGCGGATCTCCGGATCCGCCTAGGCATGGCCCCGGTCGAGCCGACCTTGAACACCCGCATCCTCGTGCTGGACATCCCGCTGGAGGATCGCGTGCTCAGCCTGGGGCTGGTGGCCGACCGGGTGTTCGAGGTCGCCGCTTTCCAGGACGATCAGATCGAGCCGTCGCCCGACATCGGGGTGAAGTGGCGCTCGGATTACATCTCCGGCGTGGTGCGTCGATCCGAAGGGTTCGTCGTGCTGATCGACCTGCCGCGCCTGCTGTCCACCACGGATACGGCTTCGCTCGGATCATTTGCGGACATAGATCACGCGGCCTGACCGCCGCGTGATCTCCACTTCAAGGAATATTGCATTGGCCGCAGCGGCTCTCGCCCGGGAAACGACCGTCGTCGATCAGATCAGCGCCCGCAATTTCGAGCGTCTGGCGCGCTATATCTACGACTACAGCGGCATCAAGATGCCCTCGTCCAAACGCACCATGCTGGAGGGGCGGCTGCGGCGTCGGCTGCGCCATACCGGCCACGCCAGCTTCGACGACTATTGCGACCATCTGTTCCGCGAGGACGGGTTGGAGGCCGAGTCCGTCCATCTGATAGACGCGGTCACCACCAACAAGACCGACTTCTTCCGCGAACCGCGCCACTTCGACTACATGACCAGCCACGTGCTGCCGGAGTTCAAGTCGGCGGGCCAGCGCCGCATTCGTGCCTGGAGCGCAGCCTGCTCGACCGGCGCCGAGCCCTACACCATGGCCATGGTGATGCAGCGCTTCGCCGACGACCAGGGCGGACCCGACTACCAGATTCTGGGCACGGATCTGAGCACAGACGTGCTGGAGACGGCCCTGCGCGGCGTCTATCCGAAGGAAATCCTGGCGCCCGTGCCCGCTGACATGCGCCGCTGGGTCATGGCGGCCAAGGAGAGTCGGCGGCGCGAGGCGCGCATCCATCCCTCGCTTCGCGCCAAGCTGGTCCTGGCGCGGTTGAACCTGATGGACGAGAGCTACGCCGTCGGCGATCCGTTTGACCTGATCATGTGTCGCAATGTCCTGATCTATTTCGACAAACCGACTCAGGCCAAGGTGCTGAAGCGGCTGTGCGACCGGCTGAAGCCCGGCGGTTATCTGTTCATCGGCCATTCGGAAAGCATCGCCGGCATTGAACTGCCGCTGACGGCCGTGGCCAACACCGTATTCCGAAAGACCTGATCCCATGCCCAAGGTTCGCGTCCTGGTCGTCGACGACTCGGCCAGTGTCCGCCAGACCTTGGTCGACGTGCTGTCGGCCGATCCGGACATCGAGGTCATCGGCGTCGCGCCCGACCCGTTCGTCGCCGCCCGCCGCATCGCCGAGGATGTTCCCGACGTCATCACCCTGGACGTCGAGATGCCGCGCATGGACGGCATCACCTTCCTGCGCAAGATCATGTCGCAGCGGCCGATCCCCGTGGTGATGTGCTCCTCCCTGACCGAGGCGGGGTCCGAGACCCTGATGCAGGCCCTGGAAGCCGGCGCGGTCGACATCATCCTGAAGCCGCGGATCGCCGCCGCCGACCATCTGGCGGAAAGCGCAGATCGCATCCGCGACGTGGTCAAGGCGGCCGCGCGCGCGCGCGTCGGCGTCCGCCGCCCGGCGCCCCGGCCGCTGGAGCCGGGCGCCAGGCTCACCGCCGACGCCGTGCTGCCGCCGCCGAGCGGCGCCGCCATGGCCCGCACCACCGAGATGGTCGTCTGCATCGGCGCCTCGACCGGCGGCACCGAGGCCCTGCGCGAAGTGCTGCAGGCCCTGCCGGCCAATGCGCCCGGCATCGTGGTGGTCCAGCATATGCCGGCGGGATTCACCGCCGCCTTCGCCAAGCGGCTGAACAGTCTCTGCGATGTCGAGGTCAAGGAGGCCGGGCACGGCGACCCGGTGCTGCGCGGCCACGTCCTGATCGCGCCGGGCGACAAGCATATGCTGCTGGAACGCCAGGGCGCCCGCTATCAGGTCGCGATCAAGGACGGGCCGCCGGTGTCGCGTCATCGCCCCTCGGTCGACGTCCTGTTTCGCTCCGCCGCGCGGGCGGCCGGCCGTAACGCCCTGGGGGTGATCATGACCGGCATGGGCGACGACGGCGCGCGCGGCCTGCTGGAGATGAAGGAGGCGGGGGCCTCCACCCTGGCTCAGGACGAGGCCACCTCGATCGTCTTCGGCATGCCCAGGGAAGCGATCGCCCGGGGCGCGGCCCAGAAGGTGGCGCCGCTGGAGCACATCGCGCGCGAGATCATGCAGGTCGATCGCCGCCGTTAAGCGGCTTTCGACGCCGCGGAAGCGGGCGACGCGCCCTAGAACAGGATGTCGTCGAATTCCTCGTCCTTGGCGGACATGGGCTTGATGGGGACGACGTTCTCCGCGTCCGGTCGGTCGCATGCGACGGCGTGCGCCGCGTGGATCGTGCGTTCCCGCGCCATGGTGTAGCAGCGCGAAATTTCGTCCATCGCGTCGCCGACGATCCCGGCGATATCGGTCAGGTCCTCCACCGCCGGTCCCGCCTCTTCGATCAGGGCTATGGCGGCGGCGTGCAGGGTTTCGCCCAGGTCGTCCTTCAGTCCCAACTGGTCGGTGGAGAGCGCGAGCGACCGGGCGGTCTCGGCGCCCTTGACACCCAGGGCCGCCAGGTCGTGTTCGATCACGTCGGCGGCCTGGCGCAGGCGGTCGCTCACGCTTTCCAGCCGCGTCGCATCGATCACGGCCTCCGTCTGGCCCGTCATGTCCCCGGCGATTTCGGCCAACTGGGCCAGCGACCCCAGGGTCTGGTTGGCCGATTCCTCCAACTGTACGGCGTGGCTGCTGAGTTCCAGCGCGATGACGTTCAGCGGCCTGCCGATCTCGCCCAACCGGTTGCAGCGCAGGCTGCTGTTGATCGCCATCTGCTGAATGTCGCGTTTGACGCTGTGAATGGCGTCGACGCGGCGGGTCAGGGTTTCAACCGCCGTGGCGGTTTCGTCGCTGATGCGATGGGCGTTGTCCATCGCCGCGCCGACGTCGCCCACCAGAATGCGCGCCTGACCCAGGCTGCTCTCCAGCGCCCGCAGGCCGCCGGACCCGCGTGCATCCGACAGGCCCTCGAAGGCCAGGATTTGCGCTGTGTCCTGGGCCATGCCGGCGAGGCTCTGCGTCACCTTGGCGGCCTCGGCCTCGAAGGCTGTGGCGGTGTCGGCCATCTGTTCGGCCAGAAGCCGGGTCAGTTGACGCCTGACGCGCGCCCCGGTTTCCGCCGACAGGGTCGCGTCCGTCAGCCGTCGGGAGGTCACGGCCAGGCCGAGCTGGACATGCTCGATCCGCTGGCGGGTGATGTCGCCGATCTGCAGGGCCGTCAGGGCCCTGGCGACCTTCATCTGAATGTCGCGGGCGATGGCCGCCACCGAGGCCGTGACATGGGCGATGCGGGCGTGATGGACGCCGATGGCCTGGGCGTCGATCGCCAGCTTTTCCGGCACGGCGGGAATGACGGTCTGGTATTTGCCGCCGAGCGTCTGTTCGAAGGCGAGGGCTTCGACCAGTTGACGATCCAGGAGGGACAACTGACCCGCCAGTTCGTCCAGTTCGCGTCCCCCGACATCCAGCTGGCTGCACATCTGCTCGGCGAAACCGCCGAATTCGTCCGACGCGGAGATGATCGCGCCGGCCGTGATCTTCACATTCATGGCGAAGGCGCGGAGATAGCGCAGGGTCTGGCGCATTTCGTCGATGTGGGAGGCCAGCGCCGCGCCGGCCTGGCGAAGGTGTTGCATGCGCTCGATGCGGCCGCGCTGGGCCTGGGGCAGGGCCGTCAGTCCCGCCGCGGTCGACAACAGATCTTCCGTCGTGCCTGAAACGGTGTCCGCGTTCAGCGCGGAGCCGAGATGATCCAGGGAGTCGATCAGGCGCCCGACCATGTCCAGCGAACTCGCCAGCCGTCCGCCGGCGTCGGAGAAACGCGCCTCGATCTGCGCGCGAGCGGATTCCAACTGGTCGGATATGGTCGACAGCGACCGATTGGCGGTCGCGGGGCCATGGCGGGCGGGCTGGTCTGTCATGCGCACGAAAGGCCTCGCTTCGAACTCTGCCCGGCAGGTTAGCCAAGACATCACAACTGACGGTAAAGATTGGGCGGGCGTTTTCTCGCTGGACGGCCGGATTCAGGGCGCGCCTGATCCCCTCGTCAGGGTCGAGAGGCCGATGGCCTGAACGTAGATTGGAGAGTTTTCGTGGTCGTCCCCGCGCTGTCGCCGCTCCGAGCGAGCTTCAAAGCGAAAAGCCTGGGGAAGAGATGGTGGACGCGACAGGGATTGAACCTGTGACCCCCTCGATGTCAACGAGGTGCTCTCCCGCTGAGCTACGCGTCCGCCTGAGCGGCCCCTGGAAGAACAAGTTCCCCTGGGGGTCGGGAAGGCGGCGTCTATAACCCGCAGTTTGCGGGGGCCGCAAGGGGGGGCGACGTCTTTCTTCGTCTTTTCTTCCGCTTAAGCTGCGATCATGCGTTCGACCTCGTTCACCAGGTCGCGCAGGTGGACGGGTTTGGACAGGACCTTGGCCTGCGGCGTGGCCTGGGCGGCGGTCAAGGCGACGGCGGCGAAGCCGGTGATGAACATGATGCGGATGCCCGGCTGACGCACGGCGGCGACGCGGGCGACCTCGATCCCGTCGGCGCCCGGCATGACGATGTCGGTCAACAGCAGGTCGTAGGGGCCTTGTTCCAAGGCGTCGATGGCGTCGTCGCCATTCTCGCAATCCACCACGGCGTGGCCGGCGCGTTCCAGCGCGCGGGTCAGGAAGCCTCGAAGCGAGCCGTCGTCTTCGGCCAGCAGAATACGCGCCATGCGTTGTCGTTCCTTGATCAAACCGCCACCTTTGCAGCGAAGCGTAAATCGCCGGTGAAAGACCGGGTTCGATCATCGGCGCCGGGGTCTGGTCTTGTGGACAAAACAGGCTAAGCCGCAGCCATGGATTCGCGCATCGCCACAACTGACGAGCAATCGGCGTTTCTCGTCGAGGCGCCGGTCGGCGCGCCGAGCCCGCTGGTCTTCGCCTCGCCGCATTCGGGCGATGTCTATCCGGACGATATGGGCGCGCGTCCAGGCTTGTCGACGCTCAGCCTGCGCAGCGCCGAGGACGCCTTGGTCGATCGGCTGGTCGAGACGGGTCCGACGCTTGGGATTGCGCTGATCCGAGGACGTATCGGACGGGCCTATGTCGATCTGAACCGGGCGGAGGGCGAGTTGGATCCCTTGTTGATCGAGGACCTGAGCGCGCCGGTCCCGAGCCCGAAGGCGCGGGCCGGTTACGGCGTCCTGGCGCGCCTGACAGGGGACGGCGCGCCGCTCTATGATCGGCGGCTGTCGAAGGCTGAGGCCGAGACGCGGATCGCCAACATTCATCGTCCTTATCATCAGGCGCTCGCCGCCCTCATGCAGGCGGCCCACGCGCGGCATGGCCGCGCCGTTCTGATCGACTGGCACTCCATGCCGGCGCGCGCAGCGGGCGGCAGGAACGGCCCCGACGTCGTGCTGGGCGATCGGTACGGCGCGTCCTGCACGCCCGAACTGACCCGTCGCCTGAGGCGCGCCTTCGAACGGCTGGGGTGGCGCGTCGCCCTGAACCGGCCCTATGCCGGCGGCCACGCCACCCAGATCTGGGGACGGCCGGAAGACGGCTTCCATGCGATTCAGATCGAACTGAATCGCGCGCTCTATTTCGATGAGGCGGCGCACCAACGGGGGCCTGGCTGGGAGCGGACCCGGAAGGCCCTGGCCCAGGTCGTAGCCGACCTGCTGGTGGGCGTCGGGACGCTCGATCAGACCTGACGGACGCAGGCCAGGGTGTCGCCCATGGTCAGGGGCGCATCGCCGCGAGCGATCCACCATTCGACCGTCATGGCGTTGTCGCCGTCGCGGATATAGACGAACTGCTCCCGCGGCTCGGCGCCGAGCCGCTGACGCTCCCAGGTCCACCGGTCGCCGGCCCAGCCATCGGCGGCGTACCATCGCTGCCCCGAGAAGCTGTCCGCGATCGTCATCCGGTACCCGCCCGAACGCGCGGAGGTCCATGTCTCGTTCGCCGAATAGGTTGCGGGCGGCAGGTCACGATGCGCCTTCATCGTCGCCTGGGTGACGGGATCGACGCTGAACTCCAGGATCGACGACAGGGGCCTGTTGGACGGCGTGAAATGGCCGTCGCACCGCCAGGTTCCGGCGAAATAGGCCAGGGAATCGGCCGTGGGCTCCGGCGCGGACGCCTGAACGGCGGCCAGAAGCAGAATTGTCGTCAGCATTCACCCCTCCATCGAGACGAGCGACGTTAGACGACAGCTTGACCAAAACTTGGCCATTCACGGCCTGGCCAAAAAAAAGCCGCGCCCGGAGGCGCGGCATATAAAGTCTATAGGGAGGAAACGCCCAGGAAGGGCACGACGCCCGGAGGCGTCGAAAGCCAAGTTAGGTTGCAGCGCACAAGATTTCAAGCGCCGATCATCTTCTCGCGATCACAGGCTGTTACGAATATCTCTTTCGCCGGAACGCGACAGGATAGGGGGTGTCGGCACGGATCGTTCGCGGCCGCAATAAGACGAAACAGGGGCCTAGTTGCGTTCCAGCAGCCGCCGCGCCGCCCGAACGGCCCGCGCCGCGGGCGACCCGGCTTGGCGCCAGACCAGCAGGCCGAAGGCCGAGATCACGCCCAGCGCCAGCCACAGCGGACCGAACAGCCAGGCCGCCGCCGCCAGAGCGAAATAATAGCCGCGCACCCCCTGGCTGAAGCCGCTCAGCGCCGGGTTCAGCACCCGACCCACCGCGTGGCCGTAGGCGACCCTGTCGGTTTCGGAGTGAATCTCGGGCGCGGCGCCGATCAGGGCCAGCGCATAGTTCATCTGGCGCAGGGCCCATATGAAGTCGAGGAAGCCGCGCGCCAGGCAGACCAGGACCAGGGCCAGCTTGGCCTCGAGGAGCTTGGTCGGCACCGCCTCGGCGCCGACGGCGGCGAATCCCTGCAGCGCGTTTTCACCGCCGAACAGGATGCCGGCCACCGCCGCGATCAGCAGCAGGTTGGTCGAGGCGAAGAAGGACGCCGAATTGATCGAATGGCCCATCAACTGGCTGTCGATCAGCCGCGTCTCGCGGTGGGTCATGGCCGTCATCCAGCTGTCGCGGACGATCAGCATGTCGTCGTTCAGCGAGCCGCTGCGCCGGGCGATTAGCCCCAGGATCGGGCCATAGCCGAGCCAGGCGATGAAGAAGAGGGCGAGGGCGATCCAGTCGAGCAGGGTCATGCCGTGTTGATGCCTTCAGTCGGGCCTATGGGGCAAGGGCGTTCGCCTCGCTGCGTCCTCTGACGCTTGCTGTTCGGCGACGCAAAGCTTATCACGCGCCCCAACTCCCCGTTCGCACCTGCAATAAGAGCGTATCATGAACATCGAAGCCATTCCGGTTGGCCCCAACGCCCCCTGGGACGTCAACGTGGTCATCGAAATTCCGCAAGGCGGCCTGCCGGTCAAATACGAGATGGACAAGGCCTCGGGCGCCCTGTTTGTCGACCGCTTCCTGCACACCGCCATGTATTATCCGGGCAACTACGGCTTCATCCCGCACACCCTGTCGGACGACGGCGATCCCTGCGATGTCATCGTGCTGAACCCGACCCCCGTTGTGCCGGGCTGCGTCATCCGCTCGCGCCCGATCGGCGTGCTGAAGATGGTCGACGAGGCCGGCGGCGACGAAAAGATCCTGGCCGTGCCGGTCGACAAGCTGAACCCCTACTACACCGAGGTCTCCAGCTACCGTCAGCTGCCCGCCATCCTGATCGAGCAGATCGAGCACTTCTTCACCCGCTACAAGGATCTGGAGAAGGGCAAGTCGGTCACGGTCAACGGCTGGGGCGACGCCGGCGAAGCCGCCGAGCTGATCGCCATCGGCATGAAGGCCCACCAGGACAAGCTGGCCAAGGCCGCCGCCGCCGCCGCCTGAGGCGTTTCAGCGTCTGAATATGAGAAGGCCCCGCTGGTTCGACCGGCGGGGCCTTTTTTCTCCTCCCCATTCATGGGGAGGTGGCGCGGCGCCGAAGGCGGCGTGACGGAGGGGCCGCTTTGACGTGGCATAGCCCCTCCACCGCTACGCGGTCCCCCTCCCCACGGAGTGGGGAGGAAAGAAGCGGCTACTTCGCCCGGAACGCCGCGATCGCTTCGACCGTCTGGCGCACCTTGGCTTCGATCCCGGCCCAGTCCTTGGCCTGGATCGCGGCGTCGGTGATCAGCTTGGACCCCATGCCCGCCGCCACGATGCCCGAGCCGAACCACTTCGCGATGGAGGCCTCGTCGGGGTCGACGCCGCCGGTCGGCATGATCTTGGTCCAGGGCATCGGCCCCAGCACTGCCTTGACGAAGTCCGGCCCGCCGACCGAGGCGCCGGGGAACAGCTTGACGATCTCGCAGCCCAGAGCCTGCGCCTCCGAGATGTCGCGCACCGAGCCGCAGCCCGGCGAATAGGCGACCTGACGGCGGTTGCAGACCTGCGCCACCTCGGGAACCAGGCAGGGGCTGATGACGAAGCGCGCGCCCGAAGCGAGGTAGAGAGCCGCCGTCGGCGCGTCCAGGATCGAGCCGACGCCCATGATGATGTCGGGATCGGTCCGGGCGAACTGCTTCGACAGGGCGGTGAAGGTCTCCCAGGCGAAGTCGCCGCGGTTGGTGAACTCAACCGCCTTGGCCCCGCCGCGCGCACAGGCGCGGATCACCTCGGCGCAGACCTCCGGGTCGGCGTGATAGAAGACCGGCACCACCCCTTGCGTTTCGAGGGCGGTCAGCACGCTGAGACGATCGTGGCGCATGGGGTCTCCTTCAGGCCTTGCAGCCCGCAGATCGGCGGTAGGCGGCCCCTGCGTCAAGGGCTGCCGGGATCAATCCTGGTAAGCGGCGCCTTATTCGGCGGTCGCCAGCGCAGTCAGCCGTTTGACCATGCTGCTGTCCTTGTCGGCCAGCGGGTCGAGCATGGTGAAGTGATCCAGCCCGTCCAGCACCTCGACATGGGTGTCGGCGCCCTTGCCGCCCCATTCGGCGGCCATGCTGCGGCTCTGACGGATGAACTCGTTGCTCTCGGCCCCGCCGACCCAGCAGTCCAGCGCCCGCCCGCCCGGCGCCCCGCCGTTGGGGACGGGCCAGTGGATCGGCGACAGCGCCCGCGCCGTGGCCGCGTCCAGCCCCAGGGCCTGGTTCAGCGTGGTGTGGATCAGCGGCTCGATGTCGAACACGCCCGAGATGGCCAGCGCCGCCCGCGCCCGGCCCTCGGACAACATGCAGGCCGCCATATGCCCGCCGACGGAATGACCAAAGACCAGCGGCCGCTTGCCGGTGCGGTCGCGCACCAGCTCCGTGGCGCGGCGCATCTGGCCGATGATGGCGCCGACCTTGACCGCCGGGGCCAGGTCATAGCCGGGGATGACGACGCTGATCCCGTGATCCAGCAGGGCGGGCGCCACCCAGGCGAACCAGGCCCGGTCCAGCGCCTGCCAGTAGCCGCCGTGGATGAAGATGGCGGTCGGCGTGCCGGAGCCGGCGTCGAACCACTCCATCTTCTGGCGTTCGCTGGGACCGTATTCGACGGTTTCGGGGCGGCGGGCGTCGATGACGCGGGCCGAATCCTCTCGCCATCGTTTCAGGATTTCCGGGTGTCCCGGCACCCGTTCCCGATTGTTGTACGCCGCCTCGTAATCGACTGGAGGGGCCGTCAGTGTCGCCGGAGCCTTACCCATGCCGTTTCCATCCGCTATGCACCTCCGCTTGAACGGGAGGTTCCGACCATGATGACCGCCATTTTCGTCTTCATCAAATGCGAGTTGGGCTACGCCAACGACGTCGCCGCCGATCTGGTCGACAATGTTGAAAACGTGTCGGAAGTTTACTCGACCTCGGGTCAGCATGACCTGCTGGCCAAGTTCCAGCTGCCGAAAGACGCCGACATCGGCACCTTCGTGACCAAGCAGGTGCAGACGCGCCCCCACATCCGCGACACCTTCACCGTCATCACCTTCTCGCCCTTCCTGCCGACGAAGAAATAGCGCGACACGCGACGCCTCTCCCTCCCCCTGCGGGGGAGGGAGATTCTTCCCATTCCGTTTCCAAAAAAGACCGGCTAGCCTCCCTGCAACGACGAACGCAGGGAGGGCGGCCATGGCCGATCTGGAGACGTTCCGCGCCGAGACGCGCGCCTGGCTGGAGGCCAACTGCCCAGCCGAGGTGCGCGGGCCGCGCGACGGCGACGAGGACTATGTCTGGGGCGGCCGCAACCCCGTGTTCAAGACCCCGGCGCACAAGCTCTGGCTGGAGCGCATGGCCGCGCGCGGCTGGACCGCGCCGGAATGGCCCAGCGCCTACGGCGGCGGGGGCCTGTCCCGCGAGGAAGCCAAGGTGCTGGCCTCCGAAATGCGCCGCATCCAGGCGCAGATGCCCTTGGCCAGCTTCGGCATCTGGATGCTGGGCCCGGCGCTGCTGGCCTTCGGCACGGAGGAGCAGAAGCAGCGCTTCCTGCCGCCCATCGTGCGCGGTGAAATCCGCTGGTGTCAGGGCTATTCCGAACCCGGCGCCGGCTCCGATCTGGCCTCGATCCAGACGCGGGCCGAGGACAAAGGCGACCACTGGATCGTCAACGGTCAGAAGGTCTGGACCTCCTACGCCGACCAGGCCGACTGGATCTTCTGTCTGGTCCGCACCGATCCCGAGGCGCCCAAGCATCTGGGCATCAGCTTCGTCCTGTTCGACATGGCGACCCCGGGCGTCAGCACTCGCCCCATCACCCTGATTTCGGGCAAGTCGCCCTTCTGCGAGACCTTTTTCGACGACGTGCGCGTGGAAAAAGAGAATCTGGTTGGCGTGCTGAACCGCGGCTGGGACGTGGCCAAGGCCCTGCTGGCGCACGAGCGGACCATGATCGGCGCCATGGGCGATAGCGGCGTCGGCCGCCCCCTGGGTCAGGTCGCGGTCGATACGCTCGGCGTGGACGAGGCCGGGCGGCTGGACGAGCCTTCCTTGCGCGCCCGCATCGCCGACTACGACATCGACGTCGCCGCCTTCCGTCTGGCGATGGAGCGCGTCGGCGATCAGGTGAAGGCCAAGCAGGCTCACCCGGCCATTGCCTCCATGCTGAAATACTACGGCTCCGAACTGAACAAGCGCCGCCACGAACTGGCCATGGCGGCGGGAGGGTCAGACGCGTTGGAATGGGAGGGCGAACGCTCCAAGGACGGCGCCGCCGCCCGCGACTGGCTGCGCACCAAGGCCAACTCCATTGAGGGCGGGACCAGCGAAATCCAGCTGAACATCATCGCCAAACACCTGCTGCAACTGCCGGGGGCGTGAGGATGGCGGCTTTGCACACTCCCTTCCCCCTCGATGGGGGAAGGGCCGGGGATGGGGGTGCGCCCGTCGCCCTGTTCGTTGTGGCGGGAGAGGCGGCGCCTCCGACGCTCGCTCGGAAAACGCCTGCCGACACCCCCACCCAACCCTCCCCCATCGAGGGGGAGGGCTTTGGAGGAATGATCTGATGCCCCTGATCCTGACCGAAGAGCAGACCATGCTTCAGGACGCCGCCGACGGCTTCCTGAACGACCACGCCCCCATCGCTCACCTGCGCCAACTGCGCGACAGTCGCGACCCCGACGGCGTATCGCGCGACCTGTGGCGGGCCTTTGGCGAGATGGGTTTCGCCGGCGTCGTCATTGATGAAGCTGACGGCGGCTCCGGCCTCGGCGCCGTCGAGGCGGGCGTCATCGCCGAAAGCCTGGGGCGCACCCTGACGCCCTCGCCCTTCATGGGCTCGTCAGTGCTGGCCGCGACCGTGCTGAAGGCGGCGGGTTCGGACGCGCAGAAGGCCTGGCTGGGCAAGATCGCGGCGGGGGAGGCCATCCTCAGCCTTGCCGTCGATGAAGGGCCGAAGCACGCTCCGGCCAAGATCACGACGCGGGCCGAACGCGCCGGAAACGGCTTCAAGCTGAACGGCGCCAAGGGCTTCGTGCTGGACGGCCACGTCGCCGACGCCCTCATCGTCGCGGCGCGAATTCAGGAAGATGGGGCCGACGACGGCCTCACCCTCTTCCTGATCGACCCGAAGACCAGCGGCGTCGCGGTCGAACGCACCGTCATGGTCGACGCCCACAACGCCGCGCGCGTGACCCTGAGCGACGTGATCGTGAACGCCGACGCCGTGATCGGCGCGGTGGGCGAGGGGCAGGGGCCGCTGGACGCCGCGCTGACGCTGGGCCGGGCCTGCGCCGCCGCCTCTCTGGTCGGGGCGGGGGATCAGGCCTTCAGGATCACGCTCGACTACCTCAAGACCCGCCAGCAGTTCGGCAAGCTGATCGGCGAGTTCCAGGCGCTGCAGCACCGCGCCGCTCACCTGTTCACCGAGCTGGAGCTGGCCAAGGCCGCGACCCTGGCCGCGCTTCAGGCCATCGACGCGGGCCGCCCCGACGCCGAAATGGCGGCGGGCGTCGCCAAGGCCAAGGCCGGCCGCGTCGCCGAACTGGCGGTGCAGGAGGCGGTGCAGATGCACGGCGGCGTCGGCATGACCGACGCCTTCGACGTCGGCCTGTTCATGAAGCGGGTGCGGGTGCTGAACGAACTGCTCGGTGACGCGGGTTTCCACGCGGAGCGTCTGGCGCGCAGTCAGGGGTTCTGACTTTCCTTCTCCCCTTGCGGGAGAAGGTGGGCGCCGGAGGCGCTCGGATGAGGAGTTTCTCCGTCGGCTGATTTAAGAGTGCTATCCGCATCGGACAGGGAGGTGCGACCCCTCATCCGTCTCGCTCCGCGAGCCACCTTCTCCCTCAAGGGGAGAAGGATGACGGCGCCATCTTCCCCGGCTAAACCTCCCGCAAGGGAGAAACACATGACGCGATCCAACGCGCCCGCCTATCAGACCGGCTTCGCCAATCATTTCGCCACCGAGGCCGTCGAGGGCGCGCTGCCGGTCGGGCGGAATTCGCCGCAGCGCCCGGCGCTGGGCCTCTATGCCGAGCAGCTGTCGGGCGCGGCCTTCACCGCCCCGCGTGACCACAATCTGAGAAGCTGGCTGTACCGTTTGCGGCCCTCGGCCCAACACGGGCCGTATCAGCCCTTCGCGCAGGGCCGGGTGCGGTCCGGTCCCTTCGCCGAGACTCCGCCCAACCCCAACCGGATGCGCTGGGACCCTCTGCCCCTGCCGGACGCCCCCACCGACTGGGTCGAGGGCCTGGTCACTTATGGCGGCAATGGCGACGCGGATTCGGGCGTCGGCGTGGGCATCCACCTCTATGTCGCCAACCGCTCGATGGTCGACCGGGTCTTCTACGACGCCGACGGCGAGCTGCTGATCGTGCCGCAGGAGGGCGCGCAGCGCTTCGTCACCGAGATGGGCGTGATCGAGGCGGCGCCCGGCCATGTCGTCGTCATCCCGCGCGGGGTGCGCTTCCGCGTCGAGGTGGACGGCCCGGTGCGGGGTTATGTCTGCGAGAACTACGGCGCGCCCTTCCGCCTGCCCGACCTCGGCCCCATCGGCTCCAACGGCCTGGCAAATCCGCGCGATTTCGAGACCCCCGTCGCCTGGTTCGAGGACGTGGACCGTCCGACCCAGTGCGTCCAGAAATACGGCGGTCGGCTGTGGGCCACGACCTTTGGCCACAGCCCGGTAGATGTGGTCGGCTGGCACGGCAACTACGCCCCCTATCGCTATGACACGGCGCGGTTCAACACCATCGGCACGGTCTCTTACGACCACCCCGACCCGTCGATCTTCACCGTCCTGACCTCGCCCAGCGACACGCCCGGCACGGCCAACTGCGACTTCGTCATCTTCCCGCCGCGCTGGATGGTGGCCGAGGACACCTTCCGCCCGCCGTGGTTCCACAGGAACGTCATGAGCGAGTTCATGGGGCTGGTCTTCGGCGCCTATGACGCCAAGGCGGGCGGCTTCGCTCCCGGCGGCGCCAGCCTGCACAACCGCATGAGCGGCCACGGCCCGGATCAGGCCAGCTGGGACGGCGCGACCAAGGCCGACCTGAAGCCGCACAAGATCGAGAACACCCTGGCCTTCATGTTCGAGACGCGGATGCCGATCCGCACCACGGCCTGGGCCGAGGCGACGCCGCAGATGCAGCTCGACTACGACGACTGCTGGAGCGGGTTCGAAAAAGGAAACGTCGGATGAAGCTGAAAGCCCTGCTGTTCGCCGCCGGTCTCGTCCTGGCGGCCTGTTCCCCGACTCCAGCGCCGGAACCCGTGGTCCCTGTCGAAGCGCCCGAGCCGCCGCCGACGATGACCATCAGTTCGTCGTCCTGCACCGCGCGCGGCGGCGAGATGCGCCAGGTGGGGCGGATGCAATCCTGGCAGTGCGTGGTCAGATACCCCGACGCGGGGAAGCGCTGCACCGACGCCTCGCAATGCGAAGGCGACTGCGAGATCGCGGGCAACAACGGTATCGCTCCGGGCGCGCGTGCGACCGGCGTCTGTCAGGCCGACAGCAACCGTTTCGGCTGTCGCACTACCATCAAGGACGGCAAGGCCGAGGCGACGCTCTGCATCGACTGAGATCATCAGCCCCCGTCGGCTTCGCGGCGGGGGCTTTCCGATCAGGGCCTAGGTGGGCTTGGCGGCGTCCTTGACGGCGGCGGCGTGCTCGCCGGCGGCCTTCTTGGCGTTGTCGGCCTCAGCTTTCAGGGCCTCGGCCTTGCGATCCGCTTCGGCCTTGACCGCATCGGCGGTGGCGGCGCCTTGGGCCATGGTGGTGTCGGCCTGGGCGTTCATCTGATCGGCGGCGGCGTTGCCTTCCGCCTTGACCGCGGCGGCCTTGCTTTCAGCGGCCTTTTCGGTCGGGTTCTGGCAAGCGGCAAGGCCGGCGACGATGAACAGGGCGGCGGCGGTGACGGCGATCTTTTTCATGGGGCGTCCTTCCAGAGCAGGTTAAGCTTGAATAACGCCGTCGCTCACGAACGGTTCACGCCGCCGTGATTTTTCCTTCAACGCGCTTCGGCGAAGGCCACGCGCGCGGCGCCGAGCAACGCGGCCTGCTCGTGCAGGATCACCCTGGTCGGGATGGCCTCCATATAGGGCTGGAACCGCCCCTTGCGCTCGAACCGTTCGCGGAAGGGGCTGGCCTTGAGGAAGGGCAGGATGCGCGGGGCGATGCCGCCGGCGATGTAGATTCCGCCGCGCGCCCCCATGGTCAGGGCCACGTCCCCGGCCACGGCGCCCAGGATGGCGCAGAACCGCGCCAGGGTCGCGCCGCAGGGGCTGTGCATGTCCTCGAGCGCCTCGCGGGTGATCTGCGCCGGGTCCTCAATATGGCTCTCGCGCCCGTCGATCTCGGCCAGCGCCCGGTGCATGTTCAGCAGGCCGGGGCCGCAGATCAGCCGCTCGATCGACACCCGGTCATAGCGCCGGCGCAGGATGCGCAGGATCTCGTCCTCGACCGCGTCGCCGGGGGCGAAACAGGCGTGGCCGCCCTCGCTCGGCAGGGCGATCTCGCGGCCGTGGCTGTCGCGCGCCAGGGCTGAGACGCCGAAGCCGGTGCCGGGGCCGAGCACGGCCAGGGCGGCGTCGTGCTGACCCTCCGCCGGCCCGCCCAGCGAGGCCAGCTGGTCCTCGGGCACGATCGGCGCGCCCCAGGCCAGGGCCTCGAAATCATTGATCAGCCTGACCGGATTGAGGCCCAGGCTCTGCAACTCGGCCTCCGACACCTGCCAGGGCGAGTTGGTCAGGTCGATGGCTCCGTCCGTGACCGGCCCGGCCACGGCCAGGACGCCGCCAGTCGGCTTGACCGCGCAGCCGTCGAGGAAGGCCTTTACGCCGCCGAGGAAGGTCGGGTGTTCGTGGGCAGGGAAGCTCTCGTGGTGGTCCAGAACGACCTGGCCATCCACCATCCGGGCCAGGGCGAAGCGCGCATTGGTGCCGCCGACGTCGCCGACAAGCTGGGGACCAACGAGAAGCGTCTTGTCGTTCATCGGGTCGTTTCCTGCGCTCGGCGGGGCGGATCAGGCGTCCACCGTCCGGTCGACGAAGTTGGGATTGGGGGGCGTATCGGTATGACCGCCGACCCCGACGGGCACGGCGAAGCAGACGGTGGCCCCCCGCTCGGCCGTGGTCACGACATGACGGAAGGCGCCGAACAGTTCGCGACCATAGCCCCAGGACGACCCCTCGGCGTTGGCGGTCGAGCGGACGGCCAGCGGCCGCGCGGTCAGGCCGCTCACCCCGACCGTGCTCAGCACCCCGGCCTCGGGGTCCAGACGGATGACGTCGCCGTCTTGAACATAGGCCAGGGGGCCCCCCGCCAGCGCTTCCGGGCTGACGTGGATGGCGGCGGGGGTCTTGCCGCTGGCGCCCGACATGCGGCCGTCGGTGACGAAGGCGACCTTGAAACCCCGGTCCTGGATCACCGACAGGGCCGGTGACAGGCTGTGCAGTTCCGGCATGCCGTTGGCCTTCGGGCCCTGGAAGCGCAGCACCACGACGATGTCGCGGAACAGCCTGCCGTCCTTGAACGCCTGGAGCGCGTCTTCCTGCGTCTCGAACACGGCGGCGGGCGCTTCGACGATGCGATGCTCCGGCTTGACCGCAGAGACCTTGATGACCGCCCGACCCAGGTCGCCCTGAACCAGCCGCAGGCCGCCCTCCTTGTCGAAGGGATCGGCGGCGGGGCGCAGGATGTCGCGGTCGAGGCTTTCGGACACGCCGTCGCGCCAGACCAGTTCGCCGTCCACCAGCGACGGTTCCTGGAAATAGGCCTCTATGCCCTGACCCATGACGGTGACGACGTCGGAATGGATGTTCCCGGCCTGGGCCAGTTCGCGCGTCACGAAGGCCACGCCGCCCGCCGCCTGGAAGGCGTTCACGTCGGCCGAGCCGTTGGGGTAGACTCGCGCCAGCAGCGGCGTCACCGACGACAGCTGATCCATGTCGGTCCAGTCGATCAGCACTCCCGCCGCCCGCGCCATGGCAACCAGATGGATGGCGTGGTTGGTCGAGCCGCCGGTGGCCAGCAGGGCGACGATCATGTTGACGATCGACTTCTCGCTGATGACGTCGGCCATGCGGCCTTGGCCCGTGCGCGCCAGTTCCACCGCCCGCTGGGCCGCCGCCGCCGTCAGAGCGTCGCGCAGGCCCGTATCGGGGTGGACGAAGGCGGTCGAAGGCAGATGCAGCCCGGCGATCTCCATCATCATCTGGTTGGAGTTGGCCGTGCCGTAGAAGGTGCAGGTGCCGGGCGAATGATAGCTGCCGATCTCGCTTTGCAGCAGGGTGGCGCGGTCCACCAGCCCCTGCGCATATTCGGCGCGAATGCGGGCCTTCTCGGCGTTGGGAATGCCCGAGGGCATGGGTCCCGCAGGCGCAAACACGACCGGCAGATGACCAAACGCCAGCGCGCCCATGAACAGGCCCGGCACGATCTTGTCGCAGACGCCCAGCATCATGGCGGCGTCAAAGGCGTCGTGGGTCAGGGCCACGCCCGTCGCCATGGCGATGACGTCGCGGCTGAACAGCGACAGCTCCATGCCGGGGCGCCCTTGCGTGACGCCGTCGCACATGGCCGGGGTTCCGCCCGCCACCTGGGCCGTGGCCCCGACCTCGCGGACGGCCTGGCGGATCACGGCGGGGAAGCGCTCGAACGGCTGATGCGCCGACAGCATGTCGTTGTAGGCGGTGACCACGCCGACGTTGGGCTTGGACCCGTCCATGGCCGTCAGCTTGTCGGCCACGGTCTGGCCGGCGAAGGCGTGCGCCCAGTTGGCGCAGGACAGCTTGGCGCGGCCGGCGCCGCTGTCGCGGGCGGCGTCCATGCGGCGGATATAGTCGGCGCGGGTGGCGCGGCTGCGTTCGACGATGCGGGCGGTGACTTCCGCCACCACGGGATTCAGGGGGGGAGCCATCAGACGGCCTCCGTCCAAAGCACTTCGAGGGGAACCTTGGCCGCGATCAGGGCGGCGATGGGATGGACGCGGGGATCGCCCCCCGCCTCGCGCTCGAACACGGCGCGCTTGGCGGCCCCGGTCAGGGCCAGCACCACGCGGCGCGCACCGATCAGATAGGGCAGGTTGATCGACAGCCGTTCCTGGGGCGGCGCCAGACCGTCGCGGCCCGGCGGCACGCCATAGACGGCGGGCTTGAGGTCGGGCGTCAGCAGGGTCTTCAGCGTCGGGCTTTGCGGGAACATGGAGCAGATATGCCCGTCCTCGCCCATGCCCAGCAGGACGGCGTCCAGACGCCTGTCTTCGGCCGCCAGAGCCTTCGACGCCTCGGCGGCGGCGCGGTCCACGGTCACGGCGGGGCGGTAGAGCGGCAGGAAGCGCGCAGCGGCGGCCCGACCCGTCAGCAGGGTCCGCTTCATCAACGCCGCGTTCGAGTCGGGCGAGGTCTCCGGCACATAGCGCTCGTCCACCAGGGTGGCGACGACCCTGGACCAGTCCAAGTCTGCCTGGGCCAGCCCGGCGTAGATGGGCGAGGGGGTCGAGCCGCCCGATCCGGCGAAGACGGCGCGGCCGTTCGCGGCGATGCCGGCGGCCAGCGCCTCCGCCAGCCGCGCGGCGGCGGCCTCGGCCCAGGACCGGACGGTAGGGAATACCTGAATGAGTGATTGGGTCATGGCATGCCTCCCCTTCCCCTCGAGGGGGAAGGGGTTGGGGGATGGGGTGCAGGCAGGAGGCTGAACTTGATGGCGCGCGAGGCGCCGCTGCTTGCAAGGTCGAGCCCTCTGGTGCGAAGCGAGACCCGGCCTGTCTTCACCCCTCCCAACCCTCCCCCTCGAGGGGAGGGCTTGTGTGCCAATTTACTCATCGCGCGTGTTCCACTTCCGACCCGTCCGCGACAGCAGCAGGTCCGCCGCCTCCGGTCCCCAGGTTCCGGCGACATAGTCCAGCGGCTTGCAGTCGCGGCAGTCCCAGGCCTCCGAGACCTCGTCGACCCATTTCCACGCCTGTTCGGCCTCGTCGCGGCGCACGAACAGGGTCGAATCGCCCTTGAGCGCATCCAGCAGCAGCCGCTCATAGGCGATGCGGCGCCGCGGCGGCGCGGCGTCCTTGCCGTCCTGCCCCCACGACAGGCTCATCTTGATCGGCTGCAACTGCATCCGCTGATCCAGCCCCGGCTTCTTGTTCATCACCGACAGCGAGATGTCTTCCTCGGGCTGCAGTTCGATGACCAGACGATTGTCGTAGATGTCGCCGCGCTCGCCGTGGCCGAAAATGGAGTGGGGCACCGGCTTGAACTGGATGACGATCTCGGTGCGCTTCTCCGGCAGGCGTTTGCCGGTGCGCATGAAGAAGGGCACGCCCGCCCAGCGCCAGTTGTCGATGTCGGCGCGGATGGCGACGAACGTTTCGGTCTCCGAAGGCTGGCCGCGCTCCTGCTCATAGGCCTTGGCCAGCTGGCCCTCGACCTGACCCGCCACATACTGGCCGCGCACCGTGACGCGCTCGGCTTCCTCGGGCGTGATGGGGCGCAAGGACCGCAGCACCTTGACCTTTTCATTGCGCACGGAATCCGGGTCGAGGTCGCTCGGGGGCTCCATCGCCACCAGGCACAGCAGCTGCAGCATGTGGTTCTGCAGCATGTCGCGCAGGGCGCCGTATTCGTCGTAGTAGGGCCAGCGGTCGCCGACGCCGACCGTTTCGCCGACCGTGATCTGGACGTGGTCGACCGTCAGATTGTTCCACAGCGGCTCGAAGATGGTGTTGCCGAAGCGCAGCGCGATCAGATTCTGGACCGTCTCCTTGCCCAGGTAGTGGTCGATGCGGAACACTTGGCGCTCGTCGAAGGCGCGGGCCACGGCGTCGTCGATCTCAAGGAAGCTCGTCAGGTCGTGGCCGACCGGCTTCTCCAGCGCGATGCGGCAGTTCTTCTCGGCCAGACCCGCGGGCTTCATCGCCGTGACGATGCGGTCGTAGAGCGAGGGCGACACCGCCAGGAAGGAGGTCACGTCGCCGTCGCCGCATCTGGCCTTCAGCGGCTTCAGGCTCTCGGGATCGGTGGCGTCGACGGCCAGATAATCGAGGCGGGCGGCCATCCGCGCCCAGCTGGCCTCGTCCCAGGCGTCGTCCGCCTCGGCGCGCGGCTTCACCGCCTCATGGACCTTGGCGACATAGTCCTCGCGGGTTTCGTGCGAGCGGGCGGCGCCGATGATCTTCAGCCCCTCGGGCAGCAGGCCGTCGTGGTCGAGAAAATAGAGCGAAGGCAACAGCATCCGCATGGCGAGGTCGCCGCCTCCGCCGAACAGAATGAGAGCCGCCATTCGCGCTTGTCCTCCGTGGCCCCGGCGTGCGGGGTCTTCGCCTTACGGCCTAGCTATCGTCCTTGGCCGGTTGCGCGCGATGCGCCAAGACGTCGAGCACGTCCTGAAACACCATGTTACGCGTGTGGAGCAGGACCAGCAGGTGATAGATCAAATCCGCCGACTCGCTGGCGAGTTCCGCCTCGTCGCCCGCGGCCCCGGCCAGCGCCGTCTCCACGCCCTCCTCGCCGACCTTCTGCGCCGCGCGTTTCGGCCCCTGCGCCATCAGGCGCGCGGTCCAGCTGTCGTTGGGATCGGCCTGCGCCCGGACGTGGATGGTGCGCTCCAGCCGGCCGATGCGGCCCAGCCCCGGCGCGTCCTCGTCGCCGAAGCAGCTGACACGGTTCAGGTGACAGGCGTTGCCGACCGGCCGGACCTTCACCACCACGGCGTCGCCGTCGCAGTCGGGCGTTACCGAGACGACATTGAGGAAATCGCCCGAGGTCTCGCCCTTGCGCCACCGCCCGCCGCGCGAGCGCGAGAAGAAGGTGGCCTGGCCGCTGTCCAGCGTCTCGCGCAGCGCCGCCTCGTCCATGTAGGCGAGCGTCAGCACCTGCAGGGTGTCGGCGTCCTGCACCACGGCGGGGATCAGACCGCCGCCTTTGGCGAAGTCGATCTTGCTGATGTCGAGGGATTGGAGATCGAGCATTATTCTAATCCGCTCATCCCGGCGGACGCCGGGATCCAGTGAGAGCCACGCGATGTGGCGTTGAATATCATTCGGCCATAGGTCCAGAGGTCTGGGCTTCTGGCCAAAGCTCTGGATCCCGGCGTCCGCCGGGATGAGCGGGAAGGGAGGGGGCGGGTCATATCCTCACCTCCACCCCGACCTGATCGAGGTAATGTTTGAGATCGGGAATCGCGATCGCGCCCGAGTGGAAGACGCTGGCGGCCAGGGCGCCGGAAACATCCGCCTGCTCGAACACGTCGCGGAAATGCTCGACCGCCCCGGCCCCGCCTGAGGCCACCAGCGGAATGGTCAGCCGCCGCCGCGCCTCGGCCAGTTGCGCGATATCATATCCGCGCCGCACCCCGTCCTGATCGATGCAGTTCAGCACGATCTCCCCGGCGCCGAGACCTTGCGCCTCGACGATCCAGTCCATGGTCAGCCTGCCCGCGCCGCGCCGGGCGTTGGGATCGCCGGTGTATTTGTGGACGCGCCACTCGCCGTCCTGGAAGGCGCTGTCGACGCCGACGACGACGCATTGACGCCCCAGCCGCGCGGCCATCTCGCCGATCAGTTCGGGACGTTCCAGCGCGGGGGAGTTGATCGACACCTTGTCGGCCCCGTGGTCGAGACAGCGCGCCGCCTGCTCCACGGTGCGGATGCCGCCCGCGACGCAGAAGGGGATGTCCAGCAGCCGGGCGATGTCCTGCACCCAGCCATAGTCCAGCGTCCGCCCCTCGGGGCTGGCGGTGATGTCGTAGAAGACCAGTTCGTCGGCGCCCTGGTCGCGATAGCGCGTGGCCAGTTCGGCGGCGTCGCCCATGTCGACGTGACGCTCGAAGCGCACGCCCTTGACCACCCGCCCATCCTTGACGTCGAGGCAGGGGATGATGCGTCTCGCCGTCATGGCGCCACCGCCTTCAGCGCCTCGGCCACGGTGAAGCGACCTTCGTAGATGGCCCGCCCGACGATGGCCCCGTCGCAGCCCAGATCGCGCGCCGCGGTCAGGTCGTCCAGCGACGCCACCCCGCCCGAGGCCTGAATCTTCAGCTCCGGCCGACGCGCCAGCGCCTCGCCCAGCAGGTCGAGATTGGGCCCGGTCAGGGCGCCGTCGCGGCCCACGTCGGTCATCAGCACATGGGTCAGCAGGTCGGACGGATAGCGCTCTAGAGCCGTCCACAGATCGACCCCCGCCGACTGGGTCCAGCCCTTCAGCGCCGGGACCGGAACACCGTCCTCGTACTTGACGTCCAGCGCCAGGGTGATGCGTTCGGACCCGAACCGGTCCAGCCAGGCCAGCACCTCGTCCGACTTGGTCACGGCCATCGACCCGACCACGACGCGGTCGACGCCGGCCTCCAGCAGGCGTTCGACATCGGCCTCGGAGCGCACGCCGCCGCCCGACTGGATCTTGACGGCGACCGAGGCCGCCATCTCTCCGATCAGGCCGTGCTGCATGGCGCGCCCGGCTTCGGCCCCGTCCAGATCGACAATGTGGACCCAGGCCGCGCCCTCGGCGGCGAAGGCGGCCAGACGCGCGGCCGGGACCTCGTCATAGCGGGTCACCTGATCGAAGCGCCCGTGCATCAGCCGCACGCAGACGCCGTCCTTCAGGTCGATGGCGGGATAGACGATCATGCGGGCAACTCGAGGAAGTTCTTGAGGATACGCGCGCCCGCAGCCGCCGAGCGTTCCGGGTGGAACTGGCAGCCCCAGCGGTTGGCGCTGTTGACCACGGCGGGCACGGGGATGCCGTAGTCGGCGGCGGCGATGGTCGCCGGGCCGTCGGGGCAGACGAAGCCGTGCACGAAATAGGCCCAGTCGCCGTCCTTGATCCCCTCCAGCAGGGGATCGGGGCGACGGATCGCCAGCCGGCTCCAGCCCATGTGCGGCGAGGGCCGTGAGGGCGCGGGCGCGATGGCTTCGACCCGACCCGGGATCAGACCCAGCAGGTCGGCGCCGCCGTCTTCGGCGCTGGTTTCGAACAGCAGCTGCTGGCCCAGACAGACGCCCAGCAGCGGGCGTTTGAACTGGCGCAGAGGCTCGACCAGACCGAGCGCGTTCAGCCGCTGCATGGCATAGCCCGCAGCCCCGACGCCGGGCAGGATGACCCGCTCGGCCTCGCCCAGATCGGCGGGATCGGCGGTGATCCGCACCCGCGCGCCCAGCCGCTCCAGCGCGAACCGCACCGAGGCGACATTGCCCGAGCCGTAACCGATCAGGGTGACATCCTTGGTGCGAGGGGGGCTCACAGCACCCCCTTGGTCGACGGCACCACATCGCCCTCGACGCGGATGGCCTGACGCAGGGCGCGGCCCAGGGCCTTGTAAACGGCCTCGGTCTTGTGATGGTCGTCGTCCCCGGTGACGCTGACGTGGATGGCCGCGCCCAGGTTTTCGGCCAAGGAGCGGATGACGTGCGCCGTCAGGTCGGTGCGGTAGTCGCCGATGAAGGGGGTCGCGAACGTCCCCTCGAACACCGGATAGGGTCGCCCCGACAGGTCGATGGAGACGCTGGCGTTGGCCTCGTCCATCGGCAGGACGAAGCCGTAGCGGGCGATGCCCTTCCTTTCGCCCAGCGCCTGTTTCAGCGCCTGCCCCAGGGCGATGGCGCTGTCCTCGATGGTGTGGTGCGGATCGGTGTGCAGGTCGCCCTCGCACGACAGGCGGATGGAAAAGCCGCCGTGCGCCGCCACCTGTTCGATCATGTGGTCGAAGAAGCCGACGCCGGTGTGGATGGTCACCGGCCCGGCGCTGTCCAGATCGACGGCGCAGACGATGCGGGTCTCTTTCGTATCGCGCACGGCCTGTCCGACGCGGGTGCGGCGAACCTTGGGCGCGGCGGCGCCCAGGGCCACCAGCAGTCGATCGTTGACCTCGGGCTTCAGCGAAACGGGCAGACGCACGCGCTCGCCCGCGGCGTCGGCGTCGAGGCCGAAACGACGCAAGCTCTCGATGACCGCCCCCGGATCGGAGGGGCGGGCGATGATCACCGGCCCGACCCCGGCCTCCAGCGGCATCAACCGCGACAGGGCCTCGACCACGCGGACGCGCTCGCGGCGCACGCCGTCGATGCGCTCGGCGGTCTCGATCATCCGCGAGGGGTCCAGCGCCTGCAGCGCCAGCCGCACCGAGACCTCGGGCAGGGCGTAGGGTTCCAGCACGCGCGCCAGCCGGGCCAAGGTCTGCCCTTGCGCCACCGCCGCCCCGACCCGCGCCCCGGCCAGGCCATAGGCCAGCGACAGGCTGCGCAGCACGATCAGGTTGGCGTGGTCCTTCACCACCGTCGCGGCGGACGCCGCCTCGGCGAACTCGACCAGACCCTCGTCCACGACCAGCAGGGCGGGGGCGACGCGCTCGGCCATCTCGGCCACGGCTTCGGGCGAACCGAGGGCGCGGATGACGACCGCGGCGACCTCGGCCGTTTCGACCGGGCGGGCGTAAAGCGCCGCCAGCCCCAGGTAGGGTTCGGCCTCGGGCGCCTGAACCGTCTGCCCGTCGCGAGCAGCCAGACGCCAGACCAGTTCCAGCCCGTGCGTCAGGCCGCGCACCGGCAGCACCTGATCGGCGGCGACGCCGTAGAGGTCGGCCAGCCGCGCAGCTAGTGCGGTCGGATCTGCCGGATAACGGTCCAGACCTTCGCCGCCCGAGACCAGCGGCGGATAGGGGGCGGGAAGCGTCACCCCTCCATCCTCAGATCGGCGGCGCGGGCGTGGGCCTCCAGCCCCTCCATCCGCGCCAGACGCGCGGCGACGGGGGCCAGGGCGGCGGCGCCGGCCTGCGTCACCGTCTGCACCGACATGGTGGTCATGAAGCTGGCGGTGGTGATGCCGCCGAGCGTCCGCGCCCCGCCGTCGGTCGGCAGGACGTGGCTGGGCCCGGCGGCGTAGTCGCCGAGCGTTTCGGCCGCCCACTGGCCGACGAAGACGGCGCCGGCGGCGGTGATCTTGTCGACCAAAGCTTCGGCGTCCTCGGCCTGAATCGACAGGTGTTCGGGGCCATAGAGGTTGGCCGCGGCGCAGGCCTCGGCCATGTCGCGCACGCGGATGGCGCGGGCCTCGGCCAGCGAGGCGCGGGCGATCGCCGCGCGGGGCAGGGTCTCGACCTGACGCTCGACCTCGGCGACGATCTCGGTCAGGGCCGTGCCGCTGTCGGAGACCAGAATGACCTGGGCGTCGGCGTCGTGCTCGGCCTGGCTCAGCAGGTCGGCGGCGACGATCTCGAAGTCGGCGTCCCGGTCGGCGATGACCAGCAGCTCCGATGGGCCGGCGGGCATATCGGCCGCGGGACCGCCCGGCAGGCTGGCGGCATAGCGTTTGGCCTCGGCCACATAGGCGTTGCCGGGCCCGAACAGCTTGTCGACGGGTTCGATGACGCCGTCGTCCAGTTCGACGCCGAAGGTCAGCGCCGCGATGGCCTGGGCCCCGCCCAGCAGCCACAGCTCGTCCAGACCCGCCTCGGCGGCGGCGACGATCATGGCCGGGTGAACCGACCCATCTTTCGAAGGGGGGGTGACGGCGACGCGCCGCCCGACCCCGGCCACGCCCGCCGGAATGGCCAGCATCAGCAGCGACGAAAACAGCGGCGCCGTCCCGCCCGGCACATAGAGGCCCGCCGAGCCGATGGGCCGCCACACCAGCTTGGAGCGCACGCCGGGCGTGGTCTCGATGAAGCCGGTGTCCTCGGGCCGGGTTGCGGCGTGGAAGACGCGGATATTGTCGGCGGCCACCCGCAGGGCGCGCGCGGCGGCGGGCGGCAGGTCGGCGCGGGCCTGGGCGGCGGCGGCTTCATTGATCGCGATGCGGCGTGGGGCTGCGCCATCCAGCTTGACGGCCCAGTCGGTCACGGCCTGACCGCCGCGCGTCTGCACGTCGTCGAAGATCTCGCGCACCACGCCGGTCACGAAGCCCTCGGTGCGGCGCTGCGGCCGGGCCAGCGCCGCCTTGCGTCCGGCGGCGTCCAGGGTGTTCCAGTCGATACGCTTCATCACATCATCTTCTCGATGGGCAGGACCAGGATGGCCGAGGCCCCCGCCGCCTTCAGCTTCTCCAGCGTCTCCCAGAAGACGGCCTCCTGGCAGACGGCGTGGACGGCCACGGCGTCGTCGCGGCCCGACAGCGGCATGACGGTGGGCGAGCCGGCGCCCGGCAGGATGGCGGTGATCTCAGCCAGCGCCGCGCGCGGGGCGTTCAGCATGACGTATTTGGCGCCCTGTGAGGACACCACGCCCGCCATCCGCTCGATGATGCTGTCCAGCAGGTGCTGCAGCCCGGCCTCGGGCGCGGTGGGCGCCTTGATCAGCACCGCCTGGCTGTCCAGCACCGTCTCCTTGGCCGTCAGGCCGTTGGCCTCCAGCGTCGCGCCGGTCGAGACCAGGTCGCAGATGGCCGAGGCCAGCTTCATCCGCGGGGCCACCTCGACTGCGCCGCGCATGGTGACGATCTCGGCGCGCACGTCGCGGTCGTTGAGGAAGCGCCGCAGGATCTTGGGATAGGAGGTGGCGATGCGCAGGCCGTCCAGCGACTGCGGCCCGGCGTAGTCGAGCGTCGGCGGCACGGCGATCTTCAGCGTGCAGCGGCCAAAGCCCAGCGGCATGACCACTTCGGCGTTCGGCCCGCCGTTGCGGCCTTCCTCCAGCACGTTCTCGCCGACGATGCCGAGGTCGCAGACCCCGTCCGCCACGAAGGTCGGAATGTCGTCGTCGCGCACCCGCAGCAGGTCGATCGGATAGTTCTCGATCCGATACAGCAGTTCGTTGTTGCCCTTGATGACCCGAAGGCCCGCGTCGCGGACCAGGTCGAGGCTGCGTTCGGCCAGGCGGCCGGATTTCTGAACGGCGATGCGAAGCCGCCCTTGCACGGTGCTCATGATCTCAACTCAGGCTTGGCCAGAAGGCGTTTTTTGGCGGTCCAGCACCAGGCGATAGCCCTGGTGCGGCATGTCTTTCAGGGAGCGCGCGACGCGCACCACGGTGGTCGGGCTGGCCGAGGCTTCCACGGCGATCTCGCGATAGGTCTTGTCCCCGCCGTCCAGCAGCCGCGCCACCTGCCAGCGCTCGGCGAAGGCGCGCAGTTCAGCAGGGGTGCAAAGGTCGGACAGAAAAGCCTCCGCCTCCTCGCGCGTTTTCAGCGAAAGCAGGGCGTCCAGCAGGGCGGTCTTGGCGGGGGCGGGGCTCATGGCGTGTTTCATTATGCTGTAACAGTGGAACGGTCAAGCGCCGCCGCTGTCTTTCCTCCCCACGCGAGTGGGGAGGGGGACCACGAAGTGGTGGAGGGCCTCTACCGTCCCGTCGCGTGCTGAAGGATCACCGCCAGCACCCCCTCCAGATGATCGCGCACATCGGTCGAGCGCACCCGCAGAACCTCAACGCCCTGCGACGCCAGCCAATGCGTCCGCCGTTCGTCATGCGCGATCTGCTCAGGATCATCATGACCCGCGCCGTCGACCTCCACCGCCAGCCGCGCGGCGTGACAGTAGAAATCCAGGATGTAGGGACCCACCGGATGCTGGCGTCGAAACTTCAGACCCTCCAGCCCGCCGCGCTTGACCTGGATCCATAGCCTCGCCTCGGGCGGCGTCAGGGCGCGGCGCATCCCGGCGGCGCGGCGATAGGTTTCAGCGGTCGGCGGGATGGCCCCTCCACCACTTCGTGGTCCCCCTCCCCACAAGTGGGGAGGAGAGAGTAGCCGCTCCGCTCGATCCGTCCTATCTCCGCTGCCATGACCAAGGTTCTGATCATCGGCGCGGGACACGCGGGGGGCTCGGCGGCGGCGCTGCTGAGACAGTATGGCTTCGAGGGCGAGATCGTCCTGGCGGGCGAGGAGGCGGCGGCGCCCTATCAGCGGCCGCCCCTGTCCAAGGCTTGGCTGAAGGGCGAGGCGGGTCTGGAGGACCTGCTGCTGCGCCCCGAGAGCTTCTACGCCGAGCACAAGATCGACCTGCGCACCGGCGTCACGGCGACCGCCATTGATGCGGCGAGCAAGTCCGTGACCTTCGCCGACGGCGTGGTCGAGTCCTATGACGCCCTGATCCTGGCCACCGGCTCGACGGCGCGCAAGCTGGCCGTCCCCGGCGCCGACCGGTCCGATCTGCTGGAGCTTCGCGCGCTGGAGGACGCCGAACGCCTGAAGGCGGCGCTGGCCCCCGGCAAGCGTCTGGCCGTGGTCGGCGGCGGCTATGTCGGGCTGGAGGCGGCGGCCTCTGCCCGCGCCCTCGGCGCCGAGGCGGTGGTGATCGAGCGCATGGACCGGGTGCTGGCGCGCGTGGCGTCGCAGACCCTGTCGGCCTTCTTCACCGACCTCCATCGCCGGCACGGCGTCGAAATCCTGACCGGCGCCGAGGTCTCGGGTTTCGAGGACGGCGGCGTGCGGCTGGCGGACGGATCGCTGATCGCGGCCGACGCCATCCTCGTCGGCGTCGGCGCCCTGGCGCGCGAAGCCCTGGCGCGGACGGCCGGTCTGGCCTGCGAGAACGGCGTGGTCGTGGACGAAAACGCCCGCACCGCCGACCCCGCCATCTACGCCATCGGCGACGTGACCTACCGGCCCATTCCGGTTCACGGCGGGCGGATGCACCGGCTGGAGAGCGTGCCCAACGCCCTGGAGCAGGCCAAGCAGGCGGCGGCCGCTATCGTCGGCCGCGCGGCTCCCGCGCCGGAAGTGCCGTGGTTCTGGTCGGATCAGTACGACGTCAAGCTGCAGATCGCCGGCCTGCCCTTCGACGCCGACCGTCAGGTGGTGCGCGGCGACCCGGCCGGCGGCGTCTTCGCCGTCTTCCACCTGAACGGCGACAGGATCGTCTGCGTCGAGGCGGTCAACGCCCCGGCCGAGTTCATGGGAGGGCGCCAGCTGATCGGCAAGGCGACGCCGGTGGATGCGGCCCTGCTGGCCGACCCTGCCGTGTCGATGAAGGCGGTCGCGCGGGTCTAGAAACGCCACGGGGATTAATTGCGATTTATTCGCAGAGTCACTTGCGGGACGAGAGTAAGGTGATATTGCGACGTGATCGCAATATCACTGACCGGTTTCTCCCCCATGTCCGACGGCCCCTCTTCCGCCCTCAAGGCGCTTCTGTTCGCTTCCAGCGCCGCCGGCATGCTGTGCGCCTCGCCGGTTCTGGCGGGTGACGAAGCCCCGATCGCCACGGCGGACGTGACGCAGGACGCCACAAATCTGGGGACCATCGACGTGCAGGGCCGGCGGGTGAAGCGCGAGCCCAAGGATCCGTCGTTCGTCGCCCCCCTGGTCGATACCCCGCGCTCGGTCACGGTGATCCCGCAGCAGATCATCGAACAGACCGCCGCCACCTCGCTGCAGGACATTCTGCGCACCTCGCCGGGCATCACCTTCGGCGCGGGCGAAGGCGGCCAGCCCCTGGCCGACCGTCCCTTCATTCGCGGCCAGGCCTCGGGCAACAACATCTTCGTCGACGGCATCCGCGACACCGGCGGCCAGCAGCGCGAGGTCTTCAACCTGGAGCAGGTCGAGGTCATCAAGGGACCGGATTCGGTCTATTCGGGCCGCGGCTCGGGCGGCGGCAGCATCAACTTGTCGTCCAAGGCCCCGCGCCTGACCCATTTCATCCATGGCTCGGCCGGCGCCGGTACTGACAATTATGCGCGCGGCACGGTGGACGCCAACTGGCAGGTCAGCCCGACCGCCGCCATGCGTCTGAACCTGATGGCCTCGCAGGGCGACGTCGCCGGCCGCGACGCGGTCGACTTCGACAAGTGGGGCGTCGCCGCCGCCATAGCTGCGGGTCTGGGCACGCCGACCACCCTGACCGCCAGCTACTACCACCTCGACAGCGACCAGATGCCTGACTACGGCATCCCGCTCTTCACCAAGACCAACGTCCGCACGACCGACAGCGGCGTCATGGATGTGCCCTACGACAGCTTCTACGGGCTGAAGGCGCGCGACTATCTGACCAATACGGTCGACAGCCTGACCCTGGCCGCCGATCACCGCTTCAGCGATGCGTTGGCGATCCGCAACGTCTCCCGCTGGTCGCAGACGCTGAACGACTATGTCGTCACCAACCCCGGCGACGGCGGCAGCGCCACGACGCCGGTCCCCGGCGCGGCGCTCGTCAACGGCGTCTGGTGGATGAAGCGCGGCACCAAGTCGCGCTGGAACCCGGCCGAAACCCTGGCCAACGTCACCGACCTGCACGGCTCGTTCATGACCGGCGGCATCAAGCACAATTTCGACGCGGGCGTCGAACTGTCGCGCGAAACCAACAAGAACGCCTCCTATACGGTCACGACCCTGACCGGGTCGGCCTGTCCGGCGCCGCTGACCGGCGTCGACTGCACCCCGATCTACAACCCCAACCCGAACGACCCCTGGACCGGCACGATCACGCGCGGCGTGGTCAGCGACAGCCAGACGGATTCGCTGGGCGTCTACGCCTTCGACTCGCTCAGCTTCGGCGAGAAGTTCATCGTCAACCTGGGCCTGCGCTGGGACGACTATTCGGTCGACGCGATCAACGCCACGGGCACGGTCGCGGCCCCGGTCTATGCGCCGTTCAAGGGCGACTGGAACTTCGTCAACTATCAGGTCGGCCTGGTCTACAAGCCGACGCCGAACACCAGCCTCTACGCCTCCTACGCCACCTCCTCGACGCCGCCGACCATCTCGGCCGGCGACCAGAACACCGGCGTGGGCGTCGGCACGGGCAATCTGCTGACCAGCGTGCTGGATCCCGAAGAGACCCAGAGCGTCGAGCTCGGGGCCAAGGCCAACCTGTTCAACGACCGTCTGGCCCTCAGCGGCGCCCTGTTCCGCCTGACCCGCAAGGACGCGCAGATTCAGGTGGCGCCGGGCGTCTATGAGCAGGCCGGCGAAGCCGAAGTTCAAGGCCTCGAACTGGGCGCTTCGGGCAATGTCACCGACAAGTGGCAGGTCTTCGGCGGCTACACCTGGATGGATTCGGAGCTGGTCAGCGGCGCCTACAACAGCGTCAACGTCGGCGAGGCCCTGGCCAATACGCCGGAGCACAGCGCCAGCCTGTTCACCACCTACCGCGTCCTGCCCAAACTGAGCCTCGGCGGCGGCGTCTATTATGTTTCCAAGTCGTTCGGCGGCAATCAGGGCGGCGCCGGCGGCGGCGCCAACCGCATCTACGCCCCAGAATACACCCGCGTGGACCTGTTCGCCTCGTATGAGATCAACGACCGCGCCTCGCTGCAGCTGAACGTCCAGAACGCGGGCGACGAGGAATACGTCATCCGCACCAACGGCGTGCACCACGCCGACGTGGCGCCCGGGCGTTCGGCCATCCTGACGCTGAACCTGCGCTACTAAGCCCCTACTGGGCGACCGCGTTTCGCGCCATCATGTCGGCCCCGTCGTGAGCGGCGGGGCTGATGAGTTACGGTGAGAGAACCATGCTGCTGCACATCCCCGACGTCTTCACCAAGGCCGAGGTGACGGCCCTGCGTCAGACCCTGGACGCCGGCCCCTGGGCCGACGGCAACATGACTTCGGGCCACCAGTCGGCGACGGCCAAGAAGAACCTGCAACTGCCCGAGGACAGCGAGGCGGCGAAGGAGGTCTCGGCCCTGATCGTCCAGGCCCTGAACGCCAACCCCATGTTCGTCTCGGCCGCCCTGCCGCACACGATTTTTCCGCCCCTGTTCAACCGCTACGAGGGCGGCAGCGAGTTCGGCGTCCACGTCGACAACGCCATCCGCCAGCGGGGCAACATCCGCATCCGCAGCGACCTGTCGGCCACCCTCTTCCTATCCGAGCCCGAGGACTATGACGGCGGCGAACTGATCATCGAGGAGATGTACGGCAGCCAGTCGGTCAAGCTGCCCGCCGGCGATCTGGTCCTCTATCCGTCCAAGAGCCTGCATCGGGTGACGCCGGTGACGCGGGGCGTGAGGGTCGCCAGCTTCTTCTGGCTGCAGAGCCTGATCCGCGACGACGCCGACCGCGAAAGTCTGTTCCGTCTCGACGTGGCCACCCAGCGGGTCAACCTCGACAAGGGACCGAAGGATCAGGCGGTCATCGAACTGACCGGGCTGTATCACAACCTGCTGCGGAGATGGTCGGAGGTGTAAATCCTCCCGCTCATCCCGGCGGACGCCGGGATCCAGTACTTTGGCCGCGCCCATGCCCTAGAAGATATTGTAGCGGTTGAAGCGCTCACTGGGCCCCGGCGTCCGCCGGGGTGAGCGGGTATCTTGATTAATAGACGTCGCGCCGATAGCGCCCGCTGTCGGTCAGCCGCGTCAGCCGTTCCTCGCCCAGCGCCGCCTCCAGCGCAGCGTGAACGCCCTTCGACATCCCTTCCAGGCTGCCGCAGACATAGACATAGGCCCCGCGATCCACCCAGTCGGCCACCCCGCGCGCCTGTTCGGCCACCAGCGACTGTACATATCGGTTCTGGTCTCCGTCGCGCGAGAAGGCGCGGTCCAGTCGGGTCAGGGCGCCCGAGGCCAGCCAGGCCTGCAGGTCCGCGTCATAGAGGGCGTCGTGCGCCCGCGTCCGCTCGCCGAACAGCAGCCAGGCGCCGCCGGTCTTCTCATGCAGAGCCCGCGCCTTCAGATGCCCGCGCAGGCCCGCGATCCCGGTGCCGTTGCCGATCAGGATGATAGGGGCTTCCGGCCGCGGGGCGTGGAAGCTGCGGTTGGCGCGCACGCGCATGGCCACCTCGTCGCCGATCCGGGCGTCCCTGGTCAGCCAACCCGAGGCCAGACCCGGAGTCCCGTCCGGCCGCGTCATCAGGCGGATGCAGACCTCGACCCGTCCGTCCGAGGGCAGTGAGGCGACCGAGTATTCGCGGCTGGCCGGCTGTTCGCCGTCGCGCGCGGGCAGGCCGATCTCGGCGATGTCGCCCGCCGCCCAGTCGGGCGCGTGGTCGATCGGTTCGAAGGCCAGATGATACGCCGCGCCGCCGGGGCTGCCCGCATTCAGCAAGGTCCGCTCGACCAGACGCCAGCGGCCAAAGGCGGGCGGGGTCCAGTCGGAGGCGGCGGTCGAGCCGGTCAACTGGTTCAACTGATGCTGCCAGTGGCGGATGGCGCCCGCGTCGCCGTCGTCCACCTCGACCCGGTCGAACAGGGTCTGGGCCCCGCAGCGGTCCAGCCAGTCGCCGACCGCGTGGCCAAAGCTGCAATAGGCGTCATAGGACCGGTCGCCCAGCGCCAGCAATCCATAGGACAGGTGCGACAGGTCGGCCTCGTCCTTCATCACCTGCCGCACGAAGCGGGCCGCGCCGTCGGGGGCGTCGCCCTCGCCGGTGGTGGAGGCGATGACCAGAAGACGCCGCGCGCCCTTCAGCGTCTCCAGATCCAGATCGGCGAAGGACGCAATCCGCGCGCCGACGCCGCCGTCGCCCAGCGCCCGGGCGGTCATCCAGGCCAGTTCCTCGCCGAACCCGGTCTGGCTGGCGAAGGCGATCAGGACGGCGTCGTCTCCGGCCGCGTCAGCCAGCGCCCGCGCCTGCTCTGTGGCTTTTCTAGCGGCGGCGCGCACGCGCCAGACCGTCAGGCCGATCAGGCCCAGCCACAGGGCGACGGCGAGGCCCGTCCACAGCCAGCGGGTCGCATCCATCGTCACGTTCAGGCTTCTTCTTCGTCCATCATGGCGGCGAAGGCGGGGCTCATCCGTTCGACCAGACCGCGCGGCGTGCGCTCGACGAAGTGGGCCGCGATCTTCATCGCCTCGGCGAACTCCGGCCCGTCGAACGGTCCCAGCACCATCAGGGCGGTGGCGAGGGCGTCGGCGCGCATGGCCGAGGCGTCGAACACCGTGACCTGCGCCAACCCATTGTCCACCGGCCGCCCGGTCGAGCCGTCGATGGTGTGCGGATAGAGGCGCTCTTCATGCACAAAGGCGCGCCGCCAGTCGCCCGAGGTGGCCACGGCCACGTCGAACAGGGCGGCCACCGTATGCGGCGCGGGCGAATCCGGCACGGCCTCAATCTCGACCCACCAGGGCTGGGCATCCGGCTTGACCCCGCGCCCCAGCAGCTCGCCGCCGATCTCGACCAGATGCGAGGTCGCGCCCAGCTCGGTCAGGCGGGCCGAAACCCGGTCCACCGCATGACCCTTGGCGATGCCCGAGAAGTCCAGCTTCATCCCGCCATTGGGGCCGCCAGCCTGCACCGCCGCCTGCCCGTCGCGGTTCAGCCGCAGCTTCTGCCACCCGGACACGGCCAGGGCCGCCTCCACCTCTTCGGCGGCGGGCAGGGGATGGAGCGGATCGCGCGGTCCCGGCGGGCCGAAGCCCCACAGGTCGACCAGAGCCCCCAGGGTCGGATCGACCGCGCCGTTGACGTCGTCGGCCAGATCCAGCGACGCGTTCAGCAACGACCAGAAGTCCGGCGACAGCTCCCACGTCCCGACGGGGGCGTTGTTGAAGCGGCTGATCTCGCTGTCCGGCGTCCAGGGGCTGAACAGGGCGACGATGCGCGCCAGTTCGTCCTCGATCGCCGCCTGAAACGCGTCTTGCGTAATGCCCGGCGGCGGGACCAGACGCACCGACCAGGTTGTGCCCATGCTCGAGCCGCCCAGCGACCAGATCAGGTCGCTGGGCGGTCGTTCCGGCGCGCGCGTGGTCGGCGGGATCAGGACGCGGTTGTCCTGACGGCCGTCAACCGCCGCTCCGATCTGGAGCGGCGGCGGGGTCGAGCTGGAGCGTTTCGAGGTCAGGGCAGGACTTCCAGCGCGCCGTTCCACGAGGCGTTCGAGCCGGGCTGGCCGTTCACGCCCGCCGTGCGCACCGAGGCGCCCAGCCAGTAGAGACCGGCTTCCGGCCAGGTCACGCTGAAGGCGCCGTCAGCGCCGGTCTTGACCGTGATTTCCTCGGGGTTGTCGCGGTAACGGACGCCGCCGCGCGCGATGGTGACGTCGACGTTCGCGGCGGGTTGGCCGTCCTTCAGCAGCTTGAAGGTCGCGGCCTCGCCAGCGGCCAGATCGTTCGGGTGGGTGACGGGGGCCAGTTCCAGACCCTTGCCGACCGTCTTCAGGTCGGTCGGCTCGCCCAGGGTGACGAAGGTCTCGGTGCGGCTGTCGGTGCGGGTGGCCTCGACCTCGGTGGCGTCAGCCGGAATGGCCGTCGCGAAGTCGGCCTCGGCGCCGCGCCAGCGCTTCTGCTCGCCGCCCTGCACGTAGTTGACCATGAAGCCCGAACCGACGTTGGCGACGCGATAGGTGCCGGGCTGCGACAGGTGCAGGTCGAAGCTGGAGCGGTACTTGGCCTGCATCACGTTCTCGGCCTGGGCGGTGGAGCCGTCCGGGGCGGTGATGGTCAGGCCGGCCAGACGCATGGCGGCGTGGTCGGGGATGAAGACCCCGTTCGACATGCCGGCGTCGAAGCCGACCCAGGCGTCGGCGCCCGACAGCACGGTCGAGGTCGGGGCCAGCCAGGCGCGGTGCGCCTGGGCCGACAGCGGCGCGGCCAGGACGGCGGCTAGGGCCAATGCCGGGGTCAGGAAGGCGAGCGTCTTTTTCATGATCTCTGGTCCTTAGCGGGTCACGGCGACGCTGACGGCGCCCAGTTCGGTGGCGCCGGTTCCGGCGCCGGTGTTGGCCCCGCCCCAGCGGAAGGGCACGCGGACGACCTCGCGGCCGCCCAGTTCACGGGCCGCCTCGACGACGAGGTTGTACTGGCCGGCGGGCAGGTTGCGCAGGCGGGCGGCGGGGACCGTCACCGCATGGCGGCCGGGGGCCTTGGTCGGGCCGGACACGCCGTCGGCGGGCAGGGTCATGGCGCGGCCGCCCTTGCGCCACCAAGTGCGCAGGTCCTTCAGCCAGTCCGTGCCGTCGCCCTCGTTGTTGCGGGTCTGCTGGTACCAGACGGCCAGGGTCTGCGCGGTCGACTGGTCCGGCTTCTCGATCCACACCGCCACATAAGGCCGGTGATAGGAGGCGCTGGCGATGCGCGGCAGTTCGACGTTCACCGTCAGGTCGGCGGCGAAGGCGGGGGCGGCTGCGGCGGTCAGGCCCGCAGCGGTCAGGACGAGGGGAAGCTTGCGCATGGGGGGCTCGCCAATGAAGGGCTTAGTGAATGAACAAGAGGGCGATGACGACGGGAATGAGCAGACCCAGGGCCACGACGGGCCAGGTCGAGGGACGGCCGCGCGCGTGCAGCCACAGCAGGGCCAGGCCGGTCAGCGAAAAGATCACGCAGGCTGCGGCGAAGGCGTCGATGAACCAGTACCAGACCTTCCCGGTGTTGCGCCCCTTGTGCAGGTCGTTGAGGTAGGCGACCCAGCCGCGCGTGGTCTTCTCGTGCACGGCCTCGCCGGTGGAACGGTCGATGGTCAGCCATCCGTCGCCGCCGGGCGCCGCCAGGGCGACATAGATCTCGTCCGCCGTGGTCTCGGTCGGCTTGCCCTCGAGCTGGACCTGGAAGGCCTCGGCGGCCCAGCGGGCGACGGGGGCGGGCACGGGGTCGGTGGTCTCTTCCGGGAAGTCGGACAGGCGCGCCAGCAGGGGCGCGGGCAGGGTCGCCGTCGCGTCCTTGACCACGGGCTCGGCCGGGATCTGGGCGGCGTGGTTCAGGGTGATGCCGGTCGCCGCGAACAGGATCATGCCGACCAGGCTGAGCGCCGCCGAGATCCAGTGCCAGCTGTGCAATTGCTTCAGCCAGAACGACCGCTGGGCGTTCAGCGCCGCCTTCGCCTTGGCGGGGCGCTTGGCGGCGGTCCGGGGTGAGGGTGCAGCGGTTTCGGTCACACTATGGCTGTGCCATACTTTGCGAACGATTTGCAATACCGTTTAGACGCCGGAATGTCGCGGGCCGGATCGCGGTTCAGTAAGCCAGCCGCACGCCGGTGCTGACCATGCGCGGCGGACCAAAGCCCGCGACCCCGGTTCCGGTCTCCGCGACCTCGACCTCGGCGTCGAACAGATTGTCGGCGGCCAGCCACAGCGACGCCGCGTCGTCCAACCGCCAGTCGGCCCGCGCGTCCAGCGTCACGGTGGCGCCCAGCACCCGGCTGTTCAGATCGTCCTCGAAGCGCCGGCTCTCATAGCGGGCGCGGGCGGCCAGGGTCAGGCGGTCGCTGGCGCGCCAGTCGACCCCGGCCGTGGCGCCCCAGATCGGGGCCTGGGCCGGGCGCAGGCTGGTCAGTTGCGGCGCGGAGGACCCGCCGTCCAGCCGCGCGTCGGTGATCGACACGGCCCCGCTTAGGTCCAGTCCGGCGCGCACCGTCTGGCGCACGCTGATCTCCACCCCGGTCGCCTCGATGGTCCCGGCGTTCTGGCGTTGGCGCAGCACCCCGCCGGCGGGCACGAAGCCCGCGCGGGGGAAGGTTCCCTGCCCTTGGCCTATGGTGACGTTGACGACGGCGTCCTCGATCCGGTTCCAGAACAGGGTCGCCGTCAGCGCCGAGATCGGCCCCTCGAAGGCCAGCCCGGCCTCGACGCCCTGCAAGGTTTCGGGGACCAGTCCGGCGTTGGCCTCGGTCAGGTCGTTGCCGACGCGGAAGGGGCGATGCAGTTCGTTCAGCGTGGCGGGCCGAAAGCCGGAATAGGCTGCCGCCCGCGCCGCCCAGCCGCCGCCTATCATGCGCCGCGCCGCCAGCCGCGCGCTGACCATCTCGCCCGAGCGCTCGGGATCGGTCTCGTCCAGCGTCGGCGCCCCGGTGGCCAGGTCGCGCTCCAGCCGCCGTCCGTTCTGGTTCTTCCAGCCGTCCAGCCGCAGCCCCCCGGCCAGCAACCAGGGTCCGGCCTCCAGCGAGCCTTCGCCGTAAAGCCCGGCCACCGAGGTCTCGCCCCCGGCGACGCGGTCGCGGGTGAAGGCTCCCGCCATGTAGCGGAACAGCTCATGCGTCTCGCCCGCGTTGAAGCGGGCGTCGGCGCCGACCTCCCACTCCAGACGCCCGCCGCCGACCCGGCGCTCGGCCCGGCGCAGGGCGGCGTTCAGGCCCCATCCGGTCGCGGGCGTCTCATACTGGTCATTGGCGGGCGTGGTCGTCGCCCGGTCGGGGGACGCCGCGACCGAGGTGTTGGCCAGATCGCTCTCGCGCCGCCAGGCCTGCAACCGCCAGCCATAGTCGCCCTCGGAGGGCCGTTTCGCAGCGGTGGCCGACAGCACACGGCCGCTGGCCGTGGCCCGCGCTCCCGCCAGACCCGAGCCGCGATCCTCCTCATAGGCCGCCGCCCGCAGCGACAGGGCCGCCTCGCCCAGCGGAACATCCGCCCGAAGGGCCGCGCTCTTCGCCTCCAGGTCCAGCGGCGTGTCAGCCGCCCCCGCCGCTGCGCCGCGCACCGGGACATAGCCGTCGCTGGTCTCGTAAAGGAGCGAGCCGGTCAGCCGCGCCGGCCCGGCGTCGACGCCGCCCGATCCCGCCAGCCGCGCCCCGCCGCGCTCGGCGATAGAGGCGTCCAGCACCCCGCCGCGCTCGCGTTCCCTCAGCTGGATCACGCCCGTTAGCGCCCCCGCCCCATAGGGACCGGCCCCGGCGCCGCGCACGATGTCCAGGCTTTCGATGCTCTCGGTCGGCGTCTGCGACCAGATCACCCAGCCGCCGAAGGGATCGTTCAGCGGCACCCCGTCCAGCGTCACCAGCGTCCGCCCCGCGCCCGACGGGGCGATGGCGCGCAAGGAGATTCCCTGCGTCGTTGGATTGGCCGCCAGGCTCGAGGTGCGCCGGAACAGCGACACCGCCGGCACCGTCGCCAACGCCTCGTCCAGACGCGTAGAGGTCGACAGCGTATCTTCGCCCAGACGGATCACTGAGAAGGCCGCCTCGCCCGCCGCCGGCGGCAGGCGCGCGGCGGTGACGATCACCTCGTCTATGACAGTGGCAGGCGGGGCGGGGGGCGGGTCCTGAAGCATCAAGCGGCACCATACCTCAGCGCCCGACGGGTTGCGCGCTCTTACGCCGCCTCTGCCACGGCGTGGCGCGACAGCGCCCGCCGGATGGCGTTCAGCAGGGCGTCCGGCTGGATCGGCTTTTGCGCCACGCCGTCCATGCCCGCCGCCAGATACTCGGCCTCGTCGCGCGGGTCGGCGTTGGCGGTCAGGGCCAGGATGGGCACGGCGGACGCGGCGCCAGGCAGGGCGCGGATGGCCCGCGTCGCCGCCACCCCGTCCATCACCGGCATCTTCACATCCATCAGGATCAGGTCGAACGGCGCGACCGTGGCCCGCTCCACCGCCTGCCGCCCGTCCTCGGCGGTCTCATGGGTGCAGCCGAACAGCTCCAGCACCTTGCCGGCGACGAAGCGGTTGGTGGCGTTGTCGTCGACCACCAGCACATGCAGGGTCTCATGCGCGGTCGGCGCGGCGACGAGGTCGTCGGCGCGGCTGGCGTCGGCCTCGGCCAGCGGCAGGCGCAGATGGAAGCGGAACCGCGCCCCGCCCTGCGGCGAACGCTCGACCGACAGGGCGCCGTCCATCCGCTCGACGATCTGACGGCAGATGGCCAGGCCGAGCCCCGCGCCCGCCCCCTGACGCTGGGTTTCGCCGGTGTTGAAAGGATCAAAGATGGTGGCCGCCGCCTCCTCGCTGACGCCCGGCCCGCTGTCGTCCACCACGGCCTCGATCTGTACCGCGCCGTCGTCCAGCCGGGAGGACAGGCTGACCTCGACCGCGCCCTCGGGGGTGAATTTCAGCGCATTGCCGATCAGGTTGTTGAGCAACTGCTTCAGCCGCATCTCGTCGCCCACGACCCAGCGGGCGGCGTTCGTCGCCGTCGTCACCGTCAGGCGCAGCGCCTTCTCCTCGGCGCGGGGCCGCCATAGCGCCGTCAGGTCGGCGGCGACGGCGTCGAGGTCCAGCGGCGCGGGCTCCAGCGTCAGCATTCCCGCCTCGGCGCGCGACAGGTCCAGGGCGTCGGTCAGCAGCCGCAGCAGACTGTTGCCTGAATCCAGAATGGTGCGGACATAGGGGCGCAGCGAGCCTTGCGTCAGCTCGCGCTCCATCAGGGCGGCGACGCCCAGCACCCCGTTCAGCGGCGTACGGATCTCGTGGCTCATCACCGCCAGGAATTCGGACTTGGCGCGGCTGGAGGCGCGGGCCTCGGATTCGGCGCGGACCAGGTTCTGGGCCAGTTCGCCCATGGCCTCGGCGCGGCGCTTGTGGATGGCCACCCCCGCCTGCAGCACGTGCAGTCCCGCGCCGACCCCGACATAGCGGCCGCGCGACACGACGATGAACCCCTCCAGCAGGGCGCCCAGCCCCGCCGCGTCCATGGTCTGGAACAGGACGTCGGCGTCGGCGTCGGCCTCGACCAGCAGGGGCGCGGGGTCCATCAGGGCCGAGACCGGGCGCCGGGCATAGAGGGCGCGGCCGAACTCGGCGGCCATCTTCAGGGTGAAGGCGTTGCGCTCGATCAGGCCGACGGGGCGGCCGTCGGCGTCGACCACAGCGATGACCAGGGCAGCCGGCTCGGCCTGAAAGCGGTCGAAGGCCTCAGCGCCAAAGGCCTCGGGCGCTATGGGCGGCGCCGCCTCGACGAAGTCTCCGATCCTGGCCATGTCGTCGCCCCTCCCGCGTTTTGCGAGAGCGCAGTTAGACCAGCAACGCTTAACGGCCGCTTTTCTGGAAGTGAATGTTTTGTAAGCGCAATTTGACGATTGCTCCGGGCGCGGAGCTTAAAGCCGGGCCAGCAGCTCGGCCGCGAAGCTCGACAGGCTGTCGTCGCGCGCGCCCATGACCACCACCCGGTCGCCGGGCTGGGCCAGGTCCACGATGCGGTCGCCGCAGTCGGCGCGGGTCGCCAGTGCTTCGGCCTGACGGCCCTCGGCGCGCACGCCCGCCGCGATGTCCTCGGACCCCACGCTGCGGTCGGTGGTGCCGCCGTAATAGACCGGCTCGGGCATCAGCAGGACGTCGTGCTCGCGCATCAGCCCGGCGAAGCCCTCGATGAACTCAGCCTTCATCAGCTTCAGCGGGCCGAAGCCGTGCGGCTGGAACAGGATCAGCAGCCGCCCGTCAAAGGCGTGCAGGGTCTTCAGCGTGGCGGCGATCTTGTCCGGGTTGTGGGCGAAGTCGTCGATGACGGTGACGCCGTTTTGCGTCCCCACCACCTCGAGGCGCCGCCGGATGCCGGCGAAGCTTTCCAGCGCCGCGACCGCCGCATCCACCGACACGCCCAGAGCCTTCACCGCGCCCAGCGCCGCCAGGGCGTTGGCGACGTTGTGGGCGCCCGGGACGTTCAGCATGACCGGACGCGGGGCCTCGCCGCGCACCCGCAGAGTAAAGGTCATGCCGGTCGGCAGGGGCGCCAGATCATGCGCCGACAGGTCAGCTTCCTCCTCGCCGAGCGCAAAGGTGATCGCCTTGCCTGGCTCCAACTCTTGCGCCAGCGCCGCCGTCTCGGGATTGTCGAGGTTCAGCACCGCCGTCGTCGCGCGCTCGACGAAGCCGCCGAACAGGTCGCGCAGTTCCTCCATCGACTTGTGGTCTAGCGAGATGTTGGACACCACCGCCACGGTCGGATCATAGCGGGCGATGGAGCCGTCCGACTCGTCCACCTCGGCTGTGAACAGGTCCGCTCCCCCGACCAGGGCGCTGGCGAAGGGATGGTCGGCGTCGGCGAAATTCTTCATCACCGCGCCGTTGACCACGGTCGGCTTGCGGCCCGCCTGATCCAGAATCCAGGCCACCATGCCGGTGATGGTCGACTTGCCGCTGGTGCCGGCCACGCCGATCGAGGTCGGGGCGGCGTTGAACAGCTGCGACAGCAGCTGGGGCCGAGTGACGATGGTGGCACCGACGCGCCTGGCCGCGCCGATGTCCGGCACCGTGTCCTCGACCGCCCCTGTGGCGACCACGATCTGGTCCCGGCTGACCACGCCCGATCCGTCCTGCGGATGCAGGGTCACGCCGTGGGCGCGCAGCCAGTCGAACTTGTCCGGCGTGCGGCCCTGATCCAGCGCCCGGTCCGACCCGGCGATGCGGTTTCCTTGCGCCTGAACGATCATGGCCAGGGGCAACATGCCGGACCCGCCGACGCCGCAGAAGAAATAGTCTTTGTTCATCGGCTTGATTTTGACGCGCGAAACCGGGGAATGTCCGGCGGCCTGACTAGCACGGGCGACGCCGGAGGCCAGCCCCATCACTATGCCTGCACCCTTCAAGATCGGCGTCGTCAACGCCAGTTCGCGTCTGGACTTCGCCCGCGGCGAGGCGATCCAGGCCTGGATGGATCAGGCCTATCCGGGCGGCGAGGTGCAACTGATCTTCCACCCCCAGACCTTCAACAAGCACGGCCATTTCGGCGGCGACGACGCCACCCGCGCCCGCGCCTTCGTCGAGTTCGCCAATGATCCGCGCCTTGGCGCCATCTGGTTCGCGCGCGGCGGCTACGGTTCGTGCCGCATCGCCGAGGCGGTCCTGCCGCAGCTGAACGCCGTGGCGCGCAAGAAGCGCTACCTCGGCTATTCCGACGCGGGCAGTCTTCTGGCCCTGCTCTACAAGGCGGGCTTCCCGCATCTGGCGCACGGGCCGATGGCCTCGGATGGGGCGCGCCACGACGCGACCGGGCGACGCGCGGTGGACTGGCTGGTCAGCGGCGACCGCGCCTCGCTGGAGTCCTCGCTGCTGGACGACCCGCGCCCGGCGGTCGCCTTCAATCTGACCATCCTCAATGAACTGGTCGGCACGGCGCTGGAGCCGGACCTGAGCGGCCACGTCATCATGCTCGAAGAGGTGTCCGAGGCGCTCTACCGCGTCGACCGGATGATGTTCCACCTGACGGGCCAAGCCTCGATCCGCCGCGCGGCGGGCATCCGCCTGGGCCGGGTCTCGGACGTCACCCCCAATGATCCCGACTTCGGCCTGACGGCGGAAGAGATCGTCCGCTACTGGTGCGCGCGCTCGGGGATTCCCTATCTGGGGACGGCGGACATCGGCCACGACGCCGACAATAAGGTGGTGCCGTTCGGCGTGAACCGCTGAGGGTTGTTGGGTGTTGGCGGCGTTCCCCTCACCGCTCATCCCGGCGGACGCCGGGATCCAGTGAGAGCTACAGACGCCACGGGGGGAAATAGCGCTTCGTTCAACGCAGAGCTTGCGGCCAAAGGCCTGAATCCCGGCATCCGCCGGGATGAGCGGGTTAAGAACGAGTGCGGATGACGAATATATATCTAGCCGTCGGACCGCTGAGGTCTAGCCCTTGAAGGTCAGGCCTTCGGGCCGGGCGTCGAATCCCGCCAGCCGGCCCAGATAGCTCATGCCCAACAGCGATGCGGGCATGTCGGCGTCCACCACCAGGGCCTCGACCGAGGTCAGCCGCACCCCGGCCACCGCCAGCGACGGCAGCACGACCGGCGCGGCGCGCACCGGACCGGCGGCGGTGTTGATCGTGCGGGTGAAATCCTTGGCGGCGACGCTTACGCCCGCCCGTTCGGCATCGGCGCGGCTCAGGGTCACGACGCTGGCGCCGGTGTCGACCAGCATCCGCATCGGCCGTCCGTCCACGATGGCCTCGGCCCAATAATGCCCGTCGGCCGAGCGCACGACCGAGGGCGGCGCGCTGGCGGCGTGAGCCTGGCCCGCGCCGTCCATCCAGCGCAGGGCGCCGACGCAGGCCAGCGACGACGCCAGAGCGGCGGCGAAAACGACAGCAGAGCGCGGGTCGATACGGATCATGACCCTACTGTGCCGCAAGGGTCTTGGCGTCGGGTGAAGCGATACGGCGAACGAAAGGTTGACGACCGAACTGCGTTACCTGTCGCCTTCTCCGTCACCCAAGACGCTGCGGTCGGCGCCGCTTCCGGGATGACGGCAGAGGAGGGTCCTACCCGCCCAGCAGGGCCGGGTCGATCCGCCGGCGCCGCTCGTCCAGTTCACTAATGATCGCGGCCCGTTCCGCGTCGTTCAGCCGGCTCCAGGTCGCGATCTCCTCAAGCGTGCGCAGACAGCCCAGGCACAGGCCGGACGCCCCGTCGACGGTGCAGACCATGACGCAGGGCGTGGCGATGGCGCGCGGCGCCTGGGCGAGGGAAGGGCCGAGAGAGGGGATGGTCGGAGGGCTCATGTTTTATGACGTTGAAACTACAATACGTCCGACTTCGGACCAAAATCTTGACTTTTTAACCAAGCGGGGCTATCTAGGGCCCTGACGCGAAACGACTATGACGGTGAGATTCCCGATAAGCACGACGCGTCTTCTTTCATCGTTCAACGAAAGGAGACGCCAAAATGAACGACAAGGACCGTAATCTCCAACACGCCATGATGTCCTTCGCCCTGTGGGGCGGGATGCTGGTGAACACGAAGCAGATGAACCCCGCGAACAACCGCGCGGTCAGTCATCCCTCGAACTTCGTGCCCATAACGATCAAACGGCCGCGCGCGTAGTCGCGAGGGTATTTGATCCAACCCAGAAGCCCCGGTCAGATCGACCGGGGTTTTTCAATTCCGCTTGCCTTCGCCCGCCGCCCCGCTGAAACCGGCCGCTGCATTCAGAGGGCCAAGGAAAAGGAAAGCCGCCATGGGTCTGATCGTCGAGGAGCGCTGTGGCGCGGTCATGGTCTGGACCCTGACCCGGCCCGACCGGCTGAACGCCCTGCCGGACCTGGAAGACGGGGAGGCCTTCGCTACGGCCTGCGAGGCGGTCAACGCCGATCCCTCGATCCGCTGCGTGGTCATGACCGGGGCGGGGCGGGCCTTTTCGGCGGGCGGCGACCTGAAGGCGATGAAGGCCCGCGCCGACCTGTTCGAGGGCTCGGGCGCCGCCATCCGCGAACGCTACCGCCGGGTGGTCCACCGCATCGTCCGCTCGCTGTATGGGCTGGAGGTTCCGCTGATCGCGGCGGTCAACGGCCCGGCCATGGGTCTGGGCTGCGACATCGCCGGCCTCGGCGACATCCGCATCGCCTCGGACAAGGCCACCTTCGGCGTGCCCTTCATGAAGCTGGGCATCATCCCCGGCGACGGCGGCTCGTGGCTGCTGCCGCGCAACATCGGCTATGTCCGCGCCGCTGAGATGCTGTTCACCGCCCGCGCCATCGACGCCGAGACGGCGGACAAATGGGGCCTGGTCAACCGCGTCGTCCCGCACGAGACCCTGATGGACGAGGCCATGGCGACGGCCAACCAGATCGCCGCCCAGCCGCCCCAGGCCCTGCGCATGGCCAAGAGTCTGCTGCGTCAGGGCCGCGACATGAATTTCGACCAGATGCTGGAGTTGTCGGCGGCCCTGCAGGCCCTGGCCCATCTGACCGAGGACCACATCGAGGGCGTCACGGCGGTGCTGGAGAAGCGGCCGGGGGAATTTACGGGGAACTGATCTGACAATTGGGAAGCCCTCCCCCTCGAGGGGGAGGGTTGGGTGGGGGTGTGGGTAGGCCGTTTCAAATGAAGGTGGGGAGACGCGGACCGCCTCATGCGCTCGACCTTCAATGTCGCGCCCTCACCCCCATCCCCCCGACCCTTCCCCCCTCGAGGGGGAAGGGAGGCTGTCAGCAGTCAACAAAAAGGGGCGCCTCTCAGCGCCCCTTTCCGTCGTCGGTTTTCGCTAACTCTTAGCGCTTGGCCGGCGTCTGCATCGAGCGGCTGGCGGGAACGCCGGCGACATTGGCGGCGCGCTTGGCGCCGGCCGTCTCGCCCGGCTTCATGAACTTGACCAGCACGCGCTGGCCGATCAGCAGGGGCGCGTCGTTGACGGCGACGACCACTTCGACGACGCGCTCGTCCGAGCGTTGCGAGGGGTCGTCCGAGGCCAGCTTGCGGGCGCCGAAGACGGCGGCGCGGCGCAGGACCTTGCCGACATAAATCTTGGTCGGGTCGCCTTCCGGGGTGATCTCGACTGCCTGATCGGTGGCGATGTTCGGAATGTCGGCCTCGACGATTTCGGCACGGGCGATGCGCGGGGCGTCGGGCTCCAGATCGAACATGTTCGACACGTTCAGGGTCGAGGCGCCGGCGCCCGGGTTGGCGTAGCGGCGTACGATGCGGCCGTTCTGCGGGGCGCGGATGACGGTCAGTTCGACGTTATAGGCGGACTGGTCGCGGCGGGCGCGGGCGGTCCGGACGGCCGCCTGCTGGGACCCGAGACGGGCCTGGGCCGTGGCGATTGCGTCGCGCGCCTGATCCAGCTTCTGGGCGGCGACGAAGTTCGTGGCGACCAGTTTCTGCAGTCGGTCGTATTCGCGCTGGGCGGTGGTGATGTCGACAGCGATCATGCGCAGTTGGCTCTCGGCCTGGGCCACGTCGGCCGAGGCGCTTTGCAGGGCCAGGCGCGGTTCGTCGTCCTCCTGACGGGCCAGGATCTGGCCGGCCGTGACGCGGTCGCCTTCCTGCACCAGGACTTCACGCACCACCCCGCCGCGGCGGGCCGCGATCTGAATGATGCCGCCCTCGATGTCGATCTTGGCGTTGGCGATGGCGGCGTAGGGGCTTTCGACCTTCTGCTCGGCGGCCTTGGCCAGTTCGGCCTTCTTGGCGGCATTGGCCTTCTGGACCATGCCGAAGCCGACGACGAGGGCGATCAGCAGCACGAGGCCGATCCAGAGCCATTTGTTTTTCAGGAAAGCGGGCATGGAGGTGTCCTTGGGATCGAGGTCTAGTGCGAGGCCAGAACGGCGTCAGGATTGGGGATGCGGCGCTGGTCGTCGATGATCACGCCGTCTTCGATGTGGATGACCCGGTCGGCCCAGGCTTCCAGGCGGGGGTCGTGGGTCACGCAGATGACCGCGGCGCCGTGTTCGGTGGCGGCCCGACGCAGCAGCTTGATGACGATCTGGCCGTTCTCGCCGTCCAGGGCCGAGGTCGGTTCGTCGGCGAACAGGATCTGCGGGTCCTTGGCCAGGGCGCGGGCGATGGCGACGCGCTGCTTCTCGCCGCCGGACAGGGCCGACGGCCGCTGATGCAGGCGATGGCCCAGGCCGACCTCCTCCAGCGCCAGGGTGGCGCGCTTTTTGGCCTGATCCGGGGTCAGACCCTGGAACTTCAGCACCGTCGTCACCTGCTGCAGGGCGCTGAGGGCCGGGAACAGGTTGAAGCCCTGGAAGATGAAGCCGCAGTGGTCCAGGCGGAACTTGTCGATCTTGCCCGACGACAGCTTCCACATGTCATCGACGTCCAGGGCGTCGACCCGGCCCTGTTCGGGGCGCAGCAGGCCCGACAGGGCGGCGATCAGCGTCGACTTGCCCGAACCGGACGGCCCCATGACCATGGTCAGATCGCCGTGGCGGGCGTCGAAGTCCACGCCCTTCAGCACCTCCACATAGGACTTGCCGGACTTGAACCGCTTGACCAGACCCTTGGCCTCGATGGCGAATTCGCCATGCTTGCCTTGAACTTTCGTGTGCATGTTCATCGCAACAGGTCCGCAGGTTGGCTCTTCTTCAGGATGCCCATCGACAGCAGGCCCGACACCATGGCGATGGCGATCAGCCCGCCGCCCACCACGATCAGCAGCGGCAGGGGCAGGGCGATGATGACGGCCTTGGACAGGGCGAACAGCGACAGCAGCCAGGTCAGGCCTATGGCGGCGGCCACGCCGACCAGGCCGACCCAGAAGCTCAGCTCCATGACGATGCGGCGCAGGGAGCCCATGCCGACGCCCAGGGCGCGCAGCGAGGCGAACTCCTTGATGTTGGCCATGATGGCGCCGCGCAGGGTCTGCCAGGTGATGGCCACGCCGATGATGATGCCCAGCACCACGCAGCCGCCGATGATGATGACCAGGATGCCTTCCTCGAACATGGCGCTGGAGTTGGCGTCGGCCAGGGCCTGACGCGTCCAGGCCTTCCACTGGCCGTTGCCCATGGCGTTCAGTTGCGCGACGACGACGTCCGCCTTGGCCGGATCACGCAGCTTGATCATCAGGGGGCCGACGCGGGGGCCGGTGTCGGCCTGGCCGAGCATCCGTAGCGTGTCGCGCGACATCACGATGGTCGGCTGCATCATGTTGGGGTAGCCGCGGGTGATGGCGGCGACGGTGACGGTCTGGCCGTTGTAGAGGGCCTTGTCGCCCAGCTTGACGCCCAGCGGCCTGAGCGCCGTTTCGTCGATCGCCACCGCATAGGGACGGCGCAGCGCCTCGACCAGGTCGGCGGAATAGTCGGTGGGAATGGTCACGGCGCCGGGAATGGTGTCGATGATCCGGGTCGCCACGAATTGCTGACGCGGCGCGCCCTGTTTGGCGCGATCCGCCTGGGACAGGGTGGGGTCGACGTTCTTGACCGACTGGAAGGTGCCGCCCGCGCCGTCCAGCGGTTGAACCTCGATGACCTCGGGGTGGTTGTAGACTTGCGGGATGAACCGGCGCGGCACGCCCGACGGCCCGTTCATGATGCTCTTGGCCCCGGGCTGCAGCACGAAGACATCGGCGCGCGAGCGTTCGATCTGGGCGGTGAAGCCCTTGCCGATGCCGATGAAGACCCCGGTCATCGCCAGCACGAGCAGGCCCGAGAGGGCCAGCGCCATGACGGCGGCCATATAGCGTCGCCACTCGAAGAGCAGCGTGGATAGCGCGAGTGACATGACGCGTCTCAAACCCCTGACTTGCAGTGTTATCTGACCGCGCTGCGGGCTGCGGCCAAGTTAAATCGGGGTAAGGCTGCGGCTTCCCCTCGCTCGACAGCGGGACTATGGGGATTTGAGGCCCGTCCATCGGCGGCGCTGGTTGCATAATAACAGACGCGAGGCGCCGGGCCTTGCGCGCCGGGAGAGCCATATGTCGCTTCGCCGCACCTTTTCCTTCACCGCCTCGCTGGCCGCCCTGGGCCTCGCCGCCGCCGTGATCAGCGCGCCCGCCACGCCCGCCCGCGCCGACGAAGGCATGTGGACGTTCGACAACTTCCCCATCCAGACGGTGAACGACAAATACGGCACGCGCATCGACCAGGCCTGGCTGGACGGCGTGCGCAACGCCGCCGTGCGCCTGCAGGGTTGCTCGGCCTCGTTCGTTTCGGGCGAAGGCCTGATCCTGACCAACCACCACTGCGTCATCTCCTGCGTGCAGGACCTGTCCACGGCCCAGAACGACTACGTCAAGAACGGCTGGATGCCGGCCACGCGCGAGGAAGAGAAGAAATGCCCCGGCCAGACGGCTGAGGTCCTGACCGGCATCACCGACGTGACCGAGCGCGTGCTCGGCGCTGGCGCAGGGCTCGAAGGCGCCGCCTTCGTCCAGGCCCGCTCGGCCGAGATCGACAAGATCCAGAAGGAGGCCTGCGGCGACGACCGCAAGCTGACCTGCCAGGTCATCAGCTTCTATCGCGGCGGCAAGTACGCCCTCTATCAGTTCCGCAAGTATGAAGACGTGCGTCTGGTCTTCGCCCCGGAGTTCCAGGCGGCCTTCTTCGGCGGCGACCCCGACAACTTCAACTTCCCCCGCTACGCCCTCGATTCCGCCTTCCTGCGCGCCTACGAGGACGGCAAGCCGGTCGTCACGCCGAACCACCTCAAGTGGAACCCGAACGCGCCCAAGGAAGGCGAAGTCACCTTCGTCGCCGGCAACCCCGGCTCGACCTCGCGCCTGTTGACCATGAGCCAGCTGGAACGCCTGCGCGACCAGCAGATCCCGATCACCCTGATCCAGGGTTCGGAACTGCGCGGCCGTCTGGTCGAGTACTCGACGAAGGGCGAGGAAGAAAAGCGCGTCGCCCTGGACCCGATCTTCGGTCTCGAGAACAGCTTCAAGGTCTATTACGGCCAGGAAGGCGCCCTGACCGATCCGGCCTTCATGGGCAAGAAGCGCCAGGAAGAAGCCGAACTGCGTCAGCGCGTCGCCGCCGACCCGGCCCTGGCTCAGCGCATCGGCGATCCGTGGACGGATCTGGAAAAGGTCCAGGACACAGCCCGCGACCTCTACCTGCCCTACCGCCAGCTGGAAGGTAACGCCGGCGGCGGTTCGACCCTGTACTCCTACGCCCGCGCCATCGTCCGCGCCTCCAAGGAACGCGCCAAGCCGGTCGCCGAGCGCCGCGCCGGCTACGCCGACAGCGACATCGCCGCCCTGGGCCGCCGCCTGGCCTCGGAAGCGCCGATCGCCAAGGGCGTCGAGGAGATCCAGCTGTCCTTCTGGCTGTCCAAGACCCGCGAATACCTGACCGTCGACAACGCCGAGGTGAAGGCGATGCTGGGCCGCGAGAACCCCGAGGGCATCGCCGCCAAACTGGTCGAGACCAGGCTGATCGACCCGGCCTTCCGCGCCCAGGCCCTGGCCATGACGCCGGAACAGCTGGCCTCGTCGGGCGACCCGATGATCGCCTTCGTCCTGGCCAATGACGACGCGGCCCAGGCCGTCCGCACCCAGTGGGACGCGGGCGTCAACGCCCCGACCGCCCGCGCCGCCGAAAAGGTCGCCCAGGCCCGCTTCGCCGTCTATGGCGACAACCTGTATCCCGACGCGACCTTCAGCCTGCGTCTCTCCTACGGCGCGGTGAAGGGCTGGACCTACCGCGGCGTGACCGTGCCGGCCTTCACCCAGATCGGCGGCCTGTACGAACGCGCCACCGGCGCCGAGCCGTTCAACGCGGCCCAGCGCTTCCTCGACGCCGAGAGCCGCGTCAACAAGGCGACGGTCTATGACTTCGTCTCGACCAACGACATCATCGGCGGCAACTCGGGCTCGCCGGTGATCAACGCCAAGGGCGAAGTGATCGGCGCCGCCTTCGACGGCAACATCCACTCGCTGGGCGGCTCGTTCGGCTACGACGGCGAACTGAACCGCACGGTTTCGGTCTCGACCGCCGCCGTCACCGAGGCCCTGCGCAACGTCTACAACCAGCCGCGCCTCCTGCGCGAACTGGGCGTGACGCGCTAACTGCGGCGCTCAAGCAGCCGCAGGCGTTAGCGCAAAAAGAATGACCCTTCTCCCCTTGTGGGAGAAGGTGTCATGCGCAGCATGACGGATGAGGGGTGTCGGCGGCGCGGTCTGATTTTCAGGCTCGCCGCCGGCCCCCCTTTTTCATAACCTCGCGCCGACACCCCTTATCCGAGCGCCTTCGGCGCGCACCTTCTCCCTCAAGGGGAGAAGGAACTACGCCCCCGTCTGACGCACCGGCCTGCTAGGTTCCTTCCAGCCGATTTCAGACTATTCAGACGAATTGGACTCTGTTTTTCCTCGCCAGAGTCTGAACCAGGAGTTTTCCATGCGTCACATGCTCTTCGCCTCGGCCGCCGTCCTGGCCTTCGCCGCCGCTTCGTCCGTCGCGTCCTCGGCCCGGGCCGAGGAGGGGATGTGGACCTACGACAACTTCCCCATCGCCCGCGCCAATGCGACGCTGGGGACCTCGATCGATCAGGCCTGGCTCGACAAGGTCCGCCTGTCGTCGGTCAAGTTCGGCGGCTGCTCGGCGGGCGTCATCTCCGGCCAGGGGCTGGTGATGACCAACAACCACTGCGTCGCCACCTGCGTCGCCAACCTGTCCACCCCCCAGCAGCAGTACGGCGAGACCGGCTTCACGCCGAAAAGCCGCGAGGAAGAGCTGAAATGCCCCGGCGCCTCGGCCGAGATCCTGACCGAGATCGTCGACGTCACCGAACGCCTGCACAAGGCGGGTCAGGGCCTGGACGGCCAGGCCTTCACCCAGGCCCGCGAGGCAGAGGCCGGCCGTATCGAGACCGAGGCTTGCGGCAATGATCCCAAGATCCGCTGCCAGGTCGTCAGCCTGTATCGCGGCGGCCAGTTCAAGCTCTACAAGTACCGCAAATACTCCGACGTGCGCCTGGCCTGGGCGCCGGAAGACCGCGCCGCGACCTTCGGCGGCGACCTCGACAACTTCTCCTTCCCGCGCTTCGCCATCGATGCGGCCTTCATCCGCCTCTACGAGGACGGCAAGCCGGTCGCCACGCCGGTTCACTTCACCTGGAACCCGAACAAGCCGACCGAGGGCGAGCCCGTCTTCATCACCGGCAACCCCGGCGCGACCCAGCGCCTGCTGACCCAGTCGCAGCTGATGACGATCCGCGACGTGGTCCTGCCGATGGACCAGCTGATCGCCTCCGAACTGCGCGGTCGCCTGATCCGCTATTCCGAGGAAGGCGCCGATCAGGCCTTCATCGCCATGGATCCCATCGTCGGCGTCGAGAACACCTACAAGCGCGGCTTGGGCCGGATGCGCGCCCTGACCGACGCCGCCTTCATGGCGACCAAGGCCGAGGCCGAAGCCGACTTCCGCGCCCGCGCGGCTGGCGGCGCGACGGACCCCTGGGCCACGCTGGACGGCGTTCAGCCCCTGGCCCGCGAGCTCTATGCGCCTATGGCCCTGCTTGAGGGCGGCACGGGCATGGGCACCACCTCGGTGGCGGGCGGTTCGTCGCTGTTCCAATGGGCGCGGGCCATCGTGCGCGGCGCTCAGGAACGCGCCAAGCCGTCGGATCAGCGTCTGTCCGAGTACGCCGACAGCCGTCTTCCGGGCGTGGAATCCGGCCTGTTCGCCGAACGCCCCACCTATCCGGAACTGGAGCAGATCCGTCTGGAGTGGTGGCTGTCCAAGACTCGCGAATGGCTGACGGTCGACAGCCCCTACGTCCGCACCCTGCTGGGCAAGGAAAGCCCTGAAGGCCTGTCGGCCCGCGTCATCGCCGGCACCAAACTGGCCGACCCCGCCGTGCGCCGCGCCCTGTGGCAGGGCGGTCTGCCCGCCGTTCAGGCCTCGACCGACCCGCTGATCCAGTATGTCCTGGCCATCGACGCCGACGCCCGCGCCGTCCGCGCCGACTGGGACAACAAGGTCAAGGCGCCGACCGACCGCGCCTCGGAAGACCTGGCCGCTGCCCGCTTCAATGCCTATGGCGACGCCGTCTATCCCGACGCCACCGGCACCCTGCGTCTGACCTACGGCCGGGTCGAGGGTACGGACGTTCCGGGGCAGCGCATCGGCGCCTTCACCACCTTCGCCGGCCTGTGGGACCGCGCTACCGGCGCCGAGCCTTTCGCCGTCGCGCCCAAGCTGCTGGCGGCCAAAGACCGGATCGACCCGACGGCGGTGATGGACATGGCCGTCTCGTCCGACACCATCGGCGGCTCCTCGGGCTCGCCCGCCGTCAACGCCAAGGGCGAGATCATCGGCGCCAACTTCGACTCCACCGTCCTGACCCAGCGCAACGCCTACGGCTATGACCGCAACGTCAACCGCAGCGTCATCGTCACCACCCAGGCCGTGACCACAGCCCTGCGCGACGTCTACGGCATGGATCACCTGGTGCAGGAACTGGGCGTGGCCGCGCCCAAGGCCGCGCCGCGCCGGGCGCGGCGTTGAGCCCACCCGCCTTCCGCCCTGCGGCGCCGGACGATGTTCCGGCGCTGCACCGCCTGATCGAAAGCGCCTATCGCGGCGACAGCGCGAAAGCGGGCTGGACCCACGAGGCCGACCTGCTGGGCGGCCAGCGCACGGACGAGGCCGAGCTGCGCGACATCCTCGCCGACGCCAGCCGGGTCATCCTGCTGGCCGAGGTCGAGGGCGTCCTGACCGGCTGCGTCCAGGTGGCGGATCAGGGCGACGGTCTGGCTTATCTCGGCCTTCTCACCGTCGATCCGACCCGGCAGGCGGGCGGTCTCGGCCGTCGCCTGATCGACGCCGCCGAAGCCGAGGCCGTCGCCCGCTTCGGCGCGTCCCGCATGGAGATGACCGTCATCCGCCAGCGGTCGGAACTGATCGCCTGGTACGAACGCCGCGGCTACGCCCTGACCGGCGAGACCCGGCCCTTCCCTCTGGACGACGAACGCTTCGGCCTGCCGCAGACGCGGGAGCTCGAGTTCGTGGTCATGGAAAAGGCGCTCTGACTTTCCCTTCTCCCCTTGAGGGAGAAGGTGGGCGCCGAAAGGCGCTCGGATGAGGGGTGTCAGCGCGACGCTAGGGAAAAAGGGGGCCGGCGGCGGGCGCTGAAATTCAACCCGAACCGCCGACACCCCTCATCCGTCATGCTGCGCATGACACCTTCTCCCTCAAGGGGAGAAGGAGAACCTCACGCGTCGCGCATCTGCTTCTGGGCGGCGCTGAAATACTGCCAGCCGGTCCACAGGGTGATGAGGGCCGCCAGCCAGATCAGGGTGTCGGAGAAGAGCTGGAAGGCCGGCAGGTAGTCGAACGGCAGGCCCCAGCCGTCCCAGTTGCGGGCGAACAGCTGGCAACCCAGGGCGATCATCTGCAGCGTCGTCTTCCACTTGGCGGCCAGGGTGACGGGCAGGTTGATGCGCCCGGCCATGGCTTCGCGCAGGGCGGAAACGGCGAACTCGCGGAACAGGATCAGGCCGCAGGGAATGATGATCTGCTGCACCGACCCGCTCGTCAGCACGCCCAGGATGGCGCCCGTGACCAGGATCTTGTCGGCGATGGGGTCCAGAATGGCGCCCCAGCGCGTCTCGGCGTGCCAGCGCCGCGCCAGATAGCCGTCGACCCAGTCCGTGGAGGCGGCGATGACGAAGATCCAGAAGCCGGTCCGGTACATGGCGAACTGGTCGTCAGGGCTCAGCCACGCCGACAGGAAGGGAAAGCCGCTGGTGGCCCCGGCCAGCAGCAGGAACATGACCACGCCCGCCGCCAGCCGCGCGCTGGTCAGGATGTTCGGGATCGGGTTGGCTTTGTGAGCAGTCATCATCTCGTCCATTGCAACGCCTGACGGTGTGCCATGGTTCGCCGTCAGAGGCGAGGGTGGGGGCGAGGGCGGCTCAGTCCAGCCGTTCGAACCGCTTCGCGCCCGTCAGCCTGGACAGGATGCCGTCGGCGATGCCGAAATGCAGGCCGCTGAGCGCCAGCTCGCCCGCCGCCTCGCGCTCGGCGATCCAGGGGAAGGTGCGCAGGTTGTCGAGCGACAGGCGCACGACAGTCTCCTCGGCCACGCGCTCGACCTGATCGGCGGGGAAGTCCTCGACCACGCGGCGCACGGTCGGGGCGGCCTGCTCGACCCAGGGAGCGACAAAGTCCTGACAGTTGGCGGGCGAGCCGTTGAGCATGGCGTTCACGCCGCCGCAGTAGGCGTGGCCCATGACGACGATGCGCTTGACCTGAAGCACGTTGACGCCGAACTCCAGCGCCGCCGAGACGCCGTGCAGCTTGCCGTCCGGCTGATAGGGTGGGACCAGGTTGGCGACGTTGCGCACCACGAACAGTTCGCCCGGCGCGGTGTCGAAGATCAGGGCCGGATCGGCGCGGCTGTCGGAACAGGCCACGACCAGGGTGTGCGGCTTCTGGCCGTGGACCAGGGCTTCATATTCGGCGTGTTCCGTCGGCCAGCGGTTCTGGCGGAAGCGGTGATAGCCTTGGGTCAGTTCGTCGCGGGGATCGGTCATGGCGGCCTTCCTAGACCCGGTTCAGCTTTTGCGGAAGAAGGCGTGGATGCGTTCGGCCAGGGCCTGATTGACGCCGTCGACCTTGATCAGATCGGCGACCCCGGCGCGCGACACGCCCTTGGCTGAACCAAAGGCGTGCAGCAGGGCCTTCTTGCGGGCCGGGCCGATGCCCTCGATCTCGTCCAGCGGGTTCTTCTTGATGTCCATCGAGCGGCGCTGGGCGTGGGCGCCGTTGGCGAAGCGGTGGGCCTCGTCGCGCAGCCGCTGGATGTAATAGAGGGCGGGCGACTTCAGCGGCAGCATGAAGGGCGGCTTGCCGGGCATGAAGAAATGCTCCTTGCCCGCGTCCCGATCCGGCCCCTTGGCCACGCCGACGGCGGTGATGTCGTCGACGCCCAGGTCGGCCAGGACCGCCAGCACCTCGGCCAATTGCCCCGCGCCGCCGTCGATCAGCAGCAGGTCGGGGCGCTCGACCGTCTCGCCGGCCTCCTCGTCCTTGACCATCTTGCCGAAGCGCCTGCGCATAACCTCGCGCATCATGCCGTAGTCGTCGCCGGGGGTCAGGTCTTCGCCGCGGATGTTGAACTTGCGGTACTGGTTCTTGCGGAAACCCTCGGGTCCCGCGACCACCATGCCGCCAACCGCATTGGTGCCCGAGATGTGGGCGTTGTCGTAGATCTCTATCCGCTCGGGCCGGGCGTCCAGGCCGAAGACCTCGCAAACCTCGTCGAGGATTTTCGACGTGGCCGAGTTCTCGGCCAGCTTGCGGCCCAGGGCCTCGCGGGCGTTGGTCAGGGCGTGGTCGAGGACGGTCTGCTTGTCGCCGCGCCGGGGCTGAAGGATCTCGACCTTGCGTTCGGCCTTCAGGGTGAAGGCCTCCTGCAGCAGCTCGAATTCGTGCGGGCGGATATTGGTCAGGATCTGACGCGGGACCGGCTTGTCCTCATAGAACTGGGCCAGGAAGGCGCCCAGGATGACGGGGTCGGGATCGCTGCGGTCCACGCGCGGGAAATAGGCCCGGCCGCCCCAGTTCTGGCCGGCGCGATAGAAGAAGACCTGAACGCAGGCCTGCCCGCCCTCGGCGTGAAGCGCAAAGACGTCGGCCTCGCCCACGTTCTCGGCCGAGACCGAATGCTCCATCGAAATGGCGGTCAGGGCGCGGATGCGGTCGCGCAACCGGGCGGCCTGTTCGAACTCCATCTCGTCGGACGCCGCCTGCATGTCGCCGGACAGGCGGGCGATGACGGCGCGCGACTTGCCGCGCAGGAACTGTTCCGCCTCGCTGACCAGTTCGGCGTAGTCCTCCAGGCTGATCAGGCCGGTGCAGGGGGCCGAGCAGCGCTTGATCTGATGCAGCATGCAGGGCCGGGTGCGCGTCTCGAAGACGCTGTCCGAACAGGAGCGCAGGAGAAACGCTTTCTGCAGGGTGTTCAGCGTGTGGTTGACCGCCCAGGTCGAGGCGAAGGGCCCGAAATAGTCGCCGGGAATGGTGTGGGCGCCGCGATGCTTGCGGACCTGCGGCGCGCGATGGTCGCGGCGGATCATCAGCTCGGCGAAGGACTTGTCGTCCTTGAGCAGGACGTTGAAGCGCGGCTTCAGCCGCTTGATGTAGCCGGCTTCGAGGATCAGGGCCTCGGTCTCGGTGGCCGTGACCACCAGCTGCATCGACCGGGTCAGCGATACCATCAGGCCGATGCGCTGGGTGTGGAACCGCCCCTGCGCATACTGGACGATGCGCTTCTTCAGCGACTTGGCCTTGCCGACATAGAGGCAGGCGCCGTCCTCGCCGTACATGCGATAGACGCCGGGCTTGTCCGGCGCGCGACGCGCCTCGTCCGCGATCAGGGCGGCGGCCTGAAGCGGCAGGGCTTCGCCCAGAGTGTCGGTCGTCTCCTCGGTCATCGGGCGGGATATAGGCTCACGACCGGCGAACCAGAACCACGCCGCCGATCACCAGGGCGACCCCGGCGATCCGGCCCAGGCTCAGCGGCTGTTTCGCAACGCCCAGGGCGCCGAAATGGTCGACCACCAGACTGAGCGCCAACTGTCCCGCGACCATCAGGGTGATGGTCGTGGCCACGCCGAGGCGCGGCACGCCCCAGGCGGCGGAAATGACGAAGGCGCAGCCGTACAGCCCGCCCATCCAGGCCCACCACGGCAGGGCCTTCATCGCGCCGACGTCGGGCCGGGTCTGCATCGCCAGGGCCAGGCAGCCCAGCGCCACCGTGCCAACCGCGAAGGAGATGAAGGCTGCGTTCAGCGGCGACCCGACCGCTGTGACCAGCTTGGCGTTGGTCGGACCCTGCAGGGCCGTGGCGGCGCCCGCCAGGAGCATGGTCAGAAAGACAAGGATCGGAATCTGCATGCTGCGGCTCTACCAGTTCGGATCTGAGGACGCGCCGCCGAAGATCTCGGCCAGCCGGTCGCGGCTGCCGCGATGGGTGTCGGCGGGCAGGGCCTCGGGAGGAAACCAGCCGATCTCGGCGATCTCGCCGTGGCTGGTGCGTTCGGTCAGCTCGAAGCTCTCGATGCGGAAGACGAGGACGTGGTCGCCGGGAAAGAAGCGTTCATTGGAGTGGACCGAGATCAGGCGCGGTTCGCCGCGTGCGATCAGTCCGGCCTCTTCGCGCAGTTCGCGGATCACTGCGGCGTGGGTGGTCTCGCCCCGGTCCACCCCGCCGCCCGGCAGCCACCAGCCGTGCAGATAGGTGTGCTTGACCAGCAGCACCCGACCCTCGTCGTCCACCGCCACGCCGCGCACGCCCAGGGTCATGCCCCGGTTCATCCGCGACCAGGCGAAGAAGAGCGGACGGGTGAAGGGCTCGATTCGCGTGCGCCAGGTGGTCATGCGCCGACGATAGGCCGGGCGACAGCGGCTTGAACAGTCGCGTCTGTGCCTCTATTCGGACCTTTGAACAGGAGCCTTCCCATGCTGGCCATCGCCATCATCTTCGTCTTCATCGCCGTCATCGCCGCCGTGAACTTCTACGAGTTCGGTTCGGTTGACTGAAACCGCGCCCGACAGCGGGATGGGCGCGGGCGGGTTCGACTGGCGCACCGCCGGGGACCATGTCCGCGTCCTTCTGTCGGACGTGGCGGTCGATGTGCGCATCGGCCTGCACCCGTGGGAGCGGCACCCTGAGCGCCCCACGCGGTTGATCGTCAATGTCGAGATGTTCGCCCGCTGGCCTTTGCCGGACGGGGGTTTCATCGACTACGACCGGGTGCGCGACCATGTGGCCGGATGGCGCGGGCGCGATCATGTCGAGCTGTTGGAAACCCTGGTCGAGGACCTGATCGGCGTCTGTCTGGACCTGCCGCCGGTCGAGGCCTGCCGGGTGCGGATCGTCAAGCCCGACATCTTCCCCGAAGCCGCCGGCGCGGGCGTGGAAATCTTCCGCCGCAGGTCGAACTGAGTGAGCAACGCCGCCGACAGGGTGGTGCTGATCACCGGCGCGGCGCGACGCGTGGGCGCCGGACTGGCGCGGGCGCTGGCCGAGGCGGGTTGGCACGTGGCCGTCCACCATCGCGGCGGGGCGGATGACGCCGCCGCCCTCGTGGACGAACTGACCGCCAAGGGCGTGCGCGCCGCGGCCTTTCAGGCGGACCTGAACGAGGCGGCGGACCGCGACGGCCTGATCGGTCGGGTGATCGGCCACTTCGGGCGGATCGACGCCCTGATCAACAACGCCTCCCTGTTTCGTTACGATACCTTGCCGACCCTGACCGAGGCGTCGTGGGCGGCGCATCTGGCGTCCAACCTGACCGCCCCGGTCTTCCTGATCCGCGACTTCGCCGCCGCCGTTGAGGCTCAGGGAGGCGAGGGCGTGGTGGTCAATATCCTGGATCACAAGGTCGACAGTCCGAACCCGGACTTCTTCGCCTATACGGCCGGCAAGGTCGGTCTGGCGGGGCTGACGCGGACACTGGCCATGGGCCTGGCCCCCCGCATCCGGCTGTGCGGCGTCTCGCCCGGCCTGATCCTGCGCAGCGGCGAGCAGACCGAGGCCGAGTACGAAGCGGCATGGCGCGATACCCCGCTGGGGCGCGGCGCGTCGCTGGAGGATGTGGCCCGCACCGTGCGCTTCATCCTCGAGACGCCCAGCCTGACGGGGCAGAACCTGACCATCGACGGGGGCGAGAGCCTGATCGGCCGGGGGCGCGACGTCGCCTTTGACGGAATTCCTCTTCCCTGAGGCTGGCCCTGACGCCGTTCTTGGACGCGCCTTTACATCGCCGTCGTCAGGGTGTTGATGCGCGAACCTTTCGCGGCGCCTATATGGAGCGCCCGCGTTTTCGGAACCCTTGCCCCTGATGCCTGCCGTCCAGTTCACCCGCCGCTTCTCGATGGCGCACCGGCTGATCGCCGATGCGGGGTCGAAGTGCGCCGTGCCGCACGGGCACAATGAGTTCGTCAAGGTGACGCTGGAGCCGATGGCCGAGATCGCCTTCGGGGTCTCGAACCACGCCGCCTCGTTCGAGCAGTTGAAGCGGCGCTGGCACGGCTTCGTCGACCGCAGCCTGGACCACGCCTTCCAGCTGAACCGCGCCGACCCGCTGCTGGCCTGGTTCCAGGCGCATGAGCCGCAGCGGCTGAACCAGGTCCTGACCGTCGACGGCGACCCGACGACCGAGGCCCTGGTCATCGCCCTGTGGCGCAAGCTGGAAGCCATCCTCGCCGCTGAGGGCCTGCCCTTCCGACTGGCCGAACTGGCCATCGAGGAGACGCCGACCAACACCGTCCTGACGCGGGGCCTGACCGAGGCCGAGCGGGCGTGGAAGCTGGGCGACTGGTGCGATCGGGCCGATTTCAGCATCAACGACATCCTGCCGCCGGAGACCTGGTCGTGAGCGCCGTCATCGCCCCCCTGCCGTCGTCCGAGCCGCGCCGTCTGGGCCTGACCGTGCTGGTGCGCGGTCTGGAGGTTCAGGCCGCCATCGGGGTTCACGCCCATGAGCACGGCCGGTTGCAGCCCCTGACGGTCGACGTCGATCTGGACTTGGGGGCCGGGCCGATCAATCGCTTGTCCGATACGCTGGATTACGAGGGCGTGGCCCGGATCGCGCGGGAACTGGCCGGGGGCGAGCATATCGCCCTGGTCGAGACCTTCGCCGAACGGGTGGCCCTAGCCTGTCTCGAGGACGGGCGCGTCCTGGCGGTCAAGGTGCGGGTCGAAAAGCCCGGCGCCATTCCCGGCGCGGCGGCGGCGGGCTGCGAAGTCGCATACTCCCGCTAACGACCGGCGCCCGCTAAGTTCGGTTGCGCGGGGCCGCGCGTCCCGCCATTGTTGCGCCTTGCAAGAGGTTTCGATGATCCAGTCCCGCGATGACATCAGCAACGGCGCGGGGGCGTCGGACGACCTGGCGGGGCTTTACGCCGGATACGCCCTGATCCTGTTCACCGTGCCGACCTTCGGCGTGGCGGCGATGATCGGCCTGCTGCGGCTCTGGCGCCAGGCGCCGCCGAGCGATCCCCTGGCGCGCAGCCATTTCATCTTCCAGCAGCGGACGCTGATGGCGGCGGTGGCCTCGATCATCGCCGGGGTCCTGCTGATCGCCATCAATGTCGGCGTCTTCGTGCTGTTCGTCATGGCGGTGTGGACCATCGTGCGCGGCGCCATTGGGCTGAAGGACCTGCTGGAAGGCCGACCGATCCGCCATCCTCACCGCCTCTTCTACTGAAAGGCCTGCGCCCATGACCGACCCGAACGGAACCTCGGTTCAGCCCGTTGCGGGGCGCGATGGCGCGATCGTGGCGTGGATCCTCTATATTCTGTCGATCCCCAGCGCCAACGTGCTGGTGCTGGTCGGGCTGGGGCTGGCCTATATCAATCGCGGCGCGGCGACGGGGCTGGCGGCCCAGCACGTCGAGGCGCAGATCAGGCTGTTCTGGTCTGTCTTCTGGATCAGCGCGGCGCTGTGGGTGCTGATCGCCATCAGCGCCGTGGCCTCGGCCTTTCTGATCGGCATTCCTTTCCTGATCCTGTTCGGTTGCCTGCTGGTGCTGGTGTCGATCTGGTTCACGGTGAAGAGCGTTCTGGGGCTGCTGGCCCTGCTGAACGACCGTCCGGCCTAGGCTCATGACCGAGTTCAAGGACCACGCCGCCGCCCGCCGCTTCCATCAGGACTTCCCAGACGCCGACGGCGAGACCCGTCGCGTCTGGGCCGAATATGTCGCGCGCGGCAAGACGCGGGTCATCCTGCACGTCGAGGCGGCGCCGGCGCTGCGCGGCACGGGCGCGGCGTCGACCTTCATGCAGTCCCTGGCCGAGCACGCGCGGGCCGAGGGGCTGAAGCTGGAGCCGATCTGCAGCTATGCAGTCGTGTGGCTGAAGCGGCATCCGGAATATTCCGACGTCGTCGGCTGACCGACCCGCTGACGGCGGCGTCAGGCGGTACCGGCTCTCCGCTGACGCTTCGGCCGGGATGACGGCGAAGGAAAGGGCGCTTCGCGCGCTCAAGCAGCGAGCGACCGCGTCGCGAGCGATAGCGCCCTAAGAATTATGGATGGCTCTTGGCGATGATGGCCTTCATGGTTTCGGCCTTGGCGGGCAGGTCCATGACCAGACGGTGGGCCAGTTCGCGGGCGCCGACGGGGTAGGCCTCGCCGCCCTCGGCGATGTCCTTGGCCATCTCGGAGGCTTTCAGCAGCACTTCTTCCAGAGCCTCGACCTGTTCGAGGGCCAGGGCGCGCGCCTCGGCTTGCAGGCGCTTGACGCGTTCAGCGGTGGTCTCTGGCGCACGCATCAGGTCATAGACCTCGGCCTCGGGGGAGGAGACGATCCGCAGGTTGGGACGGTCGTCGGATTCTGGACTGTTCGATTTCGACATGATGCACCCTTCGACACGACAATGCCGCAATTTCTGCGCCGTTCCCCATATTCATATGAGGGGGGCGTGGTTTCCTGCCCCTGTGGCGCCCAAGCCTCAGGCGTTGGGGTTGAGGGGCGGTTCGGGCGGCGCCTGCTTCTGGCGCTCGCTGGCCTCGTGCTTGCGCTGAAAGACGGCGACCAGATGATCGACGCGGGCGAAGAATTCCTTCTCCAGCCGGCGCAGTTCGGCCGGATGCATGTCCGGCTCGTCATCAGGGTGAGGGACGGGCCGGGTGCGCGGCGGTCGGGGAGGGGCCATGTCTGCTCCAATAGTCTTCTCCCCTCGGGGGAGAAGGTGTCAGGCGTCGCCTGACGGATGAGGGGGCGGGCGGCGGCGAACGGACGGTCGGCGTCGAGGGCGCGGAAAGCTCCCCCTCATCCGAGCGCCTCCGGCGCCCACCTTCTCCCCAAGGGGAGAAGGGCGCACGCGTTTCGCCGCCGCGCTTTTCAGCGGGCGGTGGAAGGGAGGGCTGGGCGGAGCGCCGGGCCGACGCCCGGAGTGTGATGTGTGTGTACCGTTTCGACGTAGACTCAGCGCTCCGCGCGGACGGGCTTCCACGAGCTCGGGGCAGGCGCCGGTGTTCACGGCTACCCCCGGCGCCCGCGGCGGGCAGGGGCCTGCTTGCGACAGGCCTCCTGGAACGGTCCGCGTAACCCCCGCGACCCTGACCGGAACCTCTATGACGGACGGGTCGAACGCCCCGTCGCTAGGTCCCGTCGGCTCCTTGTCTTGATGTGTGGTCTATCGCCCTTGCGGGCTACTTGAGACCACGGGGCGAAGGTTCAGGCGTTCGCCCTTACTCCGTCCGCTGCATCTGTGAACCGCGCGCCAGAACCCGCCGCGACCTGTCCGCTGGGCTCAGCGCCCTTGACCGGAGACCGCGACGGACGCCGCGCAGCCCGACAAGGACCCCGCTCCATCCGCTCCCGCCGCCCGCAAGGTCGCAGGCCTCACGAGCCCTCCATGCGACGGAACGAAGGCAGGATGGCATGGGCGGAAGGTAGGGCGAGTTGAAAGGGGATGGCGGAGGGGTAAGGGCGGGAAATCGTGGGGATTGGGACGGGGAGGTTGGCGTGTTGTGCCCTTCTCCCTTGCGGGAGAAGGCGCCCCGCAGGGGCGGATGAGGGGTTTCTCGACGTTGGATGAAGGCCGGTCGTCGGCAGGCGTCGCGCGACCCCTCATCCGTCAGCCTCCGGCTGCCACCCGTCGTCAGCTCGCGATGCGAGCTTCCTCCACCCGCAAGGGGAGAAGGAAAGCCTACCGTCCCTTCCTGAACGCCTCGGCCTTCTCGGCCGCCGCTTCCGCGCGCCAGCGCTTCGGGGCTGATTTGTCGACGTCTTCGCCGGCGCCGGTGAGGGCTTCGTTGGCGAATTCGAGGTCGAGGAGCTTCATCTTCTTGATCTCGTCGCGGAGGCGGGCGGCGTCTTCGAACTCGAGGTTGGCGGCGGCGGTGCGCATGCGGCCTTCCATGTCCTTGAGGGCGGCCTGGAAGTTGGAGCCGACGAAGGGTTTGGAGGCTTCGGCCACGCCGGGGCGGGTCAGGCGGTCCATCTCGCGGGACTCATAGGGGCTGTCGAGGATTTCCTTGATGTCGCGCTTGACGCTCTCGGGCGTGATGCCGTGTTCGAGGTTGTAGGCTTCCTGACGTTCGCGACGGCGATTGGTCTCGGCGATGGCGCGTTCCATCGAGCCGGTCATGCGGTCGGCGTAGAGGATGACGCGGCCGTCGACGTTGCGGGCGGCGCGGCCGATGGTCTGGATCAGGGAGGTTTCCGAGCGCAGGAAGCCCTCCTTGTCGGCGTCGAGGATGGCGACCAGGCCGCACTCGGGGATGTCGAGGCCCTCGCGCAGCAGGTTGATGCCGATCAGGACGTCGAAGGCGCCCAGGCGCAGGTCGCGCAGGATCTCGATGCGTTCCAGGGTGTCGACATCGGAGTGCATGTAGCGGACGCGAACCCCTTGCTCGTGCATGTATTCGGTCAGGTCCTCGGCCATCTTCTTGGTCAGGACGGTGACCAGGCTGCGGTAGCCCTGGCGCGCCACGGCCTTGACCTCGTCGATGACGTCGTCGACCTGGTTGCGGGTCTGGCCTGAGACCGGGCGGATCTCGACCGGGGGGTCGATCAGGCCGGTGGGGCGGATGACCTGTTCGACGAAGACGCCGCCGGTGCGCTCCATCTCCCAGGGGCCGGGGGTGGCGGAGACGTGGACCGTCTGGGGCCGCATGGCGTCCCACTCGTCGAACTTCAGAGGTCTATTGTCGATGCAGGAGGGCAGGCGGAAGCCGTATTCGGCCAGGGTCGACTTGCGGCGGTAGTCGCCCCGGAACATGCCGTTGATCTGGCCGATGGTGACGTGGCTCTCGTCCACGAACAGCAGGGCGTTGTCGGGGATGTATTCGAAGAAGGTGGGCGGCGGCTCGCCCGGCGCGCGGCCGGTCAGCCAGCGGCTGTAGTTCTCGATGCCGGCGCAGGCGCCGGTGGCCTCCATCATCTCCAGATCGAAGCGGACGCGCTGTTCGAGGCGCTGGGCCTCCAGCAGCTTGCCGTTCTCGTTCATCCAGGCGAGCGTCTCCTTCAACTCGTCCTTGATCCCGGTGATGGCCTGGTTCAGCGACGGGCGCGGGGTGACGTAGTGACTGGCGGCATAGACGGTGACTTCTTCCAGGTCGGCGGTCTTCTTGCCGGTCAGGGGGTCGAACTCCTGGATCGACTCCAGGTCGTCGCCGAACAGCTGGATGCGCCAGGCGCGGTCCTCCATGTGGACGGGGAAGATCTCCAGCACGTCGCCGCGCTTGCGGAACATGCCGCGCTCGAAGTTGAGGTCGTTGCGCTTGTACTGCAGGGCGATCAGGTCGGCGCGCAGCTTGGCCTCGTCGATCTGGTCGCCGACCTTCAGGGAGAAGGTCATGGCGGTGTAGGTCTCGACCGAGCCGATGCCGTAGATGCAGGAGACCGAGGCGACCACGATGACGTCGTCGCGCTCCAGGATCGCGCGGGTGGCCGAGTGGCGCATCCGGTCGATCTGCTCGTTAATCGACGAGTCCTTCTCGATGTAGGTGTCGGTGCGCGGGACGTAGGCCTCGGGCTGATAGTAGTCGTAGTAGCTGACGAAATACTCGACCGCGTTGTCGGGGAAGAAGCTCTTGAACTCGGAATAGAGCTGGGCGGCGAGGGTCTTGTTGGGGGCGAGGATCAGCGCCGGGCGCTGGGTCTGTTCGATGACCTTGGCCATGGTGAAGGTCTTGCCGGAGCCGGTGACGCCCAGCAGCACCTGATCCCGCTCGCCGGTCGCGGCGGTGGCGACCAGTTCCTTGATGGCGGCGGGCTGGTCCCCGGCGGGGGTGTATTTGGTCTCCAGCCGGAAAGGGACGCCCTTCTTCTTGCCTTCGCGCGAGGGGCGGTGAGGGACCCAGTCGCCCGGCGCGGCCGGCGGCTCCTCCGGCGTCAGGCGCGGGCCGACGACCGGCGCGAACATGGGCTCCTTCGCCGCCTTGCCCCTGGCCGCCTTGGCGCGCGGGGCGTCGTGCAGGAAGGGCGCGGCCATCTCCTGAACGCCGGGGTTTTGCCCCGGCACGTGGACGGGCTTGGACGGTTTCGAAGGAGAACGAGCCATGAACGCCAAGGTAGTGCGCGCGGGGGGCTGACGCCATAGGGCGTGGATTGCGGCGCGGCGACGGCGAGGGCCGCTTCTTCGCCGCCGTACGGCTCCAGCTTGGCCATATTCCGGCCGAATGACGCCGCAATCCGGGCCAAGTTTGGCTAAATATAGCCATAAATGGTCGAATTGTGGTTCAAAATCGGTTCCTTGGCGTCAAAAATGACGCATCTTTCCGCCGAACGTCGCTTTTCGGAAAGATATCTGTTGCCCTTGTGTGACGCTTTCCATAGCCGTTAGGGCAACCAAGAAACGTAGAGTCGAACATTGGTATACGAAGCGGTGTTCACGTAACGCCGTATTTGCTGTTCAATATTCACAGGTAAATAGAGGCATATGAGCACTCGTAAAGACTACCTGCTGGGCACGACGATGGTGGCTGGCGCTGCCGCCCTGTCGCTGACCCTGCTCGCTCCGGGAGCCGCGTTCGCTCAGGACGCAACGAATACCGCCCAGGAAACCACTTCCGTCGATGAAATCGTCGTCGTCGGCTCGCGCATTCGCCGCGACAACTTCAACGCCCCGTCGCCGACCCAGGTCGTGACGCGCGAAGAAGCGACGCTGCAAGGCTTCGCCTCGACCACGGAAGCCCTGCAGAGCACCGCCGTCACGGGCGGCACCGCCCAGATCAACAACTCCTACGGCGGCTACGTCACCAACGGCGGCCCCGGCGCCAACACCATCGGTCTGCGCGGCATGGGCCCGAGCCGCACCCTGGTGCTGCTGAACGGCCGTCGCGTTTCGCCCGCCGGTTCGCGCGGTTCCGTCGGCGCAGCCGACCTGAACGTGCTGCCGACGGCCATGATCGACCGCGTCGAAGTCCTGCGCGACGGCGCTTCGTCGGTGTACGGCTCGGACGCCGTGGCCGGCGTGGTCAACATCCAGACCCGCAAGAATTTCGAGGGCCTGACCTTTGAAGCCCAGCGCAACGAGCCGCTGGAAGCCAACGGCGCCGGCGGTTCGAGCCGCTATTCGCTGACGGCCGGCGCCCGTGGCGACCGCTGGCGCGCCGCCGGCTCGCTGGAGCGCTACGAGCGCGACGAGCTGACCCTGCGCGACCGTGAGTTCACGCGTTGCCAGACCGATGGCTTCCGCAACAACAAGGACTACATCGACCCGCTGACCGGCCAGTCGAAGTGCTATCCGCTGACCACGACCGGCTCGAACGGCGTGACGATCAACACGATCGGCACCAACAGCCTGGCCGGCGTCGCTGCGGCTGGCGCCACCGGCACCACCTTCAACCGCTGGCGTCCGAACGCAGGCGTCACGACGGGCCTGGTCGGCTTTGAAGGCGTCGGCGGCGGCACCAACAACATCAACGTCCGCGACACCTTCGAAGACCGGATGCTGAACAAGTCGCTGATCTCGCCGGTCGAGATCAACACCATCTACGGTGAAGGCGGCTATCAGCTGAACGCCCTGGGCAACGCCGAAGTCTATGGCGAAGTCCTGTTCAACCAGCGCAAGTCGTCGCAGACCGGCTACAAGCAATTGGCGCTCGACTACGCCAAGGGCAGCCCGCTGATCCCGTCCAGCCTGGCCGGAAGCACCGCCTTCGCCGACCAGGGCCTGAACAAGAAACAGGACGTCGGCGTCCGCGCCTTCATCGGCTTCGGCAACGACCATTCCCAACAGGAAGTGAACTTCAGCCGCTACGTCGCGGGCGTGAAGGGCGACTTCTTCATTCCGGAATGGCGCTATGACGCCTCGCTCAGCTATTCGCGTTCGCGTTCGGAATACACCAGCGAGCAGTTCCTGACGAACCGCCTGATCGAGAGCCTGGACGTCGTCCAGACCGCACCGGGCAAGTTCCAGTGCGCTCAACTGGCCTCGAACCCGGGCTGCGTCGCGGCGCCGGCTCTGAGCACGCAGACCATCGCCGGCGTGCTGCCGAAGGACTGGGTCGACTACGTCTTCCGTCCGGTCAAGGGCATCACCGAGTTCACCGAAACCGTCGCCAGCTTCGGCATCGACGGCCCGCTGTTCGACCTGCCGGCCGGCAAGGTCATGGGCTTCTTCGGCGCCGAGTACCGCAAGTCGGAAATCAACGACGTCCCGGGCCTCGATTCGCAGACGGGCAACACCTACAACTACTCGACCTCGGCCATCACCCGCGGTTCGGACGCGGTGTGGGAAGCCTTCGGTGAAATCGAAGCGCCGCTGCTGCGCGACGCCCCGTTCGCCAAGGAACTGACGCTGAACGGTTCGTTCCGTTACACGGACTACGACTCGTACGGCGACGACACGACCTACAAGATCGGCCTGGTCTATCGTCCGATCGACTGGGTGACGCTGCGCGGCACCTACGGCACCTCGTATCGCGCTCCGGCGCTGTTCGAGCAGTTCGTCGGCGCCACGACCGGCTTCCTGTCGAACACCAACGACCGCTGCAACAACTACGGCGCGCCGGGCGTGAACCCGAACCGCGTCGCCAACTGCACGGCCGAAGGTCTGGCGGGCGACTTCCAGTCGACCACCAGCGTCAAGGTCATCACCGCGGGCGGCGCCGACGCCGGCCTGGCGGCTGAAACCTCGACCAACATGACGATCGGCCTGGTGCTTCAGCCGCCGCTGCCGTCGGGCTGGGGCGATCTGGCCTTCGCCGTCGACTACTACGAGATCGAAGTCGAAAACGGCGTGTCGCGCACCGGCGCAGGCGAAATCCTGACCCGTTGCTACGACTCCAACCCGGGCGATTTCGCCGCCGACACCGGCTTCTGCCGTCTGATCGAACGCGACAAGGCCAACAACGCCCTGACCGTCCACGACAGCTACGTGAACCTGGCCACCGACAACGTGAAGGGCCTCGACTACACCCTGCGTTACCGCAAGGACGTCGGTCCGGGCACCGCGCTGTTCAACCTGGGCGTCACCCAGTACACGGAAGTCTCGAGCAAGCTGTTCGCAGAGGACCCGCTGGAAGACGTCAAGGGCATGGTCAACAACCCGGAATTCACCGGGACGGCTGATGTGTCCTACGCTTGGGACCAATGGCGCGTGCGCTACGGCGTCGAGTGGATCAAGGGCACGGACAGCTACGCCTACTATGAAGAAAACCCGACCACGAGCCAGTACGACCTCGAAGTCGGCGACTACTTCCAGCACAACGCCTCGGTCCAATACCGGGCCGACGGCTGGACGGTCACGGCCGGCGTTCGCAACCTGCTGAACGAAAACCCGCCGGTGATCTCGGCTGGCGTGTACAACCGGGTCGGCAACGCCCCGCTGTACTCGGGCTACGACTACCTGGGCCGCACGGCCTTCGTGAACCTCACGAAGTCCTTCTAAGCCTGACCTGATTTCAGGTTGAGGAGAGGGCGGCGGACTTCGGTTCGCCGCCCTTTCTGCGTTCGGGGCGGATGCAGAAAGCGGCTGGCGCGTTTCGCGGGCGCTGCTAGCGTGGCCATTATGAAAATGGCTCGATCCTTTCTGGCGTCGCTGAGCGCCCAGGTTTTGCTGGCGCTGGCCCTGGGGCTGGCAGCGGGCGCGGCGGCGCAGGCCTGGGGCCTGCCCGGCGGCCACGGCACGGCGGACTTCATCGCCGCCCTGGGCCAGCTTTGGCTGAACGCCCTGAGGATGACGATCATCCCGCTGGTCTTCTCGCTGCTGGTGACGGGGATCGCCTCCATCGCCGACGCGGCGCGGACCGGGCGGCTGGCGCTGAAGGCCATGCTGCTGTTCGGTGTGCTGATCCTGGGCTCCACCCTTTATGCGGTCGGCGCGGCCTATGGGCTGCACGCCCTCTGGCCCATCGACCCCGAGGGCGCGCGTCTGCTGCTGGCCGGGCATCCGGCGGCGCCGGCGGGCATCGGTGCGGCGGCTCCCTTCAGCGAGTTCCTGAAGACCATCGCCCCGTCCAACCCGATCCGGGCGGCGGCCGAGGACGCCATCCTGGGCATCGTGGTCTTCGCCGTCTTCTTCGGCTTCGCGGCTTCGCGCCTGCCCGAGCGGCTGCGCCTGCCGCTGGTCACCTTCTTCGAGGCGGTGGGCGAGACGATGATCGTCATCGTCCGCTGGGTGCTGATGGCGGCGCCGCTGGGGGTTTTCGCCCTGTCGCTGGGCGTGGGCCTGACGGCGGGGGCCAGCGCGGCGGGGGTGCTGCTGCACTATGTGGCGATCATCTCCATCGCCTGCATCGGCGTCGGCCTGCTGTTCTATCCGCTGGCGGTGATCTTCGGGCGGGTGAGCCTGAGCCGGTTCGCGCGGGCGGCGGCCCCGGCGCAGGTCGTGGCCTTCTCGACCCAGTCGTCGCTGGCCAGCCTGCCGGTCATGGTAGAGCGCTCGGTCGACATGCTGGGCGTGCCGCGCGCCACGGCGGGGCTGGTCCTGCCGCTGGCGGTGGCGGTGTTCCGCGTCACCAGCCCGGTCGCCAACCTGGGGGTGGCCATCTATTGCGCCCATCTGTTCGGCATCGAGCCGTCGATGGGCCAACTGGTCGCCGCCATGCTGACGGCCATGCTGATCAGCATCGGCACGGTCGGCCTGCCGGGTCAGGTGAGCTTTTTCGCCTCCATCGCCCCCATCTGCATCGCCATGGGGGTGCCGCTGGAAATGCTGCCCCTGCTGCTGGCGGTCGAGGTCATCCCCGACATCTTCCGCACCCTGGGCAACGTCACCGCCGACATGGCCGTGACGCGGATGGTGCAGGGCGGCGAGGCGGAGCCGGTCGAGTGAACTTCTCCCTCAAGGGGAGAAGGACGAATGCTCAAGCTTCGCAATAACGAGGTTGTCAGACATCGCCCCCGTGACGCGGGGCGCGACGACCGCTAGACCGCCGCCATGAAACCGCCACGTCCGCCCGCTGGATAGAGGCGGACGACCCGGACTGACCCAAGGACGCTGTATGATCCCGCCCGCCGACGCCTCCATGCTGAATCCCATCGCGCTGTTCGCGACCGCCGACTGGGTGGTGAAGACGGTGATGATCGGCCTGGCCGTGGCCTCGGTCTGGTCCTGGACCATCATCATCGACAAGGCTGTGCGCTTCGCCCGCATGAACGCCCGGGCGAGCGAGTTCGAGAAACAGGTCGAGAGCGGCCGCTCGCTGGAAGACGTCGCCGCGCAAGCGGGGGCCCAGCCCGCCGATCCCCTGCCGCGCATGCTGGTGCTGACGCTGCAGGACTGGCGCGAAGCGCGGACGCGCGGGGCCATGACGGACACGCAGGGCAACATGCTGATCGCCCGCATCGACCGGGGGTTGGATTCGGTGATCGCGCGCGAGAGCCAGAAGATCGAGAACGGCCTGGGCGTGCTGTCGGTGGTCGCCACCGCCTCGCCCTTCATCGGCCTGTTCGGCACGGTCTGGGGCATCATGAACGCGTTCGACCGCATCGCCGCGGCGGGCAACACCAATCTGACGACCGTGGCCCCGGCCATCGCCGAGGCCCTGTTCGCCACGGCCATCGGTCTGGCGGCGGCCATCCCGGCCTATATCGCCTTCAACGCCTTCTCGGTGACGGCGGGCAAGTTCACGGGCCGTCTGGAAGCCTTCGCCGACGACCTGCAATCGGCCATCGCCCGGCGTCTGGGCGCGCCCTCGGCCCCGCCGCCGCCGCCGCCGCCTCCTTCGGCCGAGCTGAACCTGCGTCGGAGCGTCTGACCCATGGCCATGGGTGGAGGAGGAGGCGGCTCGGGCGGCGGGCGTGGTCGACGCCGCGCGCGCAAGCGTCCCTTAAGCGAAATCAACGTCACGCCGCTGGTCGACGTCATGCTGGTGCTGCTGATCATCTTCATGATCTCGGCGCCGCTGCTGACCGTCGGCGTGCCGGTGGAACTGCCCAAGACCGAGGCCAGCGCCGTCGAGACGACCGACAAGCCGATCACGGTCTCGATCGACCAGAACGGCGCCATCTTCATCGGCGAGAGCGAAGTCCGCTGGGAGGCGCTGGCGCTTCGCGTGGCCGAAGAGGGCGGCGACAAGGCGCGCGACAAGCCGGTCTTCATCCGCGCCGACGGCCGGGCCCCCTATCAGGCCGTGGCCCGCGTGATGGCGCGCCTGTCGGCCTCGGGCTTCACCAAGCTGAACCTGATCACCGACACGGCCGCCGACGACGCGGCGGAGGGCTGAGCCCTTGCGTCGTCCGTCACCGGCTATCCTGGGCTCCCTCGCGCTGCACGCCGGCGTGGTGGCGCTCGCCCTGGTGTCGTGGTCGAAACAGGACGAGCTCAAGCCGCTGGTGAATTCGGTGCCGGTGTCGATCGTGTCGGAGATGGTGGTCGCCGCCGCCCCGGCCGACAACCCGCAGCCCGAGCCCTCGCCCGAGGACGGGGCCACCGCGCCGGTCGAGGTTCCGCCCGCGCCGACGCCGCCTGAACCCAAGCCCACGCCGCCGCCGCCGACGCCGCCCGCGCCCAAGCCGCCGGTTCCGACGCCGCCTGCGC